>NZ_JBJHAC010000001.1:0-316537 GCF_054050835.1 Blastococcus sp. SYSU DS0510 | reverse complement strand
CGCACGCTCGGGGCGAGCCTCGGGACGGGGCCGCCGTCCTCCTCACCCCTCGCACGCTCGGGGCGAGCCTCGGGACGGGGCCGCCGTCCTCCTCACCCCTCGCACGCTCGGGGCGAGCCTCGGGACGACCCCTCCGCTGTCGGGGGCCGGACGATCGTCGTCCGGCCCCCGACAGCTACTTCTTGAACCCGGGAAGCCACTCCTCCAGGATCGCGCGCCAGTCGGCCGCCGCGTCGAGCTGGCAGAGCACCCCGATGGAGCCCATCGAGACCCGGTGGATGAGCAGGTAGGCCGGTGGCAGGTTGAGCTGCCGGCCCAGCCGGTTGGCCTCGGTCCGCGGATCGCCGATCCGCATGGCCTGCTCCTGCATCCAGGCCCGGGTGAAGTGGAAGTGGTGACCGGCGATCGGCTCCAGCAGGGGGCGCAGGTAGTCGAGCACCGCCTGGGGGTCGACGTCCACGCTGGGCCGCACGAACCCCTCGGTCCGCAGGTCGGCGAGCACCTCCGCCGCGCGGCCGTCCAGCGCCCAGTTCAGCAGCCGCCCGATCGGTTCGGGGTGCCCGTCGGGCAGCCGGGCGATCGCGCCGAAGTCGATGACGCCGAGGCGGCCGTCGGGCAGGATCCGGAAGTTGCCCGGGTGCGGGTCGGCGTGCAGCAGCCTGGCGCGCTGCGGCGCGGAGAAGTGCAGGGTGGCCAGCAGCCGGCCGGCGCGGTCGCGCTGCTCCCGGCTGCCCGTGGCGATGATCCGGGAGAGCGGGGTGCCGTCGATCCACTCGGAGACGACGACCTTGGGAGCGCTGGCCACCACCCGGGGGACGGCGATCTCCGCATCCCCGGCGTAGGCGGCGGCGAACGCCCGCTGGGCGTCGGCCTCCAGGCCGTAGTCCAGCTCCTCCACCACGCGGGCCTTGAGCTCGGCGATGAGCGGCTTGACGTCGAGCCCGGGGAAGACGGCGGCGAACAGCCGGGCGAACCGGGCCAGCTGGTTGAGGTCGCTCATCAGCGCCGTCGCCGCGCCGGGGTACTGGATCTTCACCGCGACGTCACGGCCGTCCCGCCACGTGGCGCGGTGCACCTGCCCGATGCTGGCGGCGGCGGCCGGGGCGTCGTCGAACTCGGCGAACCGCTGGCGCCACGTGCCACCCAGCTGCTGGGCGAGGACCGCGTGAACGGTCCGCACCGGCATCGGGGGCGCCTCCTCCTGCAGCTTGGTGAGGGCTTCCCGGTACGGCGCCGCCATCTCCTCGGGCACCGCGGCCTCGAACACCGAGAGCGTCTGGCCGAGCTTCATGGCGCCGCCCTTGAGCTGCCCCAGCACGGCGAACAGCTGCTCGGCGGTGCGCTGCTGCAGCTCGGCGTTCACCGTGTCCGCCGACTGCCCGGACAGGCGCTTGCCGAAGCCCATCGTGGCGCGGCCCGCGGCCCCCAGGGGGAGGGACGCCAGCCGTGCCGTTCGCCCGACCGACCCCCGGGGCATCACCGGTCGCTCGTCGCTCACGCGTCCTCCTCGCCGGCGGCCGGGTGGAACGGCGCCGTGTCGTGTCCGGTGAGCCCGAGAGCTCGCTCGGTGACCATTGTCGCCCGACTGGCCGGGGTCCCGCCGGGAGGGCGGCCCGCACCCTGCTCGGACGGGTCGTCCGCGGCCGCCGCCGCGCCACAGCCGCAGTCCGGGTGCGGGGGCCACCGCCGCAGGTGGGGCACCAGGTCGGGCGGGCGCAGCTCGACCGTGCCCCCGAGGGTGACCGGTGTGCCGCGCCCGTCGACGCAGGCCAGCACCTGGCCGGCGGCCAGCACGGCCGTGAGCAGGCAGGTGAGCGTGGCGCCGCTGGGCGGGGGCTCGGTGGCGGTCAGCTGGGCGGCCAGCCGGGGCCAGCGCGGGTCGGCGTCCCGGCGGTGCAGGTCGCCGCAGCGCAGGCAGCTGCTGGCGCCCGGGACCACGAGCGGCCCGACGACGCCGGTCTCCCCGCGCACCGTGGCGACCAGGTGCGGGCCCGGCACCTCGGGGACCAGCGGGTCGGAGGCCGCCCACGGCCGGGTGAGGACGACGACGTCGGGGCGGAGGCCGGGTGGGAGCGGCCCCAGATCGGTCTGCGGGCTGGCGCGGCGGACCGCGTCGGCCGCCGCAACCGCGCGGGGCCGCCCCTCGTCGGCGGCGGTCAGGCCACCGACGACCGCGTCGGCCGCGGTGACGACACCCGGGTCGCGGACCACGACACGCCCGATCCCGCTCGCGGCCAGGACGGCGGCCAGCGGGGTGCCGACGCGCGTGGCGCCCTCGACCACCACGGTGGCCCGCCGCCGCGCGCGCCAGCCGGCCGCACCGGGCGAGGAGCCCGCCGCCGGCAGCTCCACCGCCGCGCGTGCGGCCGCGGCCGGGCCGGGCCCGATCGCGAGCAGGTCGGCGGGGTCCAGGTCGCGGACCAGCCCGGCGGACCTGAGCGCGTCGACCGCCGCGTCCACGAGCCCCGCCGGCAGACCCTCGCCGGCGGCCTCGGCACGGACGGCCCGTCGCGAGCGCCGCCCGTCCAGGGCGCGGAGCGCGGGCACCAGCCCCGCGGCCGGCTGCAGGAGGAGCAGACCGTCGGTGGAGTCGACCCCGCCGACCTGGACGCTCCCGGCGTCGCCGGCGAGCATCGGGATCGCCGCGGGGAGGAGGGGATGGGCGTTGTCGCTCACCCCCGCAGGGTGGCAGCCCTCGGGCGGGGAGGGCGCCGTCGTCCACAGGCCCCCGGACGACGACGGCGGCGCCCCGCCCCGGGGCGCCGCCGCGGATGCCTCAGGCCTTGCCGAGGATCCGGTTCATCTTGGTGCCGCAGACGGGGCAGGTGCCCTGGGCCATGCGCCGACCGGACTCGCTCACCTTGACCTCGCCGTCGAAGTCGCGCTTCTCCTTGCACTTCACGCAGTAGCCGTTGTAGCTCTCCGCCACGGGATCTCCTCGTCTCCGGGGCGCCTCGGCTCGCACGCCGGGCACCGTTGGGCGGGAACGCTACCCGGGGGCCGCCGGCGCGGACCGTCGGCGGGCTCTCCGCCGCGGGGCCCGGGGTGGTCCGTGGCAGCACGTTCCCCACAGCTGTGGACAGGGCTGTGGATGCCATGGGGACGGTGTGGCGTGTCGCTGTGCGGAACCGGGGGACGGGTCGGGGACGGGCCACCCGCGGTGACGCCCGGCACCGCGCCCACCAGCGCAGACGTCCCCGTGCGGGTGTGGATCTCCTCCATCCGGCCGCCCTCGTCACCGGCTGGAGCGGTGCCGATGTCCACCGTCCGTGCGACCTGCACCCGAGAGGGTGGCTCCGCGCAGGCGTCACGCACCGCGGGTGTCCTACGGTCTCCTCGTGCCCCGAACGACTCCTCATGCGAGCGCCCTGCCTGAACCGGCGGACGGCGACGTCGTGGAGGTCCGGCGGAGCAGCCGCCGGCGGCGCACGGTGACCGCCTACCGGGAGCTCGGGCGCACCGTGGTGCTCATCCCGGCCGCCTTCAGCCCGGCGGAGGAGCAGCGCTGGGTGGCCCAGATGGTGGCCAAGCTGCGTACCCGCGAGGAGCGGCGCAAGCGCTCCCTCGGGGGTGACGCCGAGCTGCTGGCGCGGGCGCGCGCGCTCTCGGCCGCCCACCTCGACGGCCTCGCCGAGCCGGCGAGCGTGCGCTGGGTGGACAACCAGCACCGCCGCTGGGGCTCCTGCACGCCGGCCGACCGGACCATCCGGCTCTCCAGCCGGCTGCAGTCGATGCCCGAGTACGTCGTCGACTACGTGCTCGTGCACGAACTGGTGCACCTGATCGAGCCCGGGCACGACGAGCGCTTCTGGGCGCTGGTGGCGCAGTACCCCCGCGCCGAGCGGGCGCGCGGCTTCCTCGAGGGCGTCGAGCTGGCCGCGACCGCGGGTGCGGCCGGGGCCGAACCCCCGTCCGACGTCGACGGGTGAGCGGCTAGCCCTCGCCGCCCAGCTCCCGCCGGTCCTCGCCCTCGTCGTCGCCCGGCCGCCTCGGCGCCCGCTCGGCGTCGTCGGCGTTCAGCGCGGCGAGCTCGTCGTCGAGACCCTGGCGGGCGACGAAGTCCAGCGGCTCGTCCAGGTCCTCCGACGTCGGCAGGAGGTCGGGGTGGGACCACAGGCGGTCGCGGTCCGCGCTGCCGTGCTGCTGACCCATGGCGCCCCAGACGGTCGCCGCGTCGCGCAGCCGGCGCGGCCGCAGCTGCAGCCCGACGAGCGTGGCGAAGGTCTGCTCCGCCGGGCCGCCGGAGGCCCGGCGGCGGCGCATCGTCTCGGCCAGGGCGTCGTGCCCCGGCAGCCGGTCGGCCGCGGCGGCCGCGACGACCGCGTCCACCCAGCCCTCGACCAGGGCGAGCAGCGTCTCCAGGCGGCGCAGCGCCATCTGCTGCTCGGGGGTCTCCTCGGGCTCGAGCACTCCGCTGCCGAGGAGGCGCTGGATGCTCTCGGGGTCGCCGGGGTCCAGGCCCGCGCCCATGCCACCGGCCATGGCCTCGTTGATGCCCCGCTCGATCGCCTCGCGGTCGATGGTGATGCCGCGGGCGTAGGCGTGCACGGCGTCCTGCAGCTGCTGGCGCAGCCACGGGACGTGGGCGAACAGCCGCTGGGAGGCCGCCTCCCGCAGCGCCACGAAGAGCCGGACCTCGTCGGCCGGGCGGTCGAGGCCCTCGGCGAACGCCGCCAGGTTCTGCGGCACGAGCACGCCGGTGCCGGGGGGCGCGAGCGGCAGGCCGACGTCGGTGCTGGTGAGCACCTCGCCGGCCAGCGAGCCGAGGGCCTGGCCCACCTGGGCGCCGAACATCATGCCGCCCATGCGGCCCATGATCCCGGCGATCGGACCGAAGGACATCGCCGCTTCCTGCGGGAGGGCGCTGGTCATCGCCGACACCACCCGTTCGGCCAGCGGGTCGATGAGCGCCGCCCACGCGGGCTGGGTCTGCTCCACCCACTCGACCCGCGACCAGGCGGCGGTGCGCTCGATGCCCGACGGCAGCTCGGTGACCTGGTCCAGCCAGAGGTCGGCGAGCCGCAGCGACTCCGCGGTCGCGGTGCGCTCCTGCTCCGACGACGGCTGGTGCCCGGCCGCGAGCTGGCTGATCGCACCCTGCCGGGCGAGGTCCCAGTTGACCGGGCCACCCGACCAGTTCATGAGCTTCTGCAGCTCCGCGAAGAGCGGCATCTTGCCGAGCACGTCCTCCGGGGAGCCGCCGCCGGCCATGCCGCCGAACAGGGCACCGAGGCCGAACGGGTCGCCTCCCTGGTCACCGCGGCCGGGCTCGCGGCGCTCGGGGTCGCGGTCAGGAGGGCCGAAGCCGAACGGGACGTCGCTCATGCGTCCACGGTAGACGTGCGATCTTCCCCCGGGGGACCCGTTCGCCCCGGGCGGCTGGCTCCCGGGGCGGGGCTGCCGGACGGGGCCGAGGGCCTCGGGGGCGACGGCGCCGTCCAGGGAGGGGTTCTAGGCTCGCCCCTCGTGACCCGTCGCAACGCCGTCCTGAGCGTGGGTGCCGTGCTCCTGCTGCTGTTCGGCGTGCTGGGCACCAGCGTGCCGGTGCCCTACGTCGCGCAGGTCCCGGGCCCCACGTTCGACACGCTCGGCGAGATCGACGGCGAGCCGATCATCGCGGTGGAGGGCCGGGAGCGCAACGACGTCGAGGGCGACCTGGCCCTGACCACCGTCGGCGTGAGCCGTGGCGGCCTGAGCCTCGTGCAGGCCGTGCGCGGCTGGTTCGACGACGAGGTGAGCGTCGTCCCCGAGGAGTCGGTGTACCCGCCCGACCGGAGCGAGGAGGAGACCCGGGAGGTCAACCGCCAGGCGTTCCTCACCTCCGAGGCGGCGGCGGAGAGCGTCGCCCTGGGCGAGCTCGGCTACCCGCAGAAGGTCGTGGTGCGGCAGGTGCCCGAGGAGTCCCCGTCGGAGGGGGCGCTGGAGGAGGGCGACGCCCTGGAGACGGTCGACGGCCGTCCGGTACCCGACACCGAGGTGCTGGCCGACGTCCTCGCCGGCATCCCGCCCGGGACGCCGGTCACGATCGGCTACACGCGCCTGGGCGAGCCGGGCACCGCGACGGTCACCACGCAGGCGGCCGAGGGGCGCGAGGGGTCGATGCTGGGCATCAACGTGCTCGACCAGCCGTACGCGCCGTTCGACGTCGACATCCAGGTCGCCGACGTGGGCGGCCCCTCCGCCGGCCTCATGCTCACCCTCGGCATCCTCGAGCTGGTGGGGGAGGAGGACCTGACCGGCGGCGCGGTGATCGCGGGCACCGGCACGATCGACCTCGACGGGAACGTCGGCCCCATCGGCGGGATCCCGCTGAAGATGGTCGCCGCCCGGGAGATCGGCGCCGAGCTCTTCCTGGTCCCGGCCGCCAACTGCGCCGAGGCGCTGGCCGCCCCTGACGCCGGCGTGCCGATGGCGCGGGTCGCCACGCTGGACGACGCGCTGGCGGCCCTGGCCGACGTCCGCGCCGGCCGGACACCGGAGGGCTGCTGAACCGGGGCATCCTGGTCCGTGCCGCGACGCACGCCCGGGAACCCCGGGGCGTCCGGTGCGTTGTCCATGAGGTCGGGCATGCCCGGCGCAGCACAACCCGACCCCCCGCGGTCGATCACCGCGTGGCCGATGGCCACGCCTGCAACTGAAGGAGACCGCTCGTGGCCATGCGGCCCCCCGTGCCGGTACCGGCGCTGTCGCGGCGCGCGAAGCTGGTCATCGGCGCCATCGCCGTGCTGCTGGTGCTGTTCACCGCCGTCGGCACCCTCACCAACGTCTACGTCGACTACCTGTGGTTCGACGAGACCGGCTTCACCGAGGTGTTCTGGACCGAGCTCCAGTCCCGCGCGCTGCTCTTCGCCGTCGCGGGCGTGGCCACCGGTGGGCTCACCGCGCTGGCCATGTACCTGGCCTACCGCTTCCGCCCCACGTTCCGGCCGATGTCGCTCGAGCAGCAGAACCTCGAGCGCTACCGCCAGTCCCTCGAGCCGCGCCGCGGCCTGGTGCTCACCGGCATCGCCGTCGTCCTCGGGCTCTTCGCCGGGTTCACCGCGCAGAGCAGCTGGGAGACGTGGCTGTCGTTCCGCAACAGCACCGACTTCGGGCGCACCGACCCGCAGTTCGGCGTCGACCTGTCGTTCTTCGTCTTCGACTACCCCTTCTACCGGCTGCTGCTGGGCTTCGGGTTCGCGATCGTCATCCTGGCGCTCATCGGCTCGCTGCTGACCCACTACGTGTTCGGCGGGCTGCGGCTGCAGACCCCCGGCCAGAAGCTGACCGGCGCCGCACGGGTGCAGCTCTCGGTGCTGCTGGGCGTCTTCCTCGCCCTCAAGGCCGTCGCCTACTGGCTGGACCGGTACGGGCTGGTCTACTCCAACCGCGGTGACGTCTTCACCGGCGCCAGCTACACCGACGTGAACGCGCTGCTGACGCCCAAGACGATCCTGGTCTTCGTGGCGGCCGTCTGCGCCCTCGCGTTCTTCGCCAACATCGTCGTCCGCAACTTCCTGCTGCCGGCTGCCGCCCTGGTCCTGCTCCTGGTCTCCAGCCTGGTGATCGGCGTCGCGTACCCGGCGATCGTCCAGCAGTTCGTCGTCGGCCCCAGCGCCAACGAGAAGGAAGAGCCCTACATCGAGCGGGCCATCACGGCGACGCGGGACGCCTACGACCTCGCCGAGATCGACTACGTCGACTACGCGCAGGACGCGACCGGCGACGAGGTCGACCCCGAGGCGGCACTGGCCGACCTGCGGGCGGACTCCGAGACCATCCCGAACGCCCGCCTGCTGGACCCGAACGTCCTCTCCGACACGTTCACCGCGCGGCAGCAGATCCGCAACGTGTACGGCTTCCCGGAGAAGCTGGACATCGACCGGTACACGATCGACGGCGAGACCCGCGACTACGTGGTGGCGGTCCGCGAGCTGAACAGCTCGGGGCTGTCGGAGAACCAGGACACCTGGATCAACCGGCACACCGTCTACACCCACGGCAACGGCTTCGTGGCAGCGCCGGCGAACGAGGTCGTCGCCGGCCAGGAGGGCGGCGAGCCCCGGTTCACCACCCGCGACCTGCCGACCCGCGGCAACATCGACGTCGAGCAGCCGCGCATCTACTACGGCGAGCTGATCCAGATCAACGGCCAGGACGTGTACTCGGTGGTCGGGGCCCCCGAGGGCACCGAGCCGCGCGAGTTCGACCTGCCCGAAGGCGGGTCCGACGAGCGGCAGATCAACAACACCTACGACGGCGAGGGTGGCGTCGAGATCGGCAGCTTCTTCCGCCAGCTGGCCTTCGCCATCCACTACCGGGAGCGCAACTTCCTGCTCTCCAGCGCGGTCAACGAGGAGTCCAAGGTCCTCTACGTCCGCGACCCGCGGGAGCGGGTGCAGAAGGTCGCGCCGTTCCTCGAGATCGACGGCGACCCCTACCCGGCGGTCATCGACGGCGAGATCCAGTGGATCCTCGACGGCTACACGACGTCGGACTCCTACCCCTACGCCGAGCAGATGCAGCTGGGCGAGGCCGCGGCCGACGCCCTCACCGGCACCGGGACGACGGCGCTGCCGAACGAGACCTTCAACTACATCCGCAACTCCGTGAAGGCGACGGTCGACGCCTACGACGGCACGGTGCGGCTGTACGAGTGGGACACCGAGGACCCCGTCCTCAAGACCTTCATGAAGGCCTTCCCCGGTGTCGTGCTGCCCAGGGACGAGATGCCCGAGGGGCTGGTGGACCACATCCGCTACCCCGAGGACCTGTTCAAGGTGCAGCGGGACATCCTGACGCGCTACCACGTCGACGACCCGCAGAACTTCTACAGCGGCAACGACCGGTGGCAGATCCCGGACGACCCGACGCAGAACACCGACCAGGCCCAGCCGCCGTACTACATCCTGGCGGAGCGGCCCGGCGAGGAGGGCGCGTCGTTCCAGCTGACGAGCGCGCTGAACGCCTTCAACCGGCAGAACCTCTCGGCGTTCGTCTCGGCGTCCAGCGACGCGGAGACCTACGGGCAGCTGCAGGTGCTCAGGCTCCCGGGCAACACGCCCTTCCGCGGACCCCAGCAGGTGCAGCAGTCGTTCAACACCAACGACGAGGTCGCGCGTGACCTGAACCTGTTCCGGAGCGCGGACTCCACACCGGTGTTCGGCAACCTGCTCACCCTGCCGATCGGCGACGGCGGCCTGCTCTACGTCGAGCCGCTCTACGTCGAGGGCACCGGGGAGAACTCCTTCCCGCTGCTGCGCAAGGTGCTGGTGAACTACGGCGACCGGGTGGGCTACGCCGACACCCTCGCCCAGGCGCTGGACCAGGTCTTCGGGCCGGGGGCCGGGGAATCGGCCACCGACAACGACGACACCGGTGCCGACGGCGACGCGTCCGGCGACCTGCCCGAGACGCCGGCACCGGAGGACCCGGCGCCGGCCGAGCCGCCGGCGAACGGCGGCGGGGACACCCCGACCGCCACGGTGCTGGCGGACGCGGTGGCGGACATGAACGCGGCCCTGGCCGCGCTCGCCGACGCCCAGCGGGCGGGTGACTTCGCCGGTCAGGGTCAGGCGCTCGAGGACCTGCAGGAGGCCGTGACCGCCTACCAGGAGGCCCAGGCCGCAGCCGACGCCGCCGACTGACCCCCGTCTCGCGGGTGGGTGGGTGCCCCCGGGCGCCCACCCACCCCGGGAGCTGGTACGCTGGTTCTACCGACGCGGGGTGGAGCAGCTCGGTAGCTCGCTGGGCTCATAACCCAGAGGTCGCAGGTTCGAATCCTGTCCCCGCTACCACCACGAAGGCCCGGTCCCCCAGGGACCGGGCCTTCGTCGTGCTCGGGGCGCGGCGCCGGTTCAGCGCGGGCCGAGGCGCTCACCGACGTCGAGCGGTTCGCGCGACCGGTGGGCCTCCTGCCGGGGCGTCCGGCGGTACGGCGTGGGGCGCGGCCGGCGGGCCGCGCCGGCGTCGTGTGCCCGACCCGGCGTCGGGACGGCGGGCTCGGCGGCCGGCGGCGTGACCGCGTGCGCGGGCGGGCGGGGCCGGGTGGTCAGCGCGGCGAGGAGCGTGTGCGGTCGGGTGCGGTCCTGGTCGGGGACGGGCGCCCCGGTGCGCAGCGGCCGGGCCGGCGCCGCCGGGAACGGCTCGCGCCGCGGCGGGTGCGCCGGATCGGGCAGGCGCAGCTCGGCGAGGTCCTTCCACGTCGAGTGCCGCAGCCCGTCGACGGTGCAGCGCACGCGCGCGGAGACCCGGCCGTCGGGCGTGTGCCGCCAGCCGAGCAGCTCGCCGGAGTACCAGATCCCGCGGTGGTGGATCTCCACCGGCTGCGGGTCACCGACGAACCTGCTCGCCGCCCCGTTCCCCGCCACGAGCCGGACTGTAGGTCCGGCGCGAGCGGCGGAGCCGGAGGCGCGCACGGCCCCCGCCGCGGCCTGTCCCACCGTTCACACGGGTCCGCGGAGTCAGGTGTGCGCCGTCTGGCCCGCGCGCTGCGGGCGGCTCCTCGGGCGTGCCGCGCGGGCCTGGACCAGGCCGGTCAGGCGCCGCTCGCCGGGAAGGCGGGTCCGCCGCAGGGCCTGCGCCACGTACTCGCCGAGCAGCGACCCCGCGGCGAGGGCCAGGCCGATGGTGATCGCCGTCCCCAGCAGGGTGATCCCGCCGATCGTGTCGCCCTCGGTCAGCCGGCGGAGGCCTCGGTAGATCACCAGCCCGGGCAGCAGGGGGATGATCCCGGCGGCGACGTAGACCAGCGCGGGGACGCGCTGCCGGCCGGCCAGGGCGAACGCGCCCAGGCCGATGACGACGGCGGCGGCCGCGGTCGCGATGGTGACCGAGAGCCGCAGCGCGTCCAGCCCGACGAAGACCGCCCAGCCGAGCGCGCCGGCGGCCGCGGCCGGGGGCAGGGTGCGCCGGGGGGCGTGGTTGGCGACGGCGAAGGAGGCCGAGATCGCAGCCGCGGCGGCGAGCTGCAGCGGTACGTCGCCGAGGCCGCCGGACGGCGGGTCCCACATCGCGACCGGGACGCCGAGCCGCACGCCGATCGACAGGCCGACCGCGACCCCGCTGATGATCCCGGCGGTGAGCAGGAACGTCTCGAAGGCCCGCGCGCTCGCCGTCACGTAGAAGCCCGTGATGGCGTCGTGCACCGCGCCGACGAGCGTGACACCGGGCAGCAGCAGGACGATCCCGCCGGCGACCACGAGCGACGGGCGGACGCCGATGTCGGCGGCGACCAGCGCCAGGGCGACCGCCGTGGCGATCAGGCCACCGACGGCGTTCAGGAAGAAGGCGGGCAGCCCGCGGCGGCCCAGCCGGTCGATGGCGAGGTCGACGAGCACGGTCGCCCCGAACGCCGCCGCGGTCACCGCGGGACCGGCGCCGAGCAGCACGGCCACCGCGGCCGCCAGCAGCGCCCGGGCTCCCGTGACCACCCAGCGCCGGTAGGGCTGCGGGCTGGCGGCGACCCGCTCGAGCAGGCGGTCGGCCTCCGCGGGGGTGACCCGCCCCGCGGCGAGGTCGCCGACCACGTTGTGGACGGCGGTGGCGCGGGAGTAGTCCAGCTCGCGCTGCTGGACCAGGCGCAGCCCGCTGACGGGCCCTGCGTCCTGCGCGGCGTGGCCGGAGACGGTGATCGAGGTGAAGGTGATGTCGCACTCCACCCGCCGGAGGCCGCAGGACCGGGCCACGACCGTGCAGGTCGCGGTGACCTCGGCGGCGCTGGCCCCCGCGGACAGGAGCAGCTCGCCTGCCCGGAGGGCCAGGTCGACGGCGCGGTGGGCGTCGTGGGGTGCGAGGGGCTGCGGCGGCACCCGTCCACGATCCCCGACGCGCCCCGTCCCGCGCTGGTGGGACTCGTCACCCACGGGAAGATGCGTTTCCCGGTGCTTGCTGCAACTCTGGATGATCGTGCCGCCCCGGGGGTACACCCTGCCGGTGGCGCGGCCGGTCGTCGACCGGCTGTCCCGTCCCCTACCGAAGGAACCGCCCGTCGTGCGAAGAACCTCCGTCGTCTTCTGGGCCTCGCTGGCCGTCGTGCTCCCGTTCGTCCTCTGGGGAGCACTGTCACCTGCGTCCCTGGACTCCGCGGCCACATCGGCGCGCACCTTCGTCGTCGACCGGTTCGGCTGGTTCTACCTGCTGACCGCGACGATCGTGCTGATCGCCGTGATCGCGCTGGCGGTCTCGCGGTGGGGCCGGGTGCGGCTGGGCAAGGACGACGACCGGCCGGAGTACAGCACCCGGGCGTGGTTCGCGATGCTCTTCAGCGCCGGGATGGGCATCGGGCTGGTGTTCTGGGGCGTGGCAGAGCCGGTGTCGCACTTCATCACCCCGCCGACGGCCACCCCGGAGAGCACGGAGGCCGCCCGGGACGCCCTGCGGTACTCGTTCTTCCACTGGGGCCTGCACCCCTGGGGCATCTACGCCGTCCTGGCGCTGGCGCTGGCCTACGCCCGCTTCCGCCGAGGCTGGAAGGCCACCATCAGCGGGGCGCTGCGGCCGATCCTCGGGGACCGCGTCGACGGCCCGTTGGGCGCCGCGGTCGACACGATCGCGGTGGTGGCCACCGTCTTCGGCGTCGCGACGTCGCTCGGCCTCGGGGCCGCCCAGATCAACGGCGGTCTGAACTCCCTCGACGACGGCATCGCGATCGGCTCCGGCGTGCAGCTGGCGATCATCGCGGTGGTCACCGTCCTCTTCCTGATCTCCGCGCTGTCCGGCATCAACCGCGGGATCAAGTGGTTGTCGACCGCCAACGTCGTGCTCGCGATCGCGCTCTTCGCCTTCGTGCTCTTCACCGCCTCGTCCGGCCGGCTCGTGGGCGCGTTCACCACGACCCTCGGCAGCTACTTCGCCGAGCTGCCCACGATGAGCCTGCAGACCGGCCCCTTCGACCCCCAGCGCTCGGAGTGGATCAACGGCTGGACGATCTTCTACTGGGCGTGGTGGATCTCCTGGTCGCCGTTCGTGGCGACCTTCATAGCGCGCATCTCGCGCGGCCGCACCATCCGCGAGTTCGTCATCGGCGTGCTGGCGGTGCCCACGCTGGTCAGCGGGCTGTGGTTCTCGGTGTTCGGCGGGGCCGGCATCCTCGCCGAGCAGGAGGGCGCCGGGCTCGCGGGCCAGGCGACCGAGCAGCAGCTGTTCGCGCTGCTGGACACCCTGCCGGGCGGGGTGATCGCCGGGATCGGGGCGATGATCCTCATCGTCACCTTCTTCGTCACCAGCGCCGACTCCGCCACCTTCGTCCTCGGCTCGCTGAGCAGCCGCGGCGGGCAGGACCCGGCGCGCGTCGTCAGCGTGATCTGGGGTCTTGTCATCTCCGCCTCCGCCGCCGTGCTCCTGGTCAGCGGGGGCCTGGGCGGGGTGCAGACCGCGTCCATCGTCGCCGCGTTCCCGTTCGCGGTGGTGCTGCTCCTGGTCCTCGTCGCGCTGGTCAAGGGGCTCGGGCAGGAACCGCGCATGCCGCGCCGGGCGCCGGAGGAGCCGCTGCCGCCGGTCGCGACGGCACCGGCCGAGGGCAGCCGGGGCAACGGGGCCACGGCCGCGCCCGCGCCGACCGGCACCAGCACCTCCTGACGTCCGCCGGTCCCGCGGTCGAGCACCGGCCGTGGGACCGGCAGCAGGCCACCGGCGCCGATGCCGATGCCGATGCCATGCCGATGCGTGGTGGCACAGCCCGGGGTGGAGCAGCTCGGTAGCTCGCTGGGCCCCCGCTACGACCGCGTGGCCGAGGCCTCGCCCGCTCCCGGCAAGGGGCGGGCGAGGCCTCTGTCCCAGGTGGGAGGATCCGCCCGGATCAGGGGAGCCCGGTCGCGACCGCAGCCGCCTCGGTGCTCTGGTGCGCGACGCCCTCGGCCCCGGCCGCGCGCTGCGCTGCGGCGGACCTGCCGAGCAGCCAGACGATCAGCAGCACGGCGAAGACGATCACGATGACCCCGACGGCGAGCGCGGCGATCCGCCGCCGGGCCGGCTTTCCGCTCCCGACGCGGGCCTGGGGGTCGTGCGGTCGACCCTCGCCGCGGTGTTCTCCTCCTGCGCTCATCGGTCCTCCTGGGACGGCCGGTGCCGCGCCCGCGGCTACCGGGTGGGGGGTGCGCCTCAGCGTGCGTCGGGGTCGATCAGGGCGAGGCCGGACGCGGGGTCGGGTCGGCGCCGCAGATACGTCGGGCTCGTGGTCACGACCATCTCCAGGGTCGGCCGGGTCACCGCGCGCAACAGGTGCCCGCCGACCGTGGACCCGTCCCGCAGCCCGCAGACCACGTGACCGTGCACCAGCCACCCGCCGTCCCCGTCCAGAGTGATGTCACCGGCCAGCGTCAGGACCTCCGCCTGGCTGTCCACGGGGATCTCGAGGTATCGCTGCTCCTCGAGGTCGTAGAAGCCCAACGTCGCCTCGGCGAAGGCGCCGATCGCGGTGAAGGACGCGGCCGGCAGATCCGTGCTGCGCGCCCATTCGGTCAGGCTCGAGACCACCTCGTCACCGGTCTCGAACACGAGCACCTGCTGACGAGGCGGGCCGTCGGTGAGCGTGGTCGCCTTCATGTCGTCCTCCCGGGGGCCGACGTCTGGTTCGAGCTCGGGCGGGTCCGGTCCCGGACACCACCGGAGCCGGGACCGGCGTCGGTCCGCATGTCCCGACCGACTGATCGTCCCCCTCACCTCGGTGGGGGACACGGTCATCCGATCGTAAAGTCCGGCCTCGGTTCCACCCCCGCCCGCCGGGTAGCGCGAAGGGCGACGGTGCAACCCAACGGGAGGATCTCCCATGAGCCAGACTGTCGCCGACGTACTCCTGGACCGGCTCCGGGAATGGGACGTCACCAAGGTCTTCTCCTATCCCGGTGACGGGATCAACGGCATCCTCGAGGCCTTCGGCAAGCAGGACGGGCTGCAGTTCGTCCAGTCCCGCCACGAGGAGATGTCCGCCTTCGAGGCGGTCGGGTACGCCAAGTTCACCGGCCGGGTGGGTGTCTGCCTGGCCACCTCGGGCCCGGGTGCGATCCACCTGCTGAACGGTCTCTACGACGCCAAGCTCGACCACGTCCCGGTGGTCGCGATCGTCGGCCAGACCGACCGGAGCGCCATGGGCGGCTCCTACCAGCAGGAGGTCGACCTGCTGTCGTTGTTCAAGGACGTCGCCCACCACTACGTGCACGTGGTCAACACGCCCGAGCAGCTGCCCAACGTGATCGACCGGGCCATGCGGATCGCCGCCGCCGAGCACGCGCCCACCGCCGTGATCATCCCGGCCGACGTGCAGGAGCTCGAGTACAGCCCGCCGACGCACGAGCACAAGATGGTGCCCTCCAGCAGCGTGCACACCTCGACGCCCACGGTGGTCCCGGACGACCCGTCGATCCGGGCGGCGGCCGATCTGCTCAACAGCGGGAGCAAGGTCGCGATGCTGATCGGGCAGGGGGCGCGCGGCGCCCGCGCCGAGGTCGTCCAGGTCGCCGACATCCTCGGCGCCGGCGTCGCCAAGGCGCTGCTCGGCAAGGACGTGCTCCCCGACGACCTGCCGTTCGTGACCGGGTCGATCGGCCTGCTGGGCACCCGCCCGACCTGGGAGATGATGGAGAACTGCGACACGCTGCTGACGGTCGGGTCGAACCTGCCCTACAGCGAGTTCTTCCCCGAGTACGGCCAGGCCCGGGGCGTCCAGATCGACCACGACGCGACGTTCATCGGGATGCGGTACCCGTACGAGCTGAACCTCGTGGGGGACGCCGCCACGACGCTCCGTGCGCTGATCCCCCTGCTGGAACGCAAGTCCGACCGTTCCTGGCGCGACGGGATCGAGGACGGCGTCCGGCGCTGGTGGGAGACCATCCACATGCGGGCCATGACCGATGCGGACCCGGTCAACCCGATGCGGCTGTTCTGGGAGCTCAACGACCGGATGCCCGGGAACGCCATCATCACGGCGGACTCCGGGTCGGCGGCCAACTGGTATGCCCGGCACCTGCGGTTCGGTCCCGACAACCGGGGCTCGCTGTCGGGGACCCTGGCCACGATGGGGCCGGGGGTGCCCTACGCCATCGGTGCGAAGTTCGGCCATCCGGACCGGCCGGCCATCGCCTTCGTCGGCGACGGGGCGATGCAGATGAACGGCATGGCCGAGCTCATCACCGTCTCCCGCTACTGGCAGGAGTGGACCGACCCGCGGCTGGTCGTGGCCGTCCTGCACAACAACGACCTCAACCAGGTGACCTGGGAGATGCGGGCCATGGGCGGCTTCCCGAAGCTCGCCGAGTCGCAGACCCTGCCCGACGTCTCCTTCGCGGACTTCGCGGCGGGGCTGGGGTTCGAGGCCATCACCGTCGACGACCCCGACCAGATCGGTCCCGCGTGGGACCGGGCCCTCGCGGCGGGCCGGCCGGCGTTGCTGGACGTGCACTGCGACGCCGACGTCCCGCCGATCCCGCCGCACGCGACCCTCGAGCAGATGACGGAGACCGCGAAGTCGTTGTTCAAGGGCGACGAGGACGCCTGGGGAGTGGTCAAGACGGGGGCCAAGACCAAGATCCAGGAGTTCCTCCCGCGTCGGAGCTGACCCATGGCGGTCACCGACCTCCCACCGCCGGCCAGCCGACCGCCGGACCCGGCCGGGCCCGACCGGGTCGACGTCGCGGGCCTCGAGGCGGACCTGCGCCGCCGGGTCGACGGCGGCGTCCGCTTCGACGACGGCACCCGCGGCGCCTACTCCACGGACGCGTCGAACTACCGGATCCCACCACTGGGCGTCGTGGAGCCGCGCACGGTGGAGGCCGCGGTCGAGGCGGCGGCGGTCTGCCGGGAGCACGGCGTGCCGCTGCTGTCCCGCGGCGGCGGCACGAGCCTGGCCGGGCAGACGACGAACGCCGCCGTCGTCCTGGACTGGAGCCGACACTGCGACCGGCTCGTCTCGGTCGACACCGGGCAGCGGACCTGCGTCGTGGAGCCGGGGATGGTGCTGGACCACCTCGACGCCGAGCTGGCCGAGCACGGGCTCACCTGGGGGCCGCAGCCGGCCACCCACTGGACGTGCACGGTCGGCGGCATGCTCGGGAACAACGCCTGCGGCGCCTCGGCGCAGGTGTACGGCAAGGCGGTGGACAAGGTCTCCCGGCTGGAGGTGCTGCTGGCCGACGGCACGCGGATGTGGGTCGGCCCGACCAGCGACGAGGAGTACGCCGAGATCCTGCGCGCCGGCGGCCGCCCGGCCGAGGTCCACCGGGGGCTGCGCGAGCTGAGGGACCGGTACCTGGCCGAGATCCGCACGGGGTTCCCCCGCATCCCGCGGCGGGTGTCCGGCTACAACCTCGACGCGCTGCTGCCCGAGAACGGCTTCGACGTCGCCCGGGCGCTGGTCGGCAGCGAGGGCACCCTCGGGACCGTGCTGCGGGCGGAGCTGCAGCTGTCGGAGCTGCCCCGCGCCCGGCAGCTGGCCGTGCTGGGCTACCCCGACGTCGTCGCCGCCGGTCGGGACGTGCCCCGGGTGCTCCGGCACCGGCCGCACCGGCTGGAGGGCGTCGACGAGGTGCTGCGCCGCAACCAGGACGAGCTCGGGATGAACCCGCGGGCGCTGGAGAAGCTGCCGGACGGCGGCGGCTGGCTGCTGGTCGAGCTCGCCGGCGACGAGGACGACCTGGCCGGGCGGATGGCGCGGCTGGTCGAGGACGTGCGGTCCGCGGACGAGCCGCCGGAGGTACTGCTGCTGGACGACCCCGGGGACCAGGCCGACATGTGGGCCTTCCGCGAGTCCGGGCTCGGCGCCACCGCCCATCCGCCGGATGCGCCCGACACCTGGCCGGGCTGGGAGGACTCCGCCGTCGCGCCCGAGCGGCTGGGGGACTACCTGGCCGACCTCGCCGCGCTCCTCGACCGGCACCGCCTCACGCCGTCCTCGCTGTACGGCCACTTCGGTCACGGCTGCGTCCACCTCCGGATCCCCTTCCCGCTCGGCGCGCCCGGCGGGGAGGAGACCTACCGGTCGTTCCTGGAGGACGCGGCCGACCTGGTCACGCGGTACGGCGGCTCGATGTCCGGCGAGCACGGCGACGGCCAGGTGCGCGGCGAGCTGCTGGCACGGATGTTCTCGCCGGAGCTCGTGACGGCCTTCGGGCAGGTGAAGGCGTTGCTGGACCCCGACGACCGGATGAACCCGGGGAAGGTCGTGGCGCCCTACCCTCTCGACTCGTACCTGCGGATGACCGCGGACTACCCGGCCTGGGAGCCCGAGGTGGCCTTCGGCTACCCCGAGGACGACGGGTCCTTCGCTCACGCAGCCGCGCGCTGCGTCGGCGTCGGCAAGTGCCGGTCCTCGCTGGACGTCGCCTCCGGGCAGGTGATGTGCCCGAGCTACCAGGTCACCGGGGACGAGAAGCACTCCACCCGGGGTCGCGCCCGCCTGCTGTTCGAGATGATGCGGGGTGAGCTGATCCGGGACCGCTGGCGCTCGACCGCCGTCCACGACGCGCTGGACCTGTGCCTGGCCTGCAAGGGCTGCCGCAGCGACTGCCCGGTCGACGTCGACATGGCGACGTACAAGGCGGAGTTCCTCTCCCACCACTACGCGGGCCGGCTCCGCCCGCGGACCCACTACTCCCTCGGCTGGCTGCCGCTGGTCACCCGGGTCGCCGCGCTGGCCCCGCGCGCGGTGAACGCGCTGACGCACGCGCCCGGCCTGCGGGCGCTGGCCAAGGCGGTGGGCGGGGTGACCCCGGAGCGCGAGCTGCCGCTGTTCGCCCCGCAGCGCTTCACGCACTGGTACCGCGAGCGGGGGCCGCGCGGGTCGGGGGAGCGCGGGGAGGTGCTCCTGTGGCCGGACACCTTCACCGAGTCCTTCCAGCCGCACGTCGGCCAGGCGGCGGTGACGGTGCTGGAGGACGCCGGCTTCACCGTCCGGGTGCCGGACCAGGAGCTCTGCTGCGGGCTGACCCTCATCTCCACGGGGCAGCTGGCGACCGCCGCCCGCGTC
Organism: Blastococcus sp. SYSU DS0510; assembly: GCF_054050835.1. Taxonomy (NCBI): domain Bacteria; kingdom Bacillati; phylum Actinomycetota; class Actinomycetes; order Geodermatophilales; family Geodermatophilaceae; genus Blastococcus; species Blastococcus sp. SYSU DS0510. The sequence continues at coordinate 297,597 of NZ_JBJHAC010000001.1, read as the reverse complement.
CTGCGACGGACCGCACGGGCGCTCGGACCAGCGGTGGCGGACGGCATGCCGGTCGTGGCCCTGGAACCCAGCTGCACCGCGGTCTTCCGCTCCGACGCCCCCGAGCTCCTCCCGGACGACGAGCACGTCCGTCTGCTGGCCGACCGCACCCGGACGCTGGCCGAGCTCCTGGAGGAGCGCGCACCCGACTGGACGCCACCCGCGGCGGACCGCGCCGCGATGGTGCAGACACACTGCCACCACCACTCGATCATGGGCTTCGACGCGGATCGCCGGCTGCTGGCGAAGGCCGGCTTCGACGCCGACGTGCTCCATTCCGGCTGCTGCGGGCTGGCCGGCAACTTCGGCTTCGAGCGCGGCCACTACGAGGTGTCGATGGCCTGCGGCGAACAGGTTCTGCTGCCGGCGGTGCGGGCCGGCGACCCCCGGGCGGTCGTGCTCGCCGACGGCTTCAGCTGCCGCACCCAGGTCGAGCAGGGGGAGACCGGCCGCCGGGCCGTGCACGTCGCCGAGGCCCTGGCCGGGCTGGTCTCCGGTGCGCGGCTCGAGGACCACCCGGAGCGGGCGCTCGCACCGACGGCGCGGCCGCCCGGCCGGTTCGCGCAGGCGGCGACGCTGGCGGCGGTGGGCGGGGTCGCCGGTGGCGCTGTGGTCTCGGCCGTGCGGCGCGCGCGGGCGGGAGCGCGGCCGTGACGGTGGTCCCGGAGGTCCCCGTGCAGGCGGTGGACGTCGCCGTCTACCGGCTGCCGACCGACCGACCCGAGGCCGACGGCACGCTGCGGTGGGACGCGACGACGGCGATCGTGGTGCGCGCGCGTGCGGGGGGCCGCACCGGAACCGGCTGGACCTACGCCGATGCGGCGGCCGCGGCGGTGGTCCGCGGGCTGCTGGCCGGCGTGGTGGAGGGCAGGTCGGCGCTGCACCCGCAGGGCGCCACGCACGCGATGGCCCGTGCCGCCCGCAACGCAGGCGTGCGAGGGCTGGTCGCCATGGGCATCTCCGCGGTCGACGTCGCCCTCTGGGACCTCAAGGCGCGGCTGCTCGACGTGCCGCTGGCGGTGCTCCTCGGCGCCGTGCGGGAGGAGTCGCCGGTCTACGCGAGCGGAGGGTTCACCAGCTACCACGACGCCGCCACCCGCGAGCAGCTCGAGGGCTGGCTGGATCGCGGCTTCGACCGGGTGAAGATCAAGATCGGGGAGTCCTGGGGGGAAGCGGTCGCCCGCGACCTGGCGCGCACCCGGCTGGCCCGGGAGATGGTCGGGGACGAGGTGGCGCTGCTCGTCGACGCCAACGGGGGGTACACCGTGAAGCAGGCGGTCCGGGTGGGCCGCGCGCTGGACGAGCTCGGCGTGGTGTGGTTCGAGGAGCCGGTCTCCTCGGACGACCCCGACGGGTTGGCGCTCGTGCGCCGCAGCCTGGACTGCGACGTCGCCGCCGGTGAGCACGCCGCCCGGATCGAGGACTTCGCCGTGCTCTGCGGCGGGGCCGTGGACTGCCTGCAGGTGGACGCCAGCCGCTGCGGCGGGGTGACCGAGTGGCTGCGCGCGGCCGCGCTCGCCGGGGGGCACGGGCTCGAGGTCTCCGCGCACTGCGTTCCCGCGCTGCACGCCCACCTCGGCCTGGCGACTCCCAACCTGCGCCACCTGGAGTGGTTCCACGACCACGAGCGCTTCGAGGCGCGCCTCTTCGACGGCGCTCCCGAGCCCCGCCGGGGACGGGTCCGCCCCGACCCGGGCGCACCGGGGCTCGGCCTGGCCCTCCGCGAGGCCGACCTCGAGGAGCTCCGGATCGGCTGAGCAACCGGCCCGTCGAGTCCTCCGGTGAGCGGCTCAGGCCGGTAGCTGCCCGGACCGCCGCCGGGCGTACCAGTACGCGAGGAGTGCGAGGACCGGTGGGGCGGCCACGAACGCCACCCGCAGGATGGCGATCACGGTGGTGACGGGTGCGCCGATGATCTGGGCGAGCACGTCGCTGGCCGCGCCCAGCGAGGTCAGCACGGTGACGGTCGCGAGCAGCGTGACGAAGGCGACCCGGACGGGGGCGCGGAACGGGTGCTCGCTGAGGTCCTGCTCGGCGGAGGGGCGGCGCCGGAACAGGTGCTCCAGCAGCGGGTAGAGCACGGCTGCTCCTCCGAGGACCACCGGCAGCAGCACCCCGCCGAGCAGGGGGTTGGTGATCGTCGCCCCGAGCACGGTGACCTCGACGGCGGGGAGCAGCAGGATCGCCCCCTCCATCGGGAACAGGTACCAGTCGGGGTACATGTCGTTGCCCGCGACGCCGGGCAGGAACGGGCCGATGTGCGTGACGTCGCCGAAGGGCACCAGCGTGGCCGCGAGGACCACGAGCGCGCAGACGACCACCGCCAGGAGCCCCACGCGCGACCGCAGCCCCGCACCGCTGGGCACGACCACCACCAGCCGGCCGTCGTCCCCCCTGCGTTGCGGCAGCACGGTGTGCCGGTGCCGGACGACCAGCCACAGGTGGAGGGCCAGACCGAGGAGGAAGGCCAGCGGCAGGAGCAGGACGTGCAGCCAGAACAACCGGCCGACGACGTCGTCGACGTCGGGCCCGGCGAACGCCAGGTCGGCCAGCTCCGTGCCGACGTAGGGGATGCTCGCCGCGATCGTGTAGCCGATCCGGACGCTGCTGCCGGTGACCACGTCGTAGACGAGGTTCTGACCGGTCCAGCCCAGGGCCAGGGCCAGGGCCAGCAGCACGAGCCCGACCAGGTAGTTCGTGAACCTGCGCCCCCGGAACGCGCCGGCGAGCAGCACGCGCAGCACGTGCAGCAGGAGCGCGGCCACGAACAGGTAGCTGGCCGCGCGGTGCACCCGCCGCAGCAGCAGCCCCCCGGGCACGTCCTCGCTGATCGTGACCACCGAGGAGAAGGCCGCGGGCAGCTCCCGGCCGGCGTACAGGGCGGCCGAGCCGTCGTACTCCACGAGCTCGGTGGAGGGCTGGTAGAAGAACGTCAGCACCAGGCCGGTCAGCAGCAGGACCACGAAGGAGACCACCGCGACCGGTCCGAGCAGGAACGACCAGTGCGTCGGGACGAAGAGCTCGCGCAGCCACCGCGGCCGGGCGGGGCTCTCCTGCACGCTCATCCGCGCACCGGCCCGATCGGCGTCCGGAACCCGCTCGTCGCCACGAGGAAGCCGTCGTCGTCCACCCCGAGCGGGAGCTGGGGGAGGGGGCGGGAGGCCGGGCCGAACGTCGGCACCGCCCCCCGCGCCGCGTCGAACGTCGCCTGGTGGCACGGGCAGAACAGCGAGTCGCTGTCCTCCTGGTACAGGCCGACGGGGCAGCCGGCGTGGGTGCAGATCTTCGAGTAGGCGACGAGGCGGTCAGCGACCACCCACTCCAGCACCGTGGGCGGCTCCGCCTCCTGCGTCGCCAGGCGGACCAGCACCACGGCCGACAGGTCGGCGCGGACCGCACCCTCCGGCCACACCGTGCCGAAGCCGCCCACCGGCACGTCGGCGGCGCGGATGCGCTGCCCCTCCGCGGTGACCAGGTGGACCCCGCGCCGCCAGGCCGTCCCGGGTCCCCGGTCCCGCCCGGACCAGGCGAGGAGCCCGACGCCGGCGAGGGCGGCGACCACCAGGCCCCCGAGACCGCCGAGGACCCGGCGCCGGCGCACCGGGGTGCTCACGGCGGCCCCCGCGGCGGCCACCACGGGCGCATCGCCCGGCCGGCGCTCGTCCGGCCAGGCGAGTTCCTGCGCCGCCGGACCGCCGACCTGGCCGAACAGCAGGGCCGCCGCCAGCAGGGCGCCGGTCAGCGTCAGGCCCAGCGCCGCCGTCGACCAGCCCAGGAACACCCCGGCGACGAAGGCGACGAGCAGGCCGGTGGCGACGGCGCCCACGCCGATCGGCACGGGGCGGCGCAGCCGGTCCCGGCCGGTGCCGGGCGGAGCCTCGGTGCCGGTCACCGTCTTGGTCCCTCCGTCTCCTCCGTCTCGTCCACCGGTGGCCCCTCGGACCGCACGGCCGGCCGCCGGCCCCGCCGGGCGACGAGGAACAACGCCCCCACCATCGCCAGGGCCAGCAGCGCGGTGAAGGCGGCGCCGTACACCCGCCCGATGTCGGACAGGCCCAGCGGCGTGGTCTCGGCGTCGGACAGGTCCTGCACGTAGGCGGCGATGTCGGCGGCGTCCTGCTCGCTGAGCACCTCGTCGCCGAACCTGGGCATCTCGAACGGGCCCACCCGGAGGGCCTCGACGATCCCGGTGGGGTCGACGCCGGTCACCTCCGGGGCGATCGTCCCGTCGGCCGAGATGCCGCCGTTGCCCGCGGCGCTGTGGCAGGGCGCGCAGTTGGTCAGCCAGAGCGGCTGACCGCGGCCGGGGTCGCCGTCGCCCACCTCGGGGACCGCGCCCTCCAGCCCGAACTCCTCGGTCATCCAGGCCACCACCGCGACCCGCTGGGCGTCGGTGAGCCGCTCCTCCACGGCCCCCACCTCGCGGTGCAGGATCGGCATCCGCCCGGTGCGGATGACCAGGTCGACGTAGGCCACCGGCAGCCCGCGGAGGTCGGGTCCGGCCTCCACCCCGGTCCCGGGGATGCCGGTCCCGTCGTTGTTGTGGCAGATCCCGCAGTACCGCTGGTAGATCGTGCCGCCCGCCGTGAGCTCCTCGGCCGGTGGCTCCGGGGCGGGGGCGGCCTCGACCGGCGCCGTCACCAGGGTCAGCGCGGCGCAGGTGAGGACCAGCGCCAGCACCAGCACCCAGCGCGCCGGGCGCCCCGACGGGTGCGCCCTCACGGTGACCCCAGCGAGTACAGGTAGGCGACGATGTCCTCGACGTCGTCGTCGGTGACGCCGAGGTCGGGCATCAGGCTGTCCGGTTCGATCTCCTGCGGATCCTGGATCCAGGCCCGGAGGTTCTCCGGCGTGTGGGGGAGCGTCCCGGCGACGGTCCGCCGGTCGACGATGGTGCCCAGCGGGGGACCGACCCTGCCCTGCGGGCCCGCGACGCCCGGCACCTGGTGGCAGGCGACGCACCCGTACTCGCCGAGCAGGACGCGGCCGGCCTCCACGGAGCCCTCCGCGTCCCCGGTGGTGCCGGTGCACGCGCTGAGGGCGGCGACCGCGACCGCGAGCGCCCCCAGCCGCGAGCCCGGCCGCCGGTGGCCGCTCACCAGCACGGTCCGTACGCGAGGACGGGCGGCAGCGCCAGCGCGATGAGCCCGATCGCCAGCAGGTTCATGGTGAGGCCGGTGAGCGCCAGCATCCGGTTGCGGGCGGGGCCGGGCACCGGGTCCCAGGCGCCGGCCGGGGGCGCCTCCTCCGGGTCCCTCCGCCGCCGCCACGGCAGCAGCGGCCGGGGCTCGGGACCCGGGACCGCGGCGGACTCCGCCTGGGGCGGCAGGTTGCGCATCGCCCACCACGATGCCCACGTCGCGGCCGCGGCCACCGCCGTGAGCAGCACGGTGAGCACGACGAGGAAGAGGGGGAGCGCGAGGCCCTCGGTGGGGCAGGTCACCTCGATGGACCAGTAGCCGACGAGCAGGTGCGCCAGCCAGGCCGCCGTACCGCCACCGACACCGAACCAGAAGCGGACCGGGCGGCCGGCGGGTCGCTTCGTCTCGGGGGTCGCGGCGGTCACCAGAACCTCGGCGTCAGGTAGAGGGTGGCGGCGACGACGATCCAGGACCAGACGACGAAGTACCAGTAGTGCGCGGCCGTCACCGTCATCTCCTGCTCCCGCGGCCGCATGCCGCCCGACCGCACGCGCAGGAGCACGATGCCGAGGCCGAGCAGCGCCAGGGCGGCGTTGAGGTGGTGGAAGCCGGCGAGGGCGAGGAAGAGGGAGCCGTAGACGTCGCGCTGCGGGTCGACGTCGTTCGCGGAGTAGTCGGCGAACTGCACGACCAGGAACGCCACCCCCAGGACGACAGCGGTGGCGAGGGCGGCGGGGCCCCGGCCGTCGGCGCGACCGGCCCGCGCCGCCAGGTGGACCGCGGCCACCGGGACGGCGCTGAGGACCAGCAGCCCGGTGGCGACCGCGGTCAGCCCCAGCGCCGGGGCGGGGGTCGGGTCCGGCGGCCAGGTGTCGAACCCGTCGCGCAGGTAGAAGTAGGAGAACTCCAGCGCCGCCAGCATGGACACCAGGACGAGCTGGAGCAGCAGCATCCCCCACCACCCGGTGCCCCGCGCGATGTGCGGGGCCGGACGGGGAGCGGCCTCACCGGCGTGCCCGCTGGTCCTCACTGCTGGTCCTGCCTGTCCCACACCCAGACCACGCCGACGACGACGGCGGCGAGCACGCCGGTGAGGGCGACGGGGTAGACGTCGATCATGGTGCCGATCAGCGCGAGGGTGAGCGCGGAGGCCATCAGAAGCGGCCACCACGACTTCTGCGGCAGCGTGACCAGCTCCTCCGGCGCGGCGTCGAGGACGCTGGTCAGGACGACCTGCCGCACGGGGGCGCGGGGTTCGCGCAGCTCGTCCTGCCAGGTGGCCGGGTCGTACTTCGGCCGGAACGGCCGCGTGTCCCACAGCGGCGACCGGCTCGCTACCTCCGGTATGCCGCGGAAGTTGTAGGCGGGCGGGGGCGAGGTCGCGTACCAGTCCAGGGTCTCCCCACCCCACGGGTCGTCGCCGGCGCGCTCCCCGCCGCGCGCCGACACGACCACGTTCCCGAGCGTCATGAGCAGGCCCAGCGTCAGCACGACCGTGCCCCACGTGGCGATGGCCTGCGTGGTCTCCCACCCCGTGTTCTCGGCGTAGGTGTAGACGCGGCGCGGCATGCCCTGCAGCCCGGTGATGTGCAGGGGGAAGAACGTCACGTTGAAGCCGATGAAGGTCAGCCAGAACCCGACCTTGCCGATGCGCTCGTCGAGCAGCCGGCCGGTCATCTTGGGCACCCAGAAGTGGATGGCGGCCAGCACCGGGAAGAGGATCCCGCCGATGAGCACGTAGTGGAAGTGGGCGACGACGAAGTAGCTGTCGTGCGCCTGGGTGTCGAAGGGGACGGAGGCGACCATCACCCCGGTGACCCCGCCGAGGACGAAGATCACGATGAACCCGACGACGTACATCATCGGTGTCTTCCAGACCGCCCGGCCCTGCCAGATGGTGGCGATCCACGCCGAGATCTGGATGGCGCTCGGGATGGGGATGAACAGGCTCGCCAGCGAGAAGAAGGCCAGCCCGAGCTGCGGGAGGCCGGTGACGAACATGTGGTGCACCCACACGCCGAACGACAGGACGCCGATGGCGACCGTCGAGACCGCGATCAGGCTGTAGCCGACGATCCGGCTGCGGGCGAAGACCGGCACGATCGTGGAGACGATGCCCAGCCCCGGCAGCAGGATGATGTAGACCTCGGGGTGGCCGAAGAACCAGAAGAGGTGCTGCCAGAGCAGCGACTCGCCGCCGGCGGCCGGGTCGTAGAAGTGCGTGCCGATCTTGCGGTCGAGTTCGAGCAGCACGCTGGCGATCACCAGCGGCGGGAACGCGAAGATGACGGCGATCCCGGTGACCAGCACGTTCCACGCCAGCAGCGGCATCTGGCTGATCTTCATGCCCGGCGCGCGGTTGCGGAGGATGAGGACGACCAGCTCGATCGCGCCCGCGATGGTGGCGATCTCGACGAACGTCACGCCGAGCAGCCAGAAGTCGATCGAGGCGCTCGGGGAGTACTCCGGCCCGGTCAGCGGGGTGTAGGCGAACCAGCCTCCGTCGGGGACCTGGCCGAACAGGAAGCTGCTGTAGAGGAAGATCCCGCCGAGCACGTAGATGTACCAGCCGAACGCGGTCAGCCGCGGGAAGGGCAGGTCGCGGGTGCCGAGCATCAGCGGCAGGAAGTACATCGCGAACGCTTCGCCCACCGGCACGGCGAACAGGAACATCATCGTCGTGCCGTGCATGGTGAACAGCTCGTTGTAGGTCTGCGCGTCGAGGAAGGTGCTCTCGGCGCTCCCGAGCTGCCAGCGCATCAGCACCGACTGGATGCCGCCCAGGCCGAAGAAGACGAACGCGGTGACCAGGAAGCGCTGGGCCACCTGCTTGTGGTTCAGGGCCGTGAACCAGCCGGCTGCCCCGGGGGGCGTGGCCCAGGTCGCGGCCAGCCGGTCCTCGGTGGCGGGGGGATCCTGCAGCGCGGTCACTCGAGGCTCTCCAGGTAGGCCAGCAGCGCCTGCAGGTCCGCGCCGGAGAGGTTGTTCGGCGGCATGCGCACGCCCGGCTTGAGGCCCTGGGGGTCGAGGATCCAGCCGGCCAGGTTGCCGCGGGTGTTCTCCAGCATCCCCGCGGCGATGGTGTCGCGCGTGGCCAGGTGGGTCAGGTCGGGCGCGAAGTCGGCACCTTCGCTGACGTCCTCGATCCGGTGGCACTGGCCGCAGCCCGCCGCCAGGTACACCTCGCGGCCGGCCTCCTCCAGCTCGCCGACCGGCTCGGCGGTGGTGGCCTGCAGCGCGCTGAGGTGCTCGGCGAACTCCTCGGCGGGCTGGGCGACGAGGACGAACTGCATGCGGGCGTGCTGGATGCCGCAGAACTCGGCGCACTCGCCCAGGTACCTGCCGGGCTCGTCGACCCGGAACGAGAGCGTGTTGGTCTGGCCCGGGAGCAGGTCGAGCTTGCCGGCGACCGGTGGGATCCAGAGGCTGTGGATCACGTCGGCCGACGTCATCTCCAGCCGGACGGGCCGGCCGACCGGCACGTGGATCTCGTTCGCCGTCACGACGTCGGCCTCGGGGTAGCGCACCTCCCACCAGAACTGGTGGCCGACGACCTCCACCGTCAGCTCCCCGGGGGGCGGCGGGCGGGAGATGTCCACGCCGACCACGAGGCTGTAGGCGAAGACGATCGGCAGGACGACGATCGGCACCACCACGCCCCAGACGGCGACGAACGCCTTGGCGCTCCGGTCGGAGGCCCGCGGCTCGCGGTGCGCTCGGTGCCGCAGGGCCAGCACGAGGAAGACGACGGTGAGCAGCCACAGCAGCCCGCCGAGGACGATCATGAACCAGGTCAGACCGGCGATCTGCGCCGCCTCGGGACCCACCGGATCGAGCACCGAGCCCGGCTCCGGCGCCGCCACCGGAGCGGGTTCGGCAGGCACGATCGCGGACCTCCGTGGCGAGTGGGCGGGTACGCCCCTCGGGCGCCCCCGCTGCGGTCCTCCCCGACCCTAGCGGCTCGGCGACGCCGCACAACCGCAGCACCGGGGCCCCGGGAGCCCCGCCCGGTGGCACGATCCTGGCCACGATGACCCAGTCGAGCACCGACGGCCCCGGAGGCGTGCACCCGCCCGCGCTCGCCCTCCACGAGGTGACCCGCCGATACGGGGGCCGGACCGCGCTGGCGCCCCTGACGCTGCGGCTCGCGGCCGGGGCGGTCTGCGTCGTCGCCGGGGGGAACGGTGCGGGCAAGACCACCCTGCTGCGGATCGCGGCCGGGTTGGTCGAGCCGACGTCGGGCACCCGCTCGGTCACCGGGCGGGCGCTCTACCTGCGACCCGGTGCGGCGGCGCGCCGCCGGCAGCGGGCGCTGGAGGCCGTGGCCTTCGCCGGCGCCCTGGCCGGGCGGGCGGACCCGGCGACCTCCGCGGCGGGCGCCCTGACCGCCTGCGGGCTCCCCGAGGAGGTGTGGCACCACGAGACCGGCCGCCTCTCGGCGGGCCAGCGCGCGCGGGTCACCCTGGCCGTCGCCCGCGTCGTCACCCCGGCGGTGGTGTGCCTGGACGAGCCGATGGAGCACCTCGACGCCGATGGCCGGGAGGCGGTGCGCCGGACCGTCGGGGCGCTGGCCGTCGAGGGGTCGGCGGTGCTCGTCGCGGGGGCCGACGTCGCCGCGCACCTCGGCCCGGTCGACGCCCGGCTGGAGCTCGTCGGCGGCGCCGTGACGGTGCTCGGGTGAGCGGCGGGGGCGGAGCGCGGCAGCGGGTGCTCCCCGCCGGCGCGCTGCGCACCCTCGCCGTGCTGGTCCGGCGGGATGCCCGGGTCGCCCTGGGCGGGGTCGACGGCTTCGCGTCGGTGCTGCCGTTCGTGGCGGCCGGCGTCGTCCTGGGGGGCCTGGTGCTCGGCCCCGATCCCGCAGCGCTGCGGACGGCGGCGCCCGGGCTGGTCTGGCTCCTGGTGCTCACCGCCGCCGTCCCGCTGGCCCGGCTGGTCGCGGCGGCGGAACGGGACGAGGACTCCTGGGACCTGCTGCGCGGCCTCGTCCCGCCCGGGGTGCTGCTGCTGGCCAAGGCGGCCGTCGTCTGGACGGCGCTGGCGGTCACCTGGGCCACGGGGACCCTCCTCGCCGTCCTGCTGCTCGACGGGACGGTGACCGCCGCCGGGTGCGTCGCCGCGGTGCTCGGTCTGGCGGGGGTCGCGGCGAGCACCACCGTCTTCGGCGCCCTGCTGACGGCGTCGGCGCGCGGGGCAGGGTTGCTCGCCGCGCTGGTCCTCCCCGCCGGGCTCCCCGCGCTCCTGGCGGGGACGCAGGCCGGCCTCGCCGCGGAGCCCCTCCCGTGGCTCGCCCTGCTCGTCGCCTACGACCTGGTCGCCGGCGCGACCGCCTGGGCCGTCTTCCCCTTCCTCCTCGAGGAGTGAGAGGCTGGCCGTCGTCCCCGCCGACCCAGCCGTTCCCGAGCCCGCCCGATCGGGAGCCGCTCGACAGGAGGAGCGCGCGTGCGCAGGACCACGGTGCCCGGCGACGGGCTCCTCTCGGCGGCCGCCGCGGGGACCACCGTGGCCGCACTGGTCCTGGCCCTGGTCGTCGCCCCCGAGGACGCCGTCCAGGGCCCCGCCCAGCGGCTGATGTACGTGCACGTCCCCGCTGCCTGGGTCGCCTACCTGGCGTTCGCGACCGTCCTGGTCTGCAGCACCGCCTACCTGGTGCGTCGTGAGCTCCGCTGGGACCGGTACGCCCAGGCCGCCGCCGAGCTGGGGGTCGGGCTGACGGCGCTGGCGATCGCGCTCGGCATGCTCTGGGGCCGCCCGGTCTGGGGGGTCTGGTGGACGTGGGACGCCCGGCTCGTGACGACGGCGGTGCTGCTGCTGGTCTACGTGGCCTACCTGGGCGTGCGCCGCATGGCCGACGACCCGCACGTCGCCGCCCGCCGGTCCGCGGCCATCGGCGTCGTCGCCTTCCTCAACGTGCCCGTGGTGCACTTCTCCGTGGTGTGGTGGCGCACGCTGCACCAGCCGCCCACCGTGCTCGGCCCCGACGGCAGCCCGCCGATCGACCCGACGATGGCCTGGGCGCTGGCGGCCGGTGTCGCGGCCTTCACCCTGCTGGCGGTCCTGGTGGTACGCCGCCGGGTGGCGGGGTTGCGGGCGGGTGCCTCCGAGCCGGCGGCCGAGCCCGCCGGGGGGTCCGCCCCGGTGATCACCGTCGTCCCCGGGGGGCGGCGGTGACCGGCGAGCTGGCGGTGGTCCTCGGCTTCCTGCTGACCGTGCTGGTGTGGGCGGGGTACCTGTGGGCCACCCGCCCCGGGCGGGAGCGCCGGTGACCCGGCCGGCGGCGCGGCGGCGCGCCCTCTCGGTGCGGCTCCTCGTCGTGGTCGGGGCCGTGGCCGGCGCGCTGGCCCTGCTGGGGGTGAGCGGCCTCGCCGACACGCTCGTCTACTACCGCACGCCGGCCGAGGTGCTCGCGGAGCCGCCGCCGGAGGACGAGCGGCTGCGCCTGGGCGGCCTGGTGCAGGTGGGCAGCCTCGAGCGCGTCGGCGCGGAGGCCCGCTTCACGGTGACCGACGGCGTCGGCACCCTCCCCGTCGTGTACACCGGCGCCCTGCCGGCCGTCTTCGCCGAGGGGCAGGGCGCCGTGGTGGAGGGGTGGCTGCGGGGGGACGGCGTCTTCGTCGGCGACGTCGTCCTCGTCAAGCACTCCAACGAGTACCGGCCCGCCGGGGAGGCCGGGTGACGGCGCTGCTCGGGACCGCCTCGCTGGCCTCCGGGCTCGTCCTCGCGGCCACGTCCGTCGCGGCCTGGGTGGGCGTCGCCTCTGGCCGCGCGTCGGCCGGCTCCGCGCGGCGGCTGACCTACGCCGTCCTCGGCGCGGCACTGGCGGCCGCGGCGGTGCTCGAGTGGGCGCTGCTGACGCACGACTTCGGCGTGCGGTACGTGGCCGAGAACGGCGGCCGCGCCGTCCCGCTGTACTACACGGTGACGAGCCTGTGGTCGGCGCTGGAGGGGTCGCTGCTGCTCTGGCTGGTCGTGCTCGCCGGTTACGCCGCCGCCGTCGCGCGCCGCCCGGACGCCCGGGCCGCCCGTCACCACCCCTGGGTGCTGGTGACGCTCTCGGTGGTCGCCGTCTTCTTCTTCGCGCTGGCGCTCTTCGGCGGCAACGCGTTCGAGCGGGTGTCCCCGGCGCCGGCCGACGGCCCGGGCCCCAACCCGCTGCTGCAGGACAACCCGCTGATGGGGGCCCACCCCCCGCTGCTGTACCTGGGCTACGTCGGGCTCGCGGTGCCCTTCGCCTACGCGGTCGCGGCGCTGGTCACCGGCGACACCGGGCGCGGCTGGCTGCTGGCCGTCCGCCGCTGGACGCTGGTGGCCTGGACCTTCCTGACCCTGGGCATCGTCCTGGGCGCGTGGTGGTCCTACGCGGTGCTGGGCTGGGGCGGCTACTGGGCGTGGGACCCGGTGGAGAACGCCTCCCTGCTGCCCTGGCTGACCGCCACGGCGCTGCTGCACTCGGCGATGGTGCAGGAGCGCCGGGCCACCCTCCGCGTGTGGAACGTCTGCCTGGCGGTGGCCGGCTTCGTGCTCGTGCTGGTCGGCACGTTCCTCACCCGCAGCGGGATCGTGGACAGCGTGCACGCCTTCAGCCGGTCGTCCCTGGGCGCGCTGCTCCTGGGGTTCATCGGCGTCGTGCTGGTCACCGTCGCGGTGCTGCTCGTGTGGCGCGCCGACCGGCTCGGGCCCGACGGGACCCTGCACGCCCGGCTCTCCCGGGAGACGGTGTTCCTGGGCAACAACGTCCTGCTGGTCGGGCTGGCCTTCACGGTGCTCCTGGGCACGCTGTTCCCGGTGTTCGCCCAGCTCGCCGACGGCAGCCAGGTCTCGGTCGGCCCGCCGTACTTCAACCAGATGGCGGTGCCGGTCGCGCTCGTCGTCCTGCTCCTCATGGCCCTCGGGCCGCTGGTGTCGTGGGGCGGTGACTCGGTGCCGGCGCTCGCGCGGCGGGCGGCGGGGCCGGTCGCCGTCTCCGTCTCGTCCGTGGCGCTGCTCGTCGTGCTCGGCGTCCACGGGGCCGCGGCGCTGACCTCCTTCGGCCTGGCCGCCCTGGTGCTCACCACCGCGGTGCAGCTGGTGGCCCAGGGGGCCCGCGTCGCGCGACGGACCACCGGCCGGCCGTGGCCGGGCTCCCTCCTGGAGGCCGTGCGCCGCCGGCGGCGGCTGCACGGCGGGCTGGTCGTGCACGTCGGGGTCGCGCTGGCGGCGGTCGCCGTCGCGGCGTCCTCGTCGTTCGCGACCGCCACGGAGCAGCGTGTCGACGTGGGGGAGGCGGTGGCGGCGGCCGGGTGGACGGCGCGGCTGGAGTCGGTCGAGCGCGAGCGCACCGCGCAGGAGATGCGCGTGGTCGCCCGGGTGGCGCTGACCGAGGACGGGACGCCCCGCGGCACGGCCGAGCCGGAGCTGCGGACCTTCCCGGCGCACTCGATCACCGTGGCCTCGCCGGCGGTCCGCTCCACGCCCGCCGGCGACGTCTACCTGACCGTCACCGAGGTCGATCCCGACGGCGGGTGGGCCCTCCTGCGCATCGCCGTGAACCCGCTGGTCTCCTGGCTCTGGATCGCCGGCGCGGTGATGGCCCTCGGGGCCGTGATCGCCGGGTGGCCCGCCCGCCGGGCCCGGCGCGACCGCGCACCGTCGGAGGCCCCCGTGCCGAGCCTGCCGTCGGGGGAGCGGTGAGCGGCCGGCGGCGGTGGCTGCTGCTGGTCCCCGCCCTGCTGGTGGGCCTGGCGCTGCTGGTCCCGCTGGCCCTCGCGCTGGACCGCCCCCGGGGGGCGTCGGCCACGGCGATGGTCGGCGGCCCCGCCCCGGCGTTGTCGGGCGCCACGCTCGACGGCGGGCACCTCGACCTCGCGGAGCTGCGCGGCTCGGTCGTGCTCGTGAACGTGTGGGCGTCCTGGTGCGCCCCCTGCCGGGAGGAGATGCCCCTGCTGGTCGAGACGGCGCGGCAGTGGGGGCCGGAGGGCCTGCGGCTCGTCGGGATCGACGTGAACGACGACGGAGCCGCCGCGCGGGAGTTCCTCGCCGGTGTCGGGGGGACCTCCTTCCCGAGCGTGGCCGACCCGGACGGCCGGCTGGCGGTCGAGTGGGGGACGACGGGCGTGCCCGAGACCTTCGTGGTCGACCGCGAAGGCACGGTCGTCGCGCGGCGGGTGGGACCCGTCTCGCCCGAGTGGCTGGCGGAGGAAGTGCTGCCGCGGTTGGAGGAGGGGTGAGCGGCCGGCTGCGGGTCCTCGCCGTGGTGCTGGCCGCCCTCGCGCTGGTCGCCGCCCTGTGGTGGCGCCAGGAGCCGGCGGGGCGCGCCGACCCCGCGGCGACCGCGCGCGAGGTCGCGGCCGGGCTCCGCTGCCCCACCTGCGCCGGTGAGTCGGCGGCGGACTCGGCGGCTCCGGCGGCCCGCGGGATGCGCGCGGTCATCGCCGAGCAGGTCGCGGCCGGCCGGAGCCCCGAGGAGATCCGCGCGCACTTCGCGGCCCGCTACGGCGAGTGGATCCTGCTCGACCCGCCGCGGGAGGGGGTGGGCTGGGCGCTGGTCGTGCTTCCCGGGGCGGCCCTGCTCGGCGGGGCGGTCGCGGTCGGCGTCCTGGTCTCCCGCCGCCGGCCGGCCGGCCGGCCGGCGCTGACCGACGCGGAGCGCAGCGCGGCCGAGGCCGCGGTGGCGGCGGCCCTGGCCCGCCGTGACCGGCTGACCGGCTCCGGTGAGGACGAGCGGCTGGAGGCGGCCCTGCAGCTGCTCGACGACGTCCGGTCCGGGCCGCGGGGTGCGCATGCCCGCACCGCCGAGGACGAGCTGCTGGCGGAGGTGCTGCGGCTGGCCTCGCCCGGGCCTGAGCGGGCGCGTACCGCGGCCGCGGAGGACGACACGGCGCCCGGCCCGGCGCCGGATCGGCGGGCGTGGCTGCCGCGCCCCGCGGTCCTCGTCCCGGTGGTCGCCGTCGCGGCGGTGGCAGCGGTCGCCGTGGTCGCCGTCCCCCGGGTGCTCGCACCCGCCGCCGCCGGGCCGCAGCAGGCAGCCGTGCCGGCCGCCCAGGAGGGCGCGGTCGCCGCCGACCTCGCCGACGAGCTGCTCCGGCAGGCGCGGGCGCTGGACGACGCGGGCCGGTTCGCCGAGGCGGCGACCGCGTACCGGGCGGTGCTCGAGGAGCGCCCGCAGGACCTCGCGGTGGTGCTGTCGCTGGCGTTCGCCCTGCTCCGCGACGAGCGGCCGGACGAGGCCGTCCCCTTGGTGCGGACCGTCCTGGCCGCGGCGCCCGAGCACCCGGAGGCGCTCCTGATGCTCGGGTCCGCCGAGCACGCCCTCGGGGATCCGGCGGCGGGCACCACCCTGCGGCGCTTCCTGGAGCTGGCCCCCGAGCACCCGGCCGCCCACGCCGTGCGGGAACTGCTGGGGGAGCCGTGACCGCGCGCCCCGCACGAGCCCTGCTCCCGCTCGCGCTCCTGGCCGCCGTCACCGGGTGCACGGCCGACGCCCCGCCGGCGGCACCGGGTCCACCGGCGGCCGAGCAGCGGGTCGGGCTGACCGAGTGGGACGTCCTCACCGAGGGCCGCCCGCTGGCCGCGGGGGAGGTCCGGCTCGTCGTGACCAACGCCGGCGCCGCGCCGCACGACCTCGCCGTCCGCGTCGACGGCGACGAGCGGGCCGTCACCCCGGTGCTCGACCCCGGTGAGGCGCACGAGCTGGCCTTCGCGGTGTCGGCCGACGAGCGCGTCGAGCTCTGGTGCACGGTGACCGGGCACCACGCCGCAGGTATGCACACGGTCGTCGACGTCGTCGACACCGAGGGCGCGCGGTGAGCGGCGTCCCGCTCCCGGCGAGCACGCTCGCCCACCCGCTGGGCGGGGATGGCGGCTGGTCGTGGGCGACGATCGCGGTGCTGGGCCTGGCCGCCCTCGGCTACGCGTGCCTGCTCACCTGGTCGGCCCCCCGCCGCCGCTCCCCGTGGGCGGTCGCCGGCCCGGGTGCCGCCTGGTTGCTCGGGCTGGTCGCGCTCGGTGCCGCCCTGGCGTCACCGCTGGAGCAGCTCGCCGAGGACTCCCTCGCCGCGCACATGGTGCAGCACCTGCTGCTGACCATCGTGGCCGCGCCGCTGCTGGTGCTCGCCGACCCGGTCCCGCGCGTGCTCGCGGCGCTGCCGCCCCCGGCGCGCGGGGTCGTCGCGGCACCGTGGGCGGCGGTGGTCCGGTGGGCGCGCCGCCCGGCCGTGGTGCTCGGCGTTGCTGGTGGCTACCTCACCGTGGTCCTGCTGTGGCACCTGCCCGGGGCCTACGAGGCGGCCGTCCGCTCGGAGGTCCTCCACGTCGCCGAGCACCTGACGTTCCTCACCGCGGCCGCCGTCTTCTGGTGGTGCGTGCTCCGGGTTCCGCGCCGGCGGCTCGGCCAGCTGGTGGCCGGGCTGGTCGCCGTCCTGGTGCCGGCGTTCGGCGAGGCGGTGCTCGGCGGCGTCATGATGCTCTCGTCCACCCCCTGGTACGGGGTGTACGTGGGGACGGCGGCCGAGCACGGCTTCGACCCCGTCGCCGACCAGCAGGTCGCCGGCGCCGTCCTGTGGGCCGCCGGCACGCCGGTCTACCTGCTGGCCGCCGTCCTGCTGCTGCTGCGCCTGCTCCGCTCCGCACCGGAGGAGGACGCGCCGCCGGTCCCGCCCGTACCCGCCTGGTCCCGGCCGGCCCTGGACGCCGCGGACCGCTGAGGCGCCCCGGAGGCTCAATCGGCCGGGGGGCGCTCGGTGGCCGTGGCGGCGCGGAGGTCCTCGCGGAGGCTGTCCACCACCTCGTCGGGGACGAGCGGCCACGCCCGGCGGAGCTCCGCCAGGGCGCCGGCGGTCAGCGCGCCGGCGCCACCGGCGAGCAGCCCGGTCGTCAGCGCGGCGGAGGTCGTGGGGCTGACCGTCCGGTCCAGGAGGCGCAGCAGCAGGGCGGCCGAGCTGCCGACGGCCATCGCCCCGAGGACGCCGGCGGCCCCGAGGAGCGCGCCGGCGCGGCCGGCCTGCCGCGCCTTCCCGGCGAGTTCGGCCTGGGCGTGCTGCAGCTCCTGCCGGACGAGGGTCGAGAGTTCGGCGCTCAGGGACTGGAGCAGATCGCTGGTGGAGGTGTTCCGGTTCGGCTCGCTCATGGGGTGCTCCTCGCGCTCGGGCGGGTGGACCGGTGCGGCACCACGTCCGCTACCCGGCGGCCCCGGGCCCCGAACCCGGGGCACCGAGCCGGGCCGTCAGGCCGCGGGCGGTCGCAGCGGCGGGGCCGTCCGCACCCCGAAGACCTCCCGCAGCGCGACGCGGGCCGCGTTGTCCCCGCACGTGCCGTGCACGGCGGGCCCGGGCGGGGTGGCCGCCGACGCGAGGTAGGTGCCGGGGACCGGGGTCCGGTAGGGGTTCCAGCGGGGCACGGGGCGGGCGAGCATCTGCCACAGGGACGCCAGCCCGTTGGAGATGTCGCCGCCGACGTCGTTGGGGTTGTGCGCCTCCAGCTCCCGCGGGCTCGTGGTGTGCCGGTCGAGGACCGTGTCCCGGAAGCCGGGGGCGAAGCGTTCGACCTGCGCCTCGATGCGCTCGGTCATGTCGACCTCCGAGCCCGGGGGCACGTGCACGTAGGCCCACAGCACGTGCCTGCCGGCGGGTGCGCGCGTCGGGTCGACGACGGTGGGCTGGGCGGCCAGCACGAACGGTCGCTCGACGTGCCGCCCCTCGGCCGGCGCCGACTCGGCGGCGACCGTCTCCTCCAGGGTGCCCGCCAGGTGCACGGTGCCGGCGCGCCGGACGTCGGGGGCGGTCCAGGGCACCGGCTCCGACAGCGCCCAGTCCACCTTGAACACCCCGGGGCCGCCGCGGTACCTGCCGACCCACCGCCGGTAGCCCTCGTGCACGCGGTCCCCGGCCATGCGGACGAACGCCGACGGCGTGGTGTCGAGCAGGACGGCGGGCACGCCGTCGAACTCCCGCAGGTCGGTCACCTCGTGCCCGGTGACCAGCTCGCCGCCCTGCTCCTCCAGCGCGCTCACCATGGCGTCGGCGAGGCGCTGCGAGCCGCCCTCCACCAGCGGCCAGCCCCGGTGGTGGGCGAGCATGCCCAGCAGCAGCCCGAGCCCCCCGGTGATCATCCGGTCGAGCTCCAGCATCCCGTGGGCCGCGGCGCCGGCGAGCAGGGCCCGGGGCTCGTCCGTGCGGAACCACAGCCGCGTGAGCCGACCGATGTCCGGGAGCCCGTTGGCGGCGAACCAGGCCAGTGCCGGGATGCCCCGGGTGGGCACCCGGCGGAAGGCGCTGCCGAGGACGTAGTCGACGACGTCGTCCGCGTGCTCGACCAGAGGCTCCAGGAGGCGGCGGTAGGCGGGGCCGTCCGGTCCGAGACCCGCCGCGGTCTCCTGCAGCGACGGGTGGGCGACCGCGGCGCGCCCCCCGTCGAACGGGTGCGCGTAGGGGATCTCCGGCGAGAGCAGCCGCACTCCCCGGGCGGCGAGGTCGAACTCCCGGAAGAAGGGCGCCGCGGCGGCCATCGGGTGCACCGACGCGCACACGTCGTGGGCGAAACCCGGCCGGGTCAGCTCGGCCGTGCGGAGCCCGCCACCGGGTCGCGGGTTCCGCTCGACGACCTGCACGCGCAGACCGGCGGCGGCCAGCCGCAGCGCCGCCGCCAGCCCGTTGGGCCCCGAACCGACGACGACGGCATCCGGCTTCCCGCTCACCGACCCCATGCTGGGGGAGGGCCCCGCCACCGGCCAGCCGGCGACGGCGGGAGGGCGCGCGGACGTGCAGGTGCACGGGCCGGTGGCTAGGGTCGGGAGCGGCAGCCGAACGGGCCGAGGTGTGCGACCGGAGACCGTGCCTGCACGCCCCGGCACCCCGTCCGCCTCCGGCCGGACGGGCCCTGCAGGAGGTGCTCGTGAAGACCTGGCTCGACGCGTGGCCGGTGGTCCGGCAGCTCACCGGCGACGACCCCCTCGGTCGCGGGGACGCCGTGCGCAGCAGGCGGACCGACTCCCTCACCCCTCGCACGGCCACCGCGGACCGGGTCGTGCAGAGCGTCTGCCCCTACTGCGCGGTGGGCTGCAGCCAGCGGGTGTTCGTGGAGGACGAGAAGGTCACCCAGATCGAAGGCGACCCCGACTCGCCGATCAGCCGCGGCCGGCTCTGCCCCAAGGGCGCGGCCAGCAAGAGCCTGGTCACCAGCCCCACCCGCCAGACCACGGTCCGGTACCGCCGGCCGCACGGGACGGAGTGGGAGGACCTCGACCTCGACACGGCGATGGACATGATCGCCGACCGGGTGATCCGCACCCGCCGCGAGACCTGGCAGGACGAGGTCGACGGCAAGCGGGTCAACCGGACCATGGGGATAGCGAGCCTCGGAGGGGCGACCCTCGACAACGAGGAGAACTACCTCATGAAGAAGCTCTACACCGCGCTGGGCGCGGTGCAGGTCGAGAACCAGGCGCGCATATAGCACTCCTCCACGGTCCCCGGTCTGGGGACCACGTTCGGTCGCGGCGGGGCGACGATGCCGCAGCAGGACCTGGCCAACTCCGACTGCATCGTCATCCAGGGCTCCAACATGGCCGAGGCCCACCCGGTGGGCTTCCAGTGGGTGATGGAGGCCAAGGCGCGCGGCGCGACGGTCATCCACGTCGACCCGCGGTTCACCCGCACCAGCGCGCTGGCCGACCTGCACGTCCCCCTCCGGGCGGGCAGCGACATCGCCTTCCTCGGCGGGTTGATCAACCACGTCCTGCAGAACGGCCTGGAGTTCCGCGAGTACGTCGCCGCCTACACCAACGCGGCGGCCATCCTGCGGGAGGACTTCCAGGACACCGAGGACCTCGACGGGCTGTTCTCCGGCTACGACGCGGAGAACGGGCAGTACGACGAGACGACGTGGCAGTACGAGGGCACGTCCGTGACCGCTGCCGCGGGGCAGCGGCAGGCACCCAAGCCGGGGGCGTCGGGCACGTCGGGCGGCGGGCAGGCCGACGCGCCGGACGCCGAGGAGCACTCCGAGGGCGGCTCGGAGCAGGCGGGGAGCGGCGGGATCCCCGTGGGCGGGAAGCCCCGCCGGGACGAGACCCTGCAGCACCCGAGGTGCGTCTTCCAGGTGCTCAAGCGCCACTACGCGCGCTACACCCCGGAACTGGTCCACGAGGTGTGCGGCATCGAGCCGGCCGTCTTCCTGAAGGTCGCCGACGCGCTCACCAGCAACTCCGGGCGGGAGCGCACCAGCGCCTTCGTCTACTCGGTGGGCTGGACGCAGCACACCGTCGGCGTCCAGTACATCCGCGCGGCCGGCGTGCTGCAGGCGCTGCTGGGGAACATGGGCCGCCCGGGTGGCGGGATCCTGGCGCTGCGCGGGCACGCGAGCATCCAGGGGTCCACCGACATCCCCACCCTCTACAACATCCTCCCGGGCTACATCCCCATGCCCCACGCCCGCGAGGACCGCGACCTCGACGACTTCGTCGCGGAGGCCTCGGGCTCCGTCGGCTACTGGGGCAACATGCGGACGTACACGGTCAGCCTGCTGAAAGCCTGGTGGGGCGACGCCGCGCAGCCGGAGAACGACTTCTGCTTCGACCACCTGCCCCGGCTGACCGGCGACCACAGCAACTACACGACGATCGCCGAGCAGATCCAGGGCAGCGTGCCGGGCTACTTCCTGGTCGGGGAGAACCCCGTGGTCGGCAACGCCAACGGCAAGATGTCCCGCCTCGGCCTGGCCAACCTCGAGTGGCTCGTCGTCCGCGACCTGCAGATGATCGAGTCGGCGACGTTCTGGCAGAACGGCCCGGAGATCGAGACCGGTGAGCTGGTCACCGAGCAGATCCCGACCGAGGTCTTCTTCCTGCCCGCGGCGGCGCACGTGGAGAAGGACGGCTCGTTCACCAACACCCAGCGGCTGCTGCAGTGGCACTCCCAGGCCGTGGAGCCGCCGGGGGACTGCCGCAGCGACCTGTGGTTCTACTTCCACCTCGGCCGGATCATCCGCGAGAAGCTGGCCGGCTCCACCGACCCCCGGGACCGGCCGGTCCTCGAGCTCACCTGGGACTACCCGACCCACGGACCGCTGGACGAGCCCAGCGCGCAGGCGGTGCTCCGCGAGATCAGCGGGACCGGGCCGGACGGCACGGCGGTCTCCGGGTACACCGAGCTCGCGGACGACGGGTCGACCAGGTGCGGCTGCTGGATCTACTCCGGCGTCTTCGCCGACGAGGTGAACCAGGCCAACCGCAAGAAGCCGCACACGGAGCAGGACCTGGTGGCGCCGGAGTGGGGCTGGGCGTGGCCGATGAACCGCCGCGTGCTCTACAACCGCGCCTCCGCCGACCCCGAGGGCCGGCCCTGGAGCGAGCGCAAGAAGTACGTCTACTGGGACGAGGACGCGCAGGAGTGGACCGGCCCCGACGTCCCGGACTTCCAGGCCACCAAGCGGCCCGACTTCGTACCCGACGAGGGCGCCACGGCCGAGCACGCGCTGGCCGGCACCGACCCGTTCATCATGCAGGGCGACGGGAAGGCGTGGCTCTTCGTGCCGGCCGGGCTGGCCGACGGGCCGATGCCGACCCACTACGAGCCGGCCGAGTCGCCGGTGCCCAACCCCTTGTACGAGCAGCAGGCCAACCCGGCCCGCAAGGAGCTGCGGGGTGCCTGGAACCGGGCCAACCCGGCGCTGGACGAGACCTTCCCGTTCGTCGTCACCACCTACCGGCTCACCGAGCACCACACGGCGGGTGGGATGAGCCGCACGCTGCCCTACCTCGCCGAGCTGCAGCCCGAGTTCTTCTGCGAGGTCAGCCCCCAGCTGGCCGCGGAGCGCGGCCTCGAGCACATGGGGTGGGCGACGCTGGTGAGCGCGCGCAACGCCATCGAGGCGCGGGTGCTGGTCACCGAGCGGATGCGCCCGTTGCGGGTCGCCGGCCGCGAGGTCCACCAGATCGGGATCCCGTACCACTGGGGCCAGAACGGCATCACGACCGGCGACTCCGCCAACGAGCTGCTCGGCGTGGTGATGGACCCGAACGTGCACATCCAGGAGTCCAAGGTGGCCACCTGCGACATCCGGCCCGGCCGCCGGCCCCGCGGCCCCGCGCTGGTCGAGTTCGTCGAGGAGCACCGCCGCCGGGCCGGGGTGGCGAGCGGACGGCTCGGCCCCAACGGGCGGGCCCCGATCGAGGAGCGGTCATGACGACGATCAGCTCGGCCAGCACCGCGTTCTCCGGCGACGACCCGCACAACCGGCTGTTCGGGCCGGTGCCGGACGTCGCCGGCGAGCGCGGCTACGGCTCTGGTGACGGGGCCGACGACCACCCGCCGCGGGTCGGCTTCTTCACCGACACGTCGGTGTGCATCGGCTGCAAGGCCTGCGAGGTGGCGTGCAAGGAGTGGAACACGCTCCCGATGGACGACGCCGAGGGCAACCGCGCCGAGCTCGGGCTGACCGGGGCGTCGTACGACAACACCGGCATGCTGGGCGCCAACAGCTGGCGGCACGTCGCCTTCGTCGAGCAGAGCCGTGCGGTCGACCTCCCGATGCCGACGGTGGGGGCGCCGGGGACGGCCGGCGGTCAGCGGCCGCTGGAGGACCCACCCGTCGTCCACTCGCAGGTGCCCGCCTCGGCGACCACGGCCGAGCAGAGCGCACCGCAGCAGACGTCGTCGGCGGACCGGGAGATCCGGTGGCTGATGAGCTCCGACGTCTGCAAGCACTGCACCCACGCCGCCTGCCTGGACGTCTGCCCCACCGGCTCGCTGTTCCGCACCGAGTTCGGCACCGTGGTGGTGCAGGAGGACATCTGCAACGGCTGCGGCTACTGCGTGCCCGCCTGCCCCTACGGCGTCATCGACCAGCGGCACGACGACGGCCGGGTGTTCAAGTGCACCCTCTGCTACGACCGGCTGACCGACGGCCTGCAGCCCGCGTGCGCGAGCGCCTGCCCGACCGAGTCGATCCAGTTCGGCGACCTCGACCAGCTCCGGGCCCGTGCCGACGCCCGGCTGGCGGCGCTCCAGGACAAGGGCGTCGAGGGTGCCCGGCTGTACGGGCACGAGGACACCGACGGGGTCGGGGGAGCGGGCGCCTTCTTCCTGCTCCTCGACGAGCCCGAGGTCTACGGGCTGCCACCGGATCCGGTGGTGACCACGCGTGATCTGCCGTCCATGTGGCGGCACGTCGCCGCGGGCGCGGCGATGGTCGTGGGACTGGTGGCCTCGGCCTTCGCGGGGCGACGCCGGTGACCGCGGCCGAGGGCGTTCCGGGGGAGGGCTGGCGCCGGGCGGACGGCCCACCGGCGCAGGACCGGGAGCGGCGGCGCCGTGCGGGCGCCCGCCCGCCGCGGCCCGGTGAGTCGGTGGTGGGGGAAGCGGAGTTCACCTCCTACTACGGGCGCCCGGTGATCAAGCCGCCGGTGTGGAAGACCCCCGACGTGCCGCTGTACCTCTTCCTCGGGGGGGCGGCGGGGACCTCGGCGCTGCTGGGGACGATGGCCGAGCTGACCGGCCGGCCGGCCCTCTCGCGGGCCGCGCACCTGACCGCAGGCGGTGCGGCGCTCACCTCGGTGGGTTTCCTGATCCACGACCTCGGCCGACCCGCGCGCTTCCTCAACATGCTGCGGGTCTTCAAACCGACCTCGCCGCTGTCGGTGGGCTCCTGGGTGCTGGCGCCGTTCAGCGCGCTCGCCACGGCCACGGCCGGCGCGCACCTGCTGGACCGCTTCCCGCGTCTGCGGCTGCTCACCGGGGCGGGCGCGGCGGTGCTCGGCGGGCCGATGACGACCTACACCGCGGCGCTGCTCGCCGACACCGCGGTGCCCTCCTGGCACGAGGCGCACCGGGAGCTGCCGTTCGCGTTCGCCGGCTCGGCGATGGCTGCGGGGGGCGGGATCGCCGCCGCCCTCACCCCCGCGGAGGAGTCCGGGCCGGCCCGGCAGGTGGCCGTGACGGGGGCGGTGATCGAGCTGGCGGCGATGCACCGGGTGGAGCACGGGCACGGCGTGGTGAGCGAGCCGTACCGCACCGGCCGCGCGGGGCGGCTGCTGCAGGTCGCGCGCGCCTGCACGGTGACCGGGACGGCGCTGACGCTGGCCGCCGGCCGGCGGCGGGTGCCGGCGGTGCTCGGTGGGACCCTCCTGGCGGCCGGCTCGGCGCTCACCCGGTTCGGCGTCTTCGACGCAGGCATGGCCAGCGCGAAGGACCCCCGGTACACCGTCGAGCCCCAGCGGGCGCGCGCGGCCGCCCGGGACGCCGCGGCCGCCGACGCCCGGTCCTGAGCGGCGCGGTCGCCCCCCGGGGACGGCCGCCGGCCTACCCGATCCCGGTGGGGTGCCCGTCGGGCTCCTCGGCCGGGTGGGTGCCGCTGAGGTGGCGCGCGGCGTTGACCAGCCCGACGTGGCTGAACGCCTGCGGGGTGTTGCCCATGTGGCGGCCGCACCCCGTGTCGTACTCCTCGCTGAGCAGGCCCACGTCGTTGCGCAGCCCCAGCAGGCGCTCGAACAGCTGCTCGGCCTCCGCGCGGCGACCGATCCCGGCAAGGGCGTCGACGAGCCAGAAGCTGCAGGCGAGGAAGGTGCTCTCCGCGCCGGGCAGGCCGTCCACCCCGCCGTCGGTGCCGGTCCGGTAGCGCAGCAGGAGACCGTCCTCGGACAGTTCCCGCCGCACGGCCTCCACCGTGCCGACGACGGGGGTCACCCCAGTCCAGGAAACCGAACCGCGGGATGAGCAGCAGGGCCGCGTCGAGCCCGCGGGAGCCGTAGAACTGGGTGAACGTCCCCCGCTCGGCGTCGTACCCCCGGGCGCAGACGTCGGCGTGGATCTCCGCCCGGAGGGCCCGCCAGCGGTCCAGCGGCCCGTCGAGCCCGAGGTCCTGCACCGCGTGGACGGCCCGGTCGACACCTGCCCAGGCCATGACCTTGCTGTGCACGAAGTGGCGAGGCCGCCCCCGGACCTCCCAGAGGCTGTGGTCGGGCTCGTCCCAGTGGGACTCCAGGAAGTCCATCAGCCCGCGCTGCAGCGCCCAGGCGTCCTCCGTGCTGGGCAGCCCGGCCAACCGGCCGAGGTGCAGCCCGACGAGGACCTCCCCCCAGACGTCCAGCTGGAACTGGCCCGCGGCGGCGTTCCCGACGCGGACCGGCCGGGAGCCCTCGTACCCGGCCAGCCAGGTCAGCTCCTGCTCGGGCAGCCTCCGGGTGCCGTCCAGGGAGTACATGATGCGGAGTTCGGCGGGGTCGCCGGCCACGGCCCGCAGCAGCCAGTCGCGCCACGCCCTGGCCTCGGCGACGTACCCGGAGCCGAGGAGCGCCTGCAGCGTGAAGGTCGCGTCCCGGAGCCAGGTGAAGCGGTAGTCCCAGTTCCGCACGCCCCCGAGCTCCTCGGGCAGCGACGTGGTGGCCGCGGCCACGATGCCGCCGCTGGGTGCGTAGGTCAGCGCCTTGAGGGTGACCAGTGAACGGCGGACGGCCTCGCCCCAGCGGCCGGTGTAGTTCGAGCGGGCGACCCAGTCGGCCCAGAAGGCCTCGGTGTCGGCCAGGGCCCGGTCGGCCGCGACCGGACGGGGGCGCGGCCGGTACGAGGGGCCGTGGCTCAGGACGAACGGCACCCGGTCCCCGCCGGCGACCTCGAACTCGGCGATCGCCGTCCCGCTCCGCCGTTCCTGCGCGATCGGTGTCCGCAGCCACACCGCATCGGGCCCGGCGATCGCCACCAGGTCGCCGTCGTCGTCCTCGTGCACCCAGGGCCGCACGTGCCCGTAGTCGAACCGGGGGCGCAGCTCCGACCGCATGCGGACCCGGCCGGACCGCCCCTCGACGAGCCGGACGACCTCGGCCCCCTCGCCGCGGACAGGCATGAGGTCGACGACGCGGACCGTGCCCTCGGCGGTCTCCCACTCGGTCTCCAGGATCAGCGAGTCACCGCGGTAGCGCCGGTGGGTGCACGGTGCCCCGTCGGCCGGGCCGAGCTGCCAGCGCCCCGCCCGCTCGTCGTCGAGCATCGCGGCGAAGCAGGCGGGGGAGTCGAACCGGGGCAGGCACAACCAGTCCATCGACCCGTCGCGGCCCACGAGCGCAGCGGTCTGCAGATCACCGATGAGCGCGTAGTCCTCGATCCGTGGCGCCATCGTCAGCGGGTACGGCGCCACGCGGCCAGCCCCGTGGCTACTGCCCCGGTGCCGAGCGCGGCCAGCGTGCCGTGGTGCCGGCCGGCCCAGATCTGCGGGTCCCAGGAGCGGGTCCGGTTGCGGAAGCTGCCCTGCGCGCCGAAGTCCCGCCCGTCGCGCCCGTCGGCCGGCTCCCACAGGTTCACCGGGTCGTCGGGCGAGGCCTTCACGCCCCGCTGCTGCCCGTCGTAGCCGTTGCGGGCCAGGTAGCGGTCCAGGAACTGCGGCCAGACCTTGTTGCCCAGGATCGTCCACACCGTCGGGTTGCCGACCCACCACGCGCGCCGCCGCGGGTGCTCGCTGGCGTGGACGAGCGCCTCGGCCATCATGTCGACGGGGTAGATCGGCGGCACCGGCTGGGGACGCTCGGAGAGCTTGTTGAGCACCCAGTCGAACTGCGGGGTGTTGACGCCGGGCAGGTTCACCATCGTCACGTGCACGTTGCTGCCGTCGTGCCGGAGCTCGGTGAGCAGCGACTCGGTGAAGCCCTTGACGGCGTGCTTGGCGCCGCAGTAGACGCTCTGCAGGGGGATGCCGCGGTAGGCGAGCGCCGAGCCGGTCTGGACGATGACGCCGCGGTCGCGGGGCTTCATCCGCCGCAGCGCCGACATCGTCCCGTGCACGAAGCCCAGGTAGGTGACCTGGGTGACGCGCTCCCACTCGGCGGCGGTGATCTGCTCGAACGGCGCGAAGACCGTGCTGAACGCGACGTTGCACCAGACGTCGATCGGCCCGAACTCGTCCTCGACCCGGCTCGCCGCGGCGTCCACGGCGGCCGCGTCGGCGACGTCGACCGGGATCACCAGCGGGGTCCCGCCGGCGGCCCGGACGTCCGCCGCGGCTCCGGCCAGGCCGGTCTCGCCACGTGCCAGCAGGGCCACCCGGTCACCCCTCCGGGCGAAGGCGACCGCGGTGGCCCTGCCGATCCCACCGCTGGCCCCGGTCACGACGACGACCCGGCCGCTCCCGGCTGCTCCCGTTCCGCGCACGGCAGACACCTCCCGCGTTCGGCGCGGCGCGGGCCGGGCCCGGCCGCACGATGTCGGCGCAGCGCTCCGCGGCGCCGTCGGTCCCCCTCCGGTGTGTTCGACGGGCTCCGGCGGCAAACCCCGTTGCGGGGGCTCGGAGGACCTCCGTCAGTCGCCGGCGGCCTCGTCGGAGGCGTGGTCGTTCCCGCCGAAGACCCGGGCGGCGACCTCGCGCCGGGTCGTGGTGAGCCAGCTGTGCTGCCGGTTGGCCTGCTCCACCAGGCCGTCGAGCAGCTCCTTGTCCAGGCGCTCGTCGGCGTCGGCGACTTCCCGGAGGGTCTCGAAGCCGCTGCGCTTGGCCCGGACGGCGGAGGCGAGGAACTCGAACTCCACGAGGTCGCTGAGGGGGGACCGGGTGAGGAGCCGGCCGTTGAGCTTCAGGCGGGACACCTTCTCGCCGAGCCACAGCGCGACCTGCTTGTGCCGCTGGACCGGCAGCCCGAGGGTCTCCATGATCCCGCGCAGCGCGGCCTTCTCCTCGTGGAGCTCGGTGAGCAGCTGCTCCAGCCTCGGCGCGTACTCGGTCCCCTCGTGCACGCCCAGCATCCGCCGGACCAGTTCGATGCCCCCGGTGGAGGCGGCCAGGTGGTCGTTGCAGTAGATCGCCAGCAGATCGAGGTTGTGCAGGCCGGCGGGGGGTTGGGACACGGGACCTCCAGGGACGAGCGGCTCCCCACAGTGTCGTCGCCGACGTGGTGCCGCGCGCGAGGGTCGCCGCAGGCGGGACGCGGAGGGGTGTATGGTGGGAGCTACCGACGCGGGGTGGAGCAGCTCGGTAGCTCGCTGGGCTCATAACCCAGAGGTCGCAGGTTCGAATCCTGTCCCCGCTACCACGACGAAGGCCCGGTCACCCTGGTGACCGGGCCTTCGTGCATCTGCCCGGGGCGGCCCTCGCGGAGGTGTGTTGTGTGTCACCACGATTCTCTCTAACGTGCGGGGCACGAACGCCGCCCAGGGAGGACCGCTCGTGTCCGTCGACGCCGCACCAGCACCGGGAACCGCTCCGCAGCCGCGCAGGGTGGGCGCCGCCGACCTCGGCATCGACCTGTCCGACCGCGACTTCTGGTCGCGCCCGCCGACCGAGCGGCACGCCGTCTTCGACCGGCTCCGCGCCGAGCGGCCGTTCGCCTTCTTCGCCGAGCCGGAGATCCCGAACCTGGCCAGCGGCCCGGGCTACCACGCGATCACCCGCTACGCCGACCTGGAGGCGATCAGCTCCCAGCCCGCCGTCTTCTGCTCGGGCGAGGGGGCGGTGTCCATCCAGGACATCCCTGCCGACCTCAACGAGTTCTACGGCTCGCTGATCAGCATGGACGACCCGCGGCACGCCAAGATCCGCCGCATCGTGGCCAAGACGTTCACGCCGCGGATGCTGGAGCGGGTCGTCGACTCGGTGGCGGGCATCGTCGACGAGGTCCTGGCGCAGGTCCGGCGGAAGGCGGCCGCGGGCGACGGCACCTTCGACGTCGTCGCCGACCTCGCCGCACCCATCCCGCTGCGGGTCATCTGCGACATGATGGGCGTGCCCGAGCAGGACCGGGCGATGGTGCTGGCCAAGTCCAACGTCATCCTCTCCGGCGGCGACCCGGAGCTCGTGGAGGACGAGGACGACCCGCTCACCGGCGTCCTGATGGCCGGCATCGAGCTCGCCGCGCTCATGGAGCGGCTGGCCGCGGAACGGGTGGAGCAGCCCCGGGACGACCTCACGACGGCCCTGGTGACCACCGACGTCGACGGCGAGCGGCTGACCCACCAGGAGATCGCCTCGTTCTTCATCCTGCTGCTGGTGGCAGGCAACGAGACCACCCGCAACGCCATCTCGCAGGGGCTGCTGGCGCTGCAGGAGCACCCGGACCAGCGGGCCCGCTGGGTCGCCGACCCGGGCCTGACCCGCACCGCGGTCGAGGAGATCGTGCGCTGGACCAGCCCGATCACCTGGATGCGGCGCACCGCCACCCGCGACGGGGAGCTCGACGGCTACCGGTTCGCCGCGGGGGACAAGTTCCTCCTCTTCTACGCCGCCGCGAACCGCGACCCCGCGGTCTTCGCCGATCCGCACCGCTTCGACCTGGCACGCGACCCCAACCCGCACGTCGGGTTCGGGTCGAAGGGGCCGCACTTCTGCCTGGGCGCGCACCTGGCCCGGCGGGAGCTGGCGGTCACCTTCGCCCGGGTCTTCGAGCAGCTGCCCGACCTCGAGGTCACCGGACCGCCCGCCCAGCTCCGGTCGTCGTTCGTGAACGGGCTCAAGCGGCTCCCGGCCCGGCTCACGGAGCGCCCGTGAGCCGCCTGGAGGCCGACCTGGAGCGCTGCGTGGGGGCCGGCGCCTGCGAGGCGCTGGCGCCGGACCTCTTCGAGGTGGGCGACGAGGGGACGGTGACGGTCCTGCGCCCGCACCCGGAGGGCGGTGAGCTGCGCGACGCCGAGGAGGCGGTGCGGCAGTGCCCGACCCGCGCCCTGCAGCTGGTGGCGGAACAGCCGGCCCCCGCCCGAGGTTGACCGCGGGCATGGAGACCACCGTCACCGACGTCCCCGAGTCCGACCGCTTCGAGATCCGCGACGGCGACCGCGTGCTGGGCCTGGCCGCCTACGAGCGCCGCGGCGACACCCTGGTGTTCACCCACACCGAGGTGGACCCGGACGCCGGGGAGTCCGGCCTGGGCAGCACGCTGGTGCGGGCCGCCCTCGACGAGGTGCGCTCACGGGGCGGGTCGGTGGTGCCGCGCTGCTCGTTCGTCGCCGGCTGGATCGAGCGGCACCCCGACTACGCCGACCTCGTCGCCGATCCGGAGCGCTGACGGCCCCGTCCCGAGGCTCGCCGCGAGCGTGCGAGCGGTGAGGAGGACGGGGTCCTCCTTCACAGGACCTTGCTGCCGTACATCTCCCCGAGCGGGTCGGCGATGAGCTCGATGCGGGCGCCGTCGGGGTCGCGGAAGTAGACCGACACCCCGCTGTGCACCTCGTGCTCGACGCCGGCCTCGGTGAGCCGGCCGACGAGCTCCTCCCAGCGCTGCGGGTCGACGCTGATCGCCATGTGGTGCAGGCCGCCCAGCACCTCCGCGTAGGGCCCGACGTCGAGGCCGGGGAAGTCGAAGAACGCCAGCAGGTTGCCGTTCCCGATGTCGAAGAAGAAGTGCGAGGACCCCGGGTAGTCGCGGTTCTCGATCAGCTCCGTCAGCGGGAAGCCGAGCACGTCCTGGTAGAAGCGCACGGTCCGCTCGACGTCGCTGCTGATGAGCGCCGTGTGGTGCAGGCCGCGGGCGGTGGAGGCCGGGCGGGCTCCGGCCGGGCGCAGGTGTGCGGCGCGGATCCGGTCGCGCTCGGCCTCGAGGGCCGGCAGGTCGCGGTCGCGGTCGGTGGTGGTCACGGCGGCTCCTCGTGGGTCAGGGGTGACCGGCACAACCCCTCGGACCCGCTTCCCCTTCCCAGCGGGTGCCGGCCGGGCGCCCGGCTGCGAAGGTGGAGGTCGTGCGTGTTCTCGTGGCGGGTTGGTTCAGTTTCGACGAGGTGGTCGCCACCGTCGGCGACGAGCTGGGAGCCGATGCGGTCACCGGTTGGCTGACCGAGCTCGGCGTCGACCACGACGTGGCCTGGGCGCCCTACCTGGAGCGGGGGGTGCACTGGCGGGACGTCGACCCGGCCGACTACACCCACCTGGTCTTCACGACCGGCCCCATCGGCGACCTGCCGCCCCTGCCGGAGCTCACCGCGGCGTTCGCCGGCGTCCGGCGCTGGGCGGTCAACGTCTCCGTCGTCGACGACTCGGCCCGCGAGATGTTCGACGCCGTCTGGGAGCGCGACGCCGCGGGGGTGACCCGGCCGGACCTCGCGATCGAGGTCCCGGTGGCCGATGCCCCGGTGCTCGCGGTGGCGTTCGCCCCGGTGCAGGGGGAGTACGGCGAGCGCAGCCGGGCCGACCGGGTCCGCGGCGTGATCGAGGAGTGGCTCGCGGCCCGGGCCCTGCCGTGGTTCCCGATCGACACCGACCTGTACGACAAGCCGCATCCCCGCCGCCCCGCCCAGGTGGAGGCCCTGCTGCGGCGGTGCGACGCCGTCGTCAGCATGCGGCTGCACGGCATGGTCCTCGGGCTCAAGCACGACCGCCCGGTCGTCGCGTGCGACCCGATCGCCGGCGGTGCCAAGGTCACCGGCCAGGCGCGAGCGCTGGAGTGGCCGCTGGTGCTGGACGCCGAGGAGGTCACCGCCGAGGTCCTGGACGAGGCGCTGTCCCGCTGCCTGTCCGGCGAGCTCGCCGGAGCGGTGGCCCGGTCCCGGAGCCGGGGCGCCGCCGGGAGCGAGGACGCGCGGCGGTGGTTCACCGAGCGGCTGGGGCGCTGAGCGGCCGCTGCGCCAGGGCGAACCGCCGCTCCACCTCCGCCGGGACCGGCCGCCGCTGCCGCAGCGCAGCGGGCAGCCGGCGGGCCCAGCCGCGCAGCGCTGCCCGCGCCGCGGGATCCGACAGCGCCCGCCGCGCCAGCCGGCCCGTCGCGGTCAGCGCCACCGGCAGCGGGCGGCGCAGCCAGTCGACGAGCAGGTCGTTGCGGGTCTGCAGCGCCCACCGCTGCGGCGAGACGACCGGGGGACCGGCCGGGGCGTGCCAGGCGACGACGTCGTCGGCGTAGCTCTGCTGCCAGCCCGCCGCCGCGAGGTCCAGCGCCAGCAGGTGCTCCTCGCCGCCGAAGAACAGCAGCGGCGAGAACCCGCCGACCGACAGGTACGCCTCCCGGCGGACCACCGTGGCGAAGGCCGGGTAGCTCAGCACGTCGGGCCCCGGGCCGCCGGGCGTCGTCCCCAGCACCGCGGTCCGGTGCTTGCGGGTGACCGCGTCGAGCGACCCGTCGGCGGCCATCCGCACGCGGCCGGCGATCAGGGCAACCCGGGGGTGGTCGTCGAGCAGGTCGGCGGCGCGGTCGAGGGCGCCCGGCTCCCACCAGGAGTCGTCGTCGGCGAAGGCGACGTAGGGGCTGCCGGCCCGCTGGACGCCGACGGTGCGGGCCACCGCCCCGCGGTTCTCCGGCAGCTCGACCACGGTCACGCCCGGGTGCCCGGCGCGCACGGCCGCCGCCGTGCCGTCGGAGGAGCCGTTGTCGACGACGACCACCGGGTGGGCGTCGCCGTCGAGGCGGGCGAGCGACCGGAGCAGGGATCCCCGCCGGTTCCGGGTGGCGACGACGACGGTCAGGCGCGGGGAGGTCACCCGCTCCTCCGTACCGTGCCGGCGTCGTCCTCGAACGCCCCCGACGGCGCGGCTGCGAGGGCGGCCACCGGGCGCCCCGGGCCGGTCGGTCTCCGCCCCGCCGGCGTGGGCAGAGAGCGATCGCTCCGGACGGGGCTCTGGGCTGCCCGGCCCCGTCCGGTGGCTCGCGCGCAGCGTGCGAGGGGGACGAGCACGGGGTCCTCGCCATGCCGGGATAGCTTTGCCGGGAGCACCCGAGGAGGACCACCGTGATCGAACTCCGCACCCCCGGCGAGCTGGACGCGATGCGCGCCGCCGGCGCGGTCGTCGCCGACATGCACGCCGCGGTGCGGGCGATCGCGGCGCCGGGCGTGCGGCTGACCCAGCTCGACGCCGTGGCCCGCGACGTCCTGGCCGACGCCGGCGCCACGTCGCCCTTCCTGGGCTACGCACCGCTGTCGACCACCCCGCCGTTCCCCGGGGTGCTGTGCCTGTCGGTGAACGACGTCGCGCTGCACGGCATCCCGACCCCCGAGGTCCTCGAGGACGGCGACCTGCTCAGCGTGGACGCCGGTGCGGTGCTCGACGGCTGGGTCGGCGACGCCGCGATCACCTTCCCGGTGGGCACGCCGCGGCCCGAGGACCTCGCGCTGGTGGCCACGACCGAGCGGGCGCTGGAGGCCGGGATCGCGGCGGCCGTCGTCGGAAACCGCGTGGGCGACATCTCCGCCGCGATCGGCGCGGTCGGCCGGGCCGGCGGGTGCGGCATCAACACCGACCAGGGCGGGCACGGGGTGGGGCGCACCATGCACGAGGCGCCGTCGGTGCCCAACGAGGGCCGCGCCGGCCGGGGCGTGCCGCTGCGCGCGGGGCTGGTCATCGCGATCGAGCCCTGGTTCCTCGCCGGCGGCTCCGACGACTACACCGTGGACGCCGACGGCTGGACCCTGCGCAGCGCCGACGGCAGCCGGGCCGCGCACGTCGAGCACACGGTCGCGGTCACCGAGGACGGCCCCAGGATCCTCACCGCCCCGCGCTGAGGGCCGCCGCCGCGGCGCTCCAGCGGGCCGTACGGTGCAGGCCGTGATCCTCGAGCACGCAGAGCTGTCCGTGACCCCTGGCCGCGAGGACGAGTTCGAGGCGGCGTTCCGGTCCGCAGCCCCGATCATCTCCGCCGCACCGGGCTTCCGGCGGCTGATGCTGTCCCGGTGCGTGGAGCGGGAGAACGTCTTCCTCCTGCTCGTCGAGTGGAGCAGGATCGAGGACCACACCGAGGGCTTCCGCGGCTCGCCGGGGTACCAGGAGTGGCGGCGCCTGCTGCACTCCTTCTACGACCCGTTCCCCGTGGTCGAGCACTTCCACCCGCTGTTCATCGTCGGGCCGACCGCACCGGGGTCCTGAGGGTCAGCCCAGCGCCTGCTCCAGGTCGGCCAGGAGGTCGTCGGCGTCCTCGATGCCGACCGAGAGCCGCACGAGGTCGGCCGGCACCTCCAGCGGGGAGCCGGCGGCGCTGGCGTGGGTCATCCGGCCCGGGTGCTCGATCAGCGACTCCACGCCGCCCAAGGACTCGGCGAGCGTGAACAGCCCGGTCCGCTCGCAGACGGCCAGCGCCGCCTCCTCGCCGTCCCGCAGCCGGAACGACAGCATCCCGCCGAAGCCCGACATCTGCTTCGCCGCGATCGCGTGGCCGGGATGGTCGGGCAGGCCTGGGTAGAGCACGGAGGCGACCCTCGGATGCCCGAGCAGGAAGTCGGCGATCCGCGCGGCGTTGGCGCAGTGCCGGTCCATCCGGACGCCGAGCGTCTTGATGCCACGCATGAGCAGCCAGGCGTCGAAGGGGCCGTTGACCGCGCCCATCGCGTTCTGGTTGTAGGCCAGCCGCTCGCCGAGCTCCGCGTCGCCGGTGACCAGCGCCCCGCCGACGACGTCGGAGTGACCACCCAGGTACTTGGTGGTCGAGTGCACGACGACGTCGGCGCCGAGGGTGAGCGGCTGCTGCAGGTAGGGCGAGGCGAAGGTGTTGTCGACGACGAGCACGGTGCCGGTCTCGCGCGCGATCCCCGCCAGTGCGGCGACGTCGGCGATGTTGAGCAGCGGGTTGGTGGGCGTCTCGCACCAGATCACCCGGGTGGTCTGCGGCGCGCAGGCATCCCGGACGGCGTCGAGGTCGCCGAGGTCCATCGGCCGGTAGCCGACCCCCCACGGCTCCAGCACCCGGGAGATGAGCCGGAAGGTCCCGCCGTAGGCGTCCCCGCCCAGGACGATCGAGTCACCGGGCCGGCACACCGTGCGCAGCAGGGCGTCCTCGGCGGCGAGGCCGGAGGCGAACGCCAGCGCCGTGGTGCCCTGCTCGAGCGCCGCGAGCTGCGCCTGGAGCGCGTCGCGGGTCGGGTTGCCGCTACGGCTGTACTCGTAGCCGCCGCGCAGCCCGCCGACGCCGTCCTGCTTGTAGGTCGTCGTGAGGTGCAGCGGGGGGATGACCGCGCCGGTGGCCGGGTCGGGCTCCTGCCCGGCGTGGATGGCGCGGGTGTTGAAGCCGGTCATCGCTCGACCGTAGGCGCGCGGCCGGCCGACGACACGCCGGCGAGGTGCCCGAGCACGTCCTGCCGGGTGACCACGCCTGCCGGCTTGCCGTCGACGTGCACCAGCAGCGCGTCGGCCGACCCCAGCTGGGCCACCGCGGCGCTGACCGCCTCGCCCGAGCCGACGATCGGCAGCGGCGGGCTCATGTGCTTCTCCACCCGGTCGGCGAGCGAGGCGCGGCCGGCGAAGAGCGCGTCGAGCAGCGTCTTCTCGTCGATGGAGCCGACGACCTCACCGGCGGTCACCGGCGGCTCGGCCCGGACCACGGGCAGCTGGCTGACCCCGTACTCGCGCAGGATGTCGATGGCGTCGCGGACGGTCTCGTTCGGGTGCGTGTGCACCAGCGTCGGCGTCTCGCCGGACTTGGTGTGCAGCAGCTCCCCGACGGTCTCCCCGCCGGTGGCCTCGACGAAGCCGTAGTCGGCCATCCAGGCGTCGTTGAAGATCTTGCCCAGGTAGCCGCGGCCGCCGTCGGGCAGCAGCACCACGAGGACGTCGTCCTTCGTGAGCCGCTCGGCCACGCGCAGCGCGGCGACCACGGCCATGCCGCAGGAGCCGCCGACCAGCAGCCCCTCCTCGCGGGCGAGCCGGCGGGTCATGGCGAAGGAGTCGCCGTCGGAGACCGCGACGATCTCGTCGGCGACCTCCTGGTCGTAGGTGCTCGGCCAGAAGTCCTCGCCGACGCCCTCGACCAGGTACGGACGGCCGGTGCCGCCGGAGTAGACCGAGCCCTCGGGGTCGGCGCCGATGACCTGCACCCGGCCCGCCGAGGCCTCCTTGAGGTAGCGGCCGACGCCGCTGATCGTGCCGCCGGTGCCGGCCCCGGTGACGAAGTGGGTGATGCGGCCGTCGGTCTGCGCCCAGATCTCCGGCCCGGTCGTCTCGTAGTGCGAGCGCGGGTTGTTCGGGTTGGAGTACTGGTCGGGCTTCCAGGCTCCGGGGGTCTCCCGGCTGAGCCGGTCGGACACCGAGTAGTACGAGCGCGGGTCGGCGGGGTCGACGGCGGTCGGGCACACCACCACCTCGGCGCCGTAGGCCTTGAGCACGTTGATCTTCTCCTGCCCGACCTTGTCGGGGCAGACGAAGATGCAGCGGTAGCCGCGCTGCTGGGCGACCAGCGCCAGGCCGATGCCGGTGTTGCCGCTGGTCGGCTCCACGATCGTGCCGCCCGGCTTCAGCTCACCGCTGGCCTCGGCGGCGTCGACCATCCGCACGGCGATCCGGTCCTTCACCGAGCCGCCGGGGTTGAGGTACTCGACCTTGGCCAGCACCAGCGGCGCGTCGGGGCCCAGGTCGCGGGTCACCGACGACAGCCTGACCAGCGGGGTGTTGCCGACCAGGTCGACGACGGACTCGGCGTACTGCACGGTGGCGTCCTCCTCGGAGCCGGGCCGGCCGCGTCGCCGGCCCGGTCTGGCGTCCATCCCACCAGACGGGGCGGGGTCAGGGCTTGAGGACCACCTTGGTGCAGTCGTCCTCCTTGTCCCGGAACATCCGGTAGCCCCGCGGCGCCTGGTCCAGCGGCAGCGTGTGCGAGATGAGGAAGGTGGGGTCGATCTCGCCGTCGCGGATC
This sequence comes from Blastococcus sp. SYSU DS0510, assembly GCF_054050835.1. Lineage (NCBI taxonomy): Bacteria > Bacillati > Actinomycetota > Actinomycetes > Geodermatophilales > Geodermatophilaceae > Blastococcus > Blastococcus sp. SYSU DS0510. The sequence goes on along the minus strand of NZ_JBJHAC010000001.1, from coordinate 260,940 downwards.
TTCTCGTACAGCGGCTTCAGGTAGCGATGCACGTGGGCCTGGCCGGTGCGCACGGTCAGCGACCGGTTCATGAGCGAGCCGACCGGGAACTTGTCCATCAGCCCGCCGTAGACCCCGATGATCGAGACGGTGCCGCCGTTGCGGCAGGCCATGATCGCCTCGCGGAGCGCGTGCGGCCGCTCGGTCTCGGCCATCACCGCCGTCTTCGCCCGGTCGTAGGCGTCGACCGCGGCGGTGGGGTGGGTGGCCTCCAGCCCGGCCGCGTCGATGCAGCCGTCGGGCCCGCGGCCTGCGGTGAGCTCGTTCAGCGCATCCAGGACGTCGACCTCCTCGTAGTTCAGGACGTCGGTGGCGCCGGCCTCGCGCGCCTTGTCCAGCCGGTAGTCGAAGCGGTCGATGGCGATGATCCGCTCGGCGCCCAGCATCTTCGCGCTGGCCACCGCGAACAGGCCGACGGGCCCGGCGCCCCACACCGCGACGACGTCGCCGCCGGAGATGTCGCACATCTCCGCGCCCATGTAGCCGGTGGGGAAGATGTCGGTGAGGAAGAGGACCTGCTCGTCGGTCAGGTCGTCCTCGACCTTCAGCGGGCCGACGTCGGCGAACGGCACGCGCGCGTACTCGGCCTGGCCACCCGGGTAGCCGCCCACCAGGTGCGAGTAGCCGAAGATGCCGCAGGGGGAGTGGCCCCAGAGCTTCTCGGCCATGCCCGCGTTCGGGTTGGAGTTCTCGCAGACGGAGAACAGTCCGCGCTCGCAGGCGTTGCACGCGCCGCAGGCGATGGGGAACGGCACGACGACGCGGTCGCCGACGCGCAGGTTCGAGACGCCCTTGCCGACCTCGACGACCTCGCCCATGAACTCGTGGCCGAGGATGTCGCCCTTCTTCATCGTGGGGATGAACCCGTCGTACAGGTGCAGGTCGGAGCCGCAGATCGCGGTGGAGGTGACCTTCACGATCGCGTCGCGGTCGTTGAGCAGTACGGGGTCGGGGACCTCGTTGACCTCGACGTGGTTCTTGCCCATCCACTGGGTGGCGCGCACGGGGGTGGTCCTTCCGGGAGTCGGCGGGGTCAGGAGCGGGGCGCGGCGGGCTGCTGCTTCGCCAGCCGGCGGGCCAGCGGCCCCTCGGGGGTGCCCTCGGAGCGGACCACCTGCCCGGTCTCGAGGATCTGCTTGAAGCGCGCCAGGTCGTCGCGGATCTGCTGGTCGGGGGCCTCACCGAACAGCTTCGCCACGGCCTTGCCCGCCTTGCCGCCGGGCTGCGCGTAGGCCAGCCGCACGCGCACCTCGGTGCCCTGGTCCCCGGGTGCCGGGCGGAACTCGACGACGCCGGCGTTCTCGATGTCCGCGCCGGGCAGCGACCGCCAGCGGATCCGCTCGCCGGGGGACTCCTCGACCACCTCGGCCTCCCACTGCACGGTGCGCCGGCCCGGCGCCTCGGCCACCCAGCGCCAGCGCCCGACGCCGGTGGTGCTCACCTCGCGCACGTGCGCCATGAACTCGGGGAGCCGGGAGAAGTCGTGCCAGCGCGCGTAGACGTCGTGCGGCGGCTTGTTCACCGTGGTGGCCGCGGAGACGTCGATCGCGCTCTTCCACGGGGCCGAGGTCGGCAGCAGCTCGCGGGCGTCGCTGCGGCTGCCCCGCCGCTTCGCGCGCACGGCGGTGAGCAGGTCGAGGGCGGCGAGCCCGGCGACGGCGACCGTGGCGTTGCGGAGCCGGCGCCCGCGCTCCCCACCGCGGTGCGAGAGGGCCACCCCCATCGCGGTGAGGTCGACGGCGTCGCCGGCCACCCGGGTCCAGGCCCACCCCGGCCGGCCGGCGAGCAGCGGCAGGGCGTGCAGCAGCTCGCGGGCGCCGACGAGCGGGATCACCGAGAGCGCGGTGGCCGAGTCGTCGACCCCCGAGAACCGGGCGACGCCCTTCGGGTCGCGCAGCATGGCGACCCCCAGGCCGGTGCTGGCGAGGCCCAGGACGCGGGCGCTGCGGCGCGGACCGGGACGGGTGCGGCTGGAACTCATCGGGGTCCTCCGGTTCGATCGGTGCCCGCTCCGGCTACCCGTCGACCCGGCAAAGAAACGGCGGCGGTGGCGGGCGCGACCGCTGAGGGGCCAGGATGCGGGGCATGCCCGCCGCCCCGCTCTCCGCCGTCCCCACCCGCACGCTCGGCCGTGACGGGCTTCCCGTCTCCGCTGTCGGTCTGGGCTGCATGGGCATGAGCCAGATGTACGGCGCCGCCGACCGCGAGGAGTCGATCGCCACCGTGCACCGGGCCCTCGACCTCGGCGTGACCTTTCTCGACACCTCCGACGTCTACGGCAGCGGCCACAACGAGGAGCTGGTGGGCGAGGCGATCGCCGGGCGCCGGGACGAGGTCCAGCTGGCGACGAAGTTCTCCCTGTCGCGCACCCCGGACGGCGGAGTGCGGATCGACGGCCGCCCCGAGAACGTGCGGGCCTGCGCCGAGGCGAGCCTCCGCCGGCTCGGCGTCGAGGTGATCGACCTCTACTACCAGCACCGGGTGGACCCGCGGGTGCCGATCGAGGACACCGTCGGTGCGATGGCCGAGCTGGTGGCCGAGGGGAAGGTGCGCCACCTCGGGCTGTCGGAGGCCAGCGCCGCGTCGATCCGCCGGGCGGTCGCCGTGCACCCGATCGCGGCGCTGCAGAGCGAGTGGTCGCTGTGGACCCGCGACCTCGAGGAGGAGGTGCTCGGGGTCGCGCGGGAGCACGGCATCGGGATCGTGCCGTTCAGCCCGCTCGGCCGCGGCTTCCTGACCGGGGCGATCCGCAGCCCCGAGGACTTCGGCGCGGACGACTGGCGGCGCGGCCACCCGCGCTTCACCGGAGAGGCGTTCGCGGCGAACCTCCGGCTGGTCGACGCCGTCCGCGAGCTCGCCGCGGAGAAGGGGGTGACGGCCGGCCAGCTGGCGCTGGCCTGGGTCCTCGCGCAGGGCGACGACGTCGTGCCGATCCCCGGCACGAAGCGCCGGTCCTACCTGGAGGAGAACGTCGCCGCGGCCGCCGTCGAGCTCTCGGCCGAGGACCTCGCCCGGCTCGACGCGATAGCCCCGCCGGGGGCGGCCGTCGGCGGGCGGTACGTCGACAGCAGCTACGCCTACGGCGACAGCCCGGAGCGCTGACCGGCGCCGTGGGCGGGGTGTTCCTCGGCGCGGACCTCGGCACCAGCGGGCTGAAGCTCGTCGCGCTGGACGACGGCGGCGCGGTGGTGGCCGAGGCCGAGTCCCCGTACGGCTACGACCGGCCGGCCCCGGACCGCGCCGAGATCGACGTGGCGGTGTGGCGGCGCGCCCTGGACCGGGCGCTCGCCGACCTCGCCCCGGCGCTCGGGGGCGCGCGGGTGCGGGCGCTGGGGTTGTCGGGCCAGATGCACGGCACCGTGCTGGTCGACGCCGCCAGTGCGCCGGTGCGGCCGGCGGTGCTCTGGCCGGACGCCCGGGCGAGCGGTGAGCTGGCCGACTGGCGGGCGCTCCCCGCGGCCGACCGCGCCGCGCTGGCCAACCCCCTCGTACCGGGGATGACCGGGCCGGTGCTGGCCTGGCTCGCCCGCCACGAGCCGGAGGTCCTCGACCGCGCCGCAGCCGTGCTGCTGCCCAAGGACGCGCTGCGACTCACCCTCCTGCCGGGCAGCCCGCCGGTCACCGACCGCAGCGACGCCTCGGGGACGCTGCTCTGGGACGTCCCCGCGGACGGCTGGTCGCCCTCGGCGACCGCGGCCGCGGGGGTGCCGCCGCGGCTGCTCCCCGCGGTCCGGCCCGGCAGCGAGGTGGTGGGCGTCGCGGCGCTGCCGCTCGGGGAGGTGCCGGTCGTCGTCGGTGCGGCGGACACCCCGCTGGCCCTGCTCGCGGCGGGCACGGTCACGGGGCTCCAGGTGAACCTGGGCACCGGCGCGCAGGTGCTGCGCCCGGGCTGGTCCCCGCGTCCGGTCGAGGAGCCGGCGGTGCACGGCTACGCCGACGCGCAGGGCGGCTGGTACGCGATGGCGGCGCTGCGCAACGGGGGCTCGGCCTGGGCCTGGGTGTGCGGTGTCCTCGGCCTCTCCTGGCCCGAGCTGTTCGCGGCCGCGGCGTCGGTGCCGGATGCGGGAGGTGCGGTCTTCCGGCCCTTCCTCACCGGCGAGCGCGGCGGCGTGGCCGGGCCCGGGGACCGGGCCGGGTGGGACGGCCTGCACCCGGGGACCACGCGAGCGCACCTGGCGCGGGCGGCGGTCGAGGGCGTCGTCCGGGCGGTCGGCGCCGCGACGGCGCTGCTCGAGCCGCCCGACGACGGCGTCCCGGTGGTGGTCACCGGTGGCGGCGCCCGGACCGGGCTCGTGCAGCAGCTGCTCGCCGACGAGCTGCGGCGCCCGGTGCGCGTGCTGCACCTGCGCAGCGCGTCGGCCGTCGGCGCGGCGCTGCTGGCCGCCCGAGGTGCCGGCGCGGACGTCGTCCCCGCACGCGTGGCCGGCCCGGTGGTGGAGCCGTCCCGCGCCTGATCAGGACGGCGGGACCGGCGGGGACGAGGTCAGCTGGTGGACCGTCTCGGTCTGCCCCAGCCGCTCCAGGGCGGCGTCGTGCAGCCGGCCGTTGGTGGCCAGCGCGCTGCCGCCGGCGGGCCCGGGGACGCCGGTGACGTCGGTGAACCGGCCACCGGCCTCCCGGACGATCACGTCGAGCGCCGCGAGGTCCCACAGCGACACCTCGGGCTCGCAGGCGATGTCGACCGCACCCTCGGCCAGCAGCACGTAGCTCCAGAAGTCGCCGTAGGCGCGGGTGCGCCACACCGAGCGGGTGAGGTCGAGGAAGCCGTCGAACCCGCCGCGCTCCTCCCAGCCCGAGAGGCTGGAGTAGCTGAGGCTCGCGTCACCGAGCTGCGACACCTCCGACACCCGGCAGCGGGTGGCCGACTCCAGCCGGCGCCCGGTCCAGGCGCCGACGTCCTTGGCCGCCCACCACCGCTTGTTCAGCGCGGGCGCCGAGACCAGGCCGACCACCGCCTCGTCGCCGTCGAAGAGCGCGATGAGGGTGGCCCAGACCGGCACCCCGCGGACGAAGTTCTTCGTCCCGTCGATCGGGTCGAGCACCCACCGGCGCGATCCGTGGCCGGTCGTGCCGAACTCCTCGCCGAGGACGGCGTCCCGGGTGCGCGCGCGGCCGAGCGTGATGCGCAGCTGCTCCTCGACGGCCCGGTCGGCGTCGGTGACCGGCGTCAGGTCGGGCTTGGTGTCGACCGTGAGGTCCTGGGCCTTGAACCGGTCCATGCTGATCGAGTCGGCCTGGTCGGCCAGCACGTGTGCCAGCCGCATGTCCTCTGAGAAGCCCCGACCCGACGTCATGGGCACCCAACCTAGCGGTGCGTCAGTCGAAGACGGCGGAACTGACCCCGCTGGGTCCTTCGTACTCGCGGTCCTCGATCTTCTTGAGCGCGTCCACGACCTCGCCGTCGCCCCCGTGCTGCTCGGCGTGCTTGACGATGTCGTCCTTGCTCGCGGGGTAGTCCATGCCGGCCAGGGCCTTCTGGATGTCGATCGGGCTCACCATGCCCCGCTCCCTACCCGGCGGTCCGCCGCCGATGCACCGATTACCGTCGGGGTGTGGACGCGGCGACGATCGCGGGGCTGCTCGCGGACCCGGTGCGGCTCAAGGTGGTCGCGGCCCTGGCGCTCGGCGCCGGCACGATCGAGGAGGTCGCCGAGGCGACCGGGCTGGGGCTCAAGGACGTCGCGCTCGCGGCCCGTCGGCTGGCGCGCGCGGGGCTGGTGCACCGCGACGGCCACGCCTTGGCGCTGCGCACCGAGCGGTTCGGCGCCGCCGCGCGGGCCGCCGCCGAGGCCGCGCCCGCACCCCAGCCGCTGTCGGACGACCCGGCGGAGGACGCGGTGCTCTCGGCGTTCGTGCGCGACGGCCGACTGGTGTCGATCCCCTCGCAGCGGAGCAAGCGGCTGGTCGTCCTCGACCACCTGGTGCGGGTCTTCGAACCCGGGGTGCGCTACCCGGAGCGGGAGGTCAACGCGCTGCTCGCCGTCTGGCACCCGGACGTCGCGGCGCTGCGCCGGTACCTCGTCGACGAGCAGTTCCTCACCCGCGAGGCAGGGATCTACTGGCGCAGCGGCGGCCGGGTCGAGGTCTGACCCCGCGGTCGACACCTCGACGGGTCGACAGGCGGTGATGGTGACAAGTCGTTCGACGCCGGAGCCGATCGGGCCGCAGACTCCTCCGGTGCTCCGCCCGTCACCCGACACCTTCGCCGCCCTCGCGCGCTCCTCACCGTGGCGCTGGTCGACGCTGCGGTTCTCCGTCAGCTGGCCGGGGGACAGGTGGAAGCCCGGTGCCGTCCGGGCGTGGCTGCGCCGTCCGGACCTGCTCCGCGTCGAGACGGTCGACGGTGCGCCGCTGCAGCTGGTCCGGGAGCCGGCGCGGGAGGCGGAGCCGCGGCCCCGGCTCCGGCCGGACGGGCTGGTGGCGGAGCGGCGCGAGGCGTGGGACCACGCCCTCGACGACCCGATGCACCAGGACTACCACTGGGTGGCGATGCTCGACCCGGCGGAGCTCGCCGACGGCCGTGATCCGGACACCGACGCGCTGGTGGCTGCCCTGGACGTGCTGTCCCTGGCGGAGGTCGAGCACGCCGGGCGGGCGGCCTGGGAGGCCGTCGTCCGGCCGACCGACGCCTACGAGCCGCGCTGCGGCTGCTGCCCGTTGCTCCGCTCGCGGGAGGTGGACCTGGACGAGTACCGCGACCACCCGGAGCACATCCTGGACGAGTACCCGGACGCCTACCGGGTGCGGCTGGACGTGCAGACCGGCGTCTGCGTGCTGACCGAGGCCCTCGGCGGCGACAACGCGGGACGGGGCCACGACCTGCGGATCGAGGCGGTCGACGAGCCGATGGCCGACGACCTCTTCGTCGAGCCCCGCCGGCGGCGCTGGTGACGTGCTGGAACGGCCCCGTCCGGAGGCTCGCGCCGAGCGTGGTGACGTGCTGGAACGGCCCCGTCCAGAGGCTCGCCCCGAGCGGAGCGAGGGGTGAGGGGGACGGGGTCCTTTCAGTAGCCGGGGCCGACCTGGCCCACCGCGCCGAGCAGGACCCGCAGGGCGGCCAGCTGCTGCTCCCGGGCGGGCGGTCCCGCGGCCGCCCAGGCGTCGAGCGCGCAGTCCGGGTCCTCGGCGGTGTGCCCGCACCCGGGCGGGCACTCGGTCGCGGCCTCGGCGATGTCCTCGAAGGCGGCGAGGACGTCGTCGGCGGTGACGTGCGCCAGGCCGAAGGAGCGGATGCCGGGGGTGTCGATGACCGTCCCGCCGCCGGGCAGGTCGAACAGCACCGCCGACGACGACGTGTGCCGGCCCTTCCCGATCTTGCTGACGTCGCCGGTCGCCCGCAGCGCGTCGGGCACCAGCCGGTTGACCAGCGTGGACTTGCCGACACCGGACTGGCCGACGAAGACGCTCATCCGGTCGCGCAGCCGGCCGACGAGGTCCTCCAGCGGGAGCTCCCGGGACATCGGCACCGCGTCCAGGCTCAGCCCGGCGTAGCGGTCCAGCAGCGGCTCCGCTGACGCGAGGTCGGTCTTGGTGAGGCACAGCAGCGGCTCGAGCCCGCCGGCGTAGGCGGCCACCAGGCAGCGGTCGAGGAAGCCGTAAGCCGGCTCGGGGTCGGTGACCGAGGTGACGACGACCAGCAGGTCGGCGTTGGCCACGACCACGCGCTCGGTGGGATCGGTGTCGTCGGCGGTGCGGCGCAGCGACGTCGCCCGCTCCTCGATGACCACGATCCGGGCGAGGGTGTCCGTGCGCCCGCTGGTGTCGCCCACCACCCGCACCCGGTCGCCGACGACGACGCCGTGCCGGCCGAGCTCGCGGGCGCGCATCGCCGTGACGTCGACCGGCGCGCCGTCGGGCCCCTCGACCCGCACCGTCATCCGCCCGCGGTCGACCGCGATCACCAGGCCGGGGACGGCGTCGGCGTGCGTGGGCCGGGTGCGCGTGCGCGGGCGCGAGCCGCGAGGGCTGGGCCTGACCCGGACGTCGTCCTCGTCCATGCGCCGGGCCCCGCGCTGCGCGCTCAGGAGAGGGCCCCGATCGGCTCGCCCAGCAGGCCGGCCCAGCGCTCCCGGAAGTCGGGGAGGGTCTTGGTGACCGCGTCCGGGCCGGTGACCGCGACGCCCTCGATGGCCAGGCCGAGGACGGCGGCGGCCATGACCATGCGGTGGTCGGCGTAGGAGTCGAGCACCGCGGCCCGCGGGGGCCCGGGCTCGATCTCCAGCCCGTCGGGCAGTTGCCGCACCCGCGCGCCGACGGCGGTGAGGACCTCGTCGAGCGCCTGCAGGCGGTCGGTCTCGTGCCCCCGCAGGTGGGCGATCCCGGTGAGCCGGGACGGGCCGTCGGCGAGCGCGCACAGCGCCGCGATCACCGGGGTCAGCTCCCCGACCTCGCCGAGGTCGGCGACCAGCGGCCGGATCGCCCCGGTGCCGGTGACCCGCAGGCCCTCGGGGGTCCGGGTCACCTCGGCTCCCATCGCCGGGAGCAGCCGGTCCAGGTGGGCGCCCGGCTGGGTGGTGACGTCGGGCCAGTCGCGCACGGTCACCCGTCCGCCGGTGACCAGCGCCGCGGCGAGGAACGGGGCGGCGTTGGAGAGGTCGGGCTCGACGACGCGGTCGAGGGCGGCGACGGCCCCGGGCGCGACGCGCCACCCGCGGTCGGTGGCGGCGACGTCGACGCCGTGCTCGCGCAGCGTGGTCACCGTCATCTCGACGTGCGGCATCGAGGGCACGCCGCCGGTCAGCGCGAGGTCCAGGCCCTCGTCGAAGCGGGCCGCGGCGAGCAGCAGCCCCGAGACGATCTGCGAGGACTCCCCGGCGTCGACCTCGACCGGGCCGCCGCGCACCCGGCCGGTGCCGTGCACGGTGAACGGGGCGCGGCCGCGGCCGTCGTCGTCGACCCGCACCCCCAGGTCGCGCAGCGCGGTGATCAGCCCGCGGTTCGGCCGCTCGTGCAGCCGCGGGTCGCCGTCCACGCGGACCGCGCCGTCGGCCAGCGCCGCCACCGGCGGCAGGAACCGCAGGATCGTGCCGGCGAGCCCGGCGTCGACCGTGGCCGGGCCCCGCAGCGCGCCGGGGGTGACGACGACGTCCTCGCCGTCGTCGTCGACCCGGACCCCGAGGGCCCGCAGCGCCGCGGCCATGAGGTCGGTGTCGCGCGCCCGCAGCGGGCGCACCAGCCGGCTCGGGCCGTCGGCGAGCGCCGCCAGCACGAGCGCGCGGGCGGTCAGCGACTTCGACCCCGGCAGGGTGACGACGGCGTCGACGGGAGACGGGTGGTGCGGCGCCGCCCAGGCATCGGTCACGAGGACCATCCTGCCCGGTCGCCCGAAACGCACCACCCGGCCCCGTTCGACGGCCCCCTGCAGGGTCCCGCCGCGAGCTTGCGAGTGGCGGGGGGGCAGGGGGTCCTTTCTCAGCCGGCCTGCGGCTTCTCGGCCTTCTTCACCGGCACCGTGCGGACCAGCCGCCGGTTGGCGAACTCGAACATGGCCAGCTCGGAGAGCTCGCGGCCGTAGCCGGAGCGCTTCACGCCGCCGAAGGGCAGCTCGGGGGAGGAGCCGGTGGGCTGGTTGATCCACACCATCCCGGCCTCGAGGCGGTCGGCCACCGACCGGGCGCGGTCGAGGTCACCGCTCATGACGGTGGCGCCCAGCCCGTAGGCGCTGGAGTTGGCCAGCTCGACCGCCTCCTCGGCGTCCTTCACCTTGTAGACGACGGCGGCGGGGCCGAAGAGCTCCTCGTGGTAGGCCCGCATCTCCGGGGTGACGTCGGTGAGGATCGTTGCCTCGACGAACGCGCCGGGGTGCTCGGGCCGCTTCCCGCCGGCGACCACGGTGGCGCCCTTGTCGATCGCGTCCTGGATCTGCGCGTGCAGGTCCTGGGCGGCCCGCTCGCTGGACAGCGGGGCCAGGGACGTCGACGGGTCGGCGGGGTCGCCGGGGGAGAACGTGGAGAAGGCCTGCTTGAGGCCCTCGACGAAGGGCTCGTAGAGCTCCTCGGTGACGATGAGCCGCTTGGATGCGGTGCACGCCTGACCGGTGTTCTGCATCCGGCCCATGGTGGCGGCCTTGATCGTGGCGCCGAGGTCCTCGGCGTCGAGGACGATGAACGGGTCGCTGCCGCCGAGCTCGAGCACCGACTTCTTCAGGTGCTTGCCGGCCAGGGCGGCCACGGCGCTGCCGGCCCGCTCGCTGCCGGTCAGGGTCACGCCCTGGATGCGGGGGTCGGCGATGACCTGCTCGACGTCGGAGATGCGCAGGAAGGTGTTGGTGAAGACCCCTTCGGGGGCCCCGGCGTCGGCGAAGAGCTGCTCGATCGCCACCGCGCACTGCGGGGTGATCTCGGAGTGCTTCAGGATGACGGTGTTGCCCAGCACCAGGTTCGGACCGGCGACGCGGACCACCTGGTAGAAGGGGTAGTTCCACGGCTCGATGGCCAGCAGGACCCCGACCGGCTGGGTCTCCACGACCGCCTCGCCCTTGCCCATCAGCGGCGTGATGGACGTCGGCTCGAGGAAGCCGGGGCCGTTGTCGGCGTAGTACTTGAGGATCATCGAGCACAGGTAGAGCTCGCCGCTGGCCTCGTCCCGGCGCTTGCCCATCTCCTGCGTGATGAGCGCGGCGAGCTCGTCGCGGCGCTCGTCCATGAGCTCGGCGGCGCGCCGGACGACGGCGGCGCGCTCCTCGACCGGCCGCCCGCGCCACTCCTGGTAGGCGGCGTGGGCGCGCTCGACGATCCCGTCGATGGCCTCGGTCGGGGTGAAGTCGAACTCCTTCTCCGTCTCACCGGTGAAGGGGTTGACCGTGGCGTAGCGCCGGTCGGCGCTGTCGCTGGCGGTCTTCGGGTGGTCGGTCGGTGGGGTCTGCGTCGCGGTCACGCGGTGATCCTCGTCTCTCGTCGGGCGTTGCGACAGTGGGCCCTACCCGGGGACCGCGCCCGCACGCGCGCGCACCGGCCCGTCGGTGGGCGCACCTAGAGTGCGTGGGGAACAGCCCCGTGCCCTCGAGGAGGCGCCATGTGCGGTCGCTACGCGGCCAGCCGCAAGCCCGAGGACCTCGCCCTCGAGTTCGAGGCGGTCCCCGCCGGCGGGCAGCCCCCGCTGGCCGCCGACTACAACGTGGCGCCGACCAAGGACGTCTACGTGGTGCGGCACGCCCGGGAGCGCGACGCCGAGGGCGTGCCCACGGGCGGTGGCCACCGCGAGCTCCGGTCGGTGCGCTGGGGACTGGTCCCCTCGTGGGCCAAGGACGTGTCGGTCGGCAACCGGATGCTCAACGCGCGGGCGGAGTCGCTGACGGAGAAGCCCGCCTTCCGCAGCGCGGCGCGGTCCCGGCGGTGCCTGGTCCCGGCCGACGGCTGGTACGAGTGGGCCAAGCGCCTGGACTCCCCGGCCAAGCAGCCCTACTTCATCACCCCCGAGGACGGCTCGGTGCTGGCCATGGCCGGGCTCTGGGAGGTCTGGGGCACCGGCGAGGACCGGCTCTACACCTGCACCGTCGTCACCGCCCCGGCGACCGGTGCCCTCACGGAGATCCACGACCGGATGCCGCTGGTGCTGCCGCGGGAGCGCTGGGCCGAGTGGCTGGACCCGGCCCGCGAGGACGTCGCGGAGCTGGCCCGCCCCACGCCACCGGAGCTCGTCGAGGGCCTGGAGCTGCGGCCGGTGAGCCCGGCGGTGAACAGCGTCCGCAACAACGGCCCCGAGCTGCTGGCGCGTGCCGACGGCGTGGACGCGCCCGCCGATCAGCCCGCGCTCTTCTGACGTGGCAGCGGACGACGCCCGTACCACCGCCCCGGTCGACGCACCGCCGCCGGCCCCGCCGCCCGGCGGTGCGTTGCCGGCGTGGGTGGCCGCGGCGCTGACCTTTCTGAGCTCGGGCGCCGTCCTGGTGCTGGAGATCGTCGGCCTCCGGCTGATCGCGCCCTACGTCGGCGTCACGGTGCAGACGAGCACCGCGGTGATCGGGTTCGCGCTCGCGGCGATCGCCGTCGGCGCGTGGCTGGGCGGGGCGACGGCCGACCGCACCGACCCGCGCCGGCTGCTCGCGCCGCTGCTGGTCGCCGGCGGCGCGCTCATCGTGGCCGTGCTGCCGCTGGTCCGCTTCACCGGCTCGCTGCTCAGCGGCGCCGACGCGGGCGGGGTGCTGCTGCTGGCCGCGGTGGCGGTGGTCGTGCCGGCGGCGCTGCTGTCGGCCGTCCCGCCCATGGTGGTGAAGCTCCAGCTGGCCAGCCTCGACGAGACCGGCGCCGTCGTCGGCCGGCTCTCGGGCATCGGCACGCTGGGTGGCATCGCGGCGACGTTCGCCACCGGGTTCGTGCTGGTCGCGCTCCTGCCGAGCAGCGTCATCCTGGTGGCCACCGGTGCGGTCACCGTGCTCACCGGGCTGGCGGTGGGCGTGGTCCTGCGGCGCGGCGGCGGGCCCCGGACGGTTCCGGCCGGGCTGCTCGTCCTGACCGTGGTGGGGGGCGGCCTCGCCGCGCTCGCCCCCACGCCCTGCGAGGAGGAGACCGCCTACCACTGCGCGCGGGTGGTGGCCGATCCGGAGCGGCCCTCCGGCCGGGTGCTGATGCTGGACACGCTGCGGCACTCCTACGTCGACCTCGCCGACCCCACCCACCTGGAGTTCGCCTACGTGCGGGCGATCGCCGCGGTCGCCGACGCCGCCTTCCCCCCGGGCGAGCCGGTCTCGGCGCTGCACGTGGGCGGTGGTGGGCTCACCCTGCCGCGGTACCTGGCGGAGGTGCGTCCGGGGACGGAGAGCCTCGTGGTCGAGGTCGACCCCGAGGTGGTGGACATGGACCGCGAGCAGCTCGGGCTGGAGACCTCGGAGCAGCTGCAGGTGCGGGTGGCCGACGGCCGGGTGGGGCTCGCCGAGGAGCCGGTGGGGGAGCGCGACCTCGTCGTCGGGGACGCCTTCGGCGGGCTCTCGGTGCCCTGGCAGCTCACGACCCGGGAGGCGCTCGAGCTGGTGGACCGGGCGCTGGCCGACGACGGTGTCTACGCGGTCAACCTGATCGACCACCCGCCGCTGTCCTTCGTCCGCGCGGAGCTGGCCACGATGCGCGAGGTGTTCGGCCACGTGGCCCTGCTGGCCCGCGCGCCGGTGCTGGCCGGGGAGGACGGCGGCAACGTGATCGCGGTGGCGTCGCAGCAGCCCCTCCCGGTGGAGGAGATCGCCGCGTCGCTGAGCGACCGGGAGCTGGTCTGGCAGGTCGCCGAGGGGGAGGAGCTCACCCGCTTCATCGGTGACGCCCCCGTGCTGACCGACGACTTCGCCCCCGTCGACCAGCTCCTCACGCCGTACGGCGCGCCCTGAGCTCAGCGCCCGATCGCAGCCGTCCGGGCCCGGGTCAGGCGCACCAGCTCGGCCGGGGGCAGCTCCAGCTGCAGCCCGCGCTTGCCGGCGCTGACCAGCACGGTGGGGAAGCGCAGCGCGGAGGAGTCCACCACGGTGGGCAGCAGCTTGCGCTGGCCCAGCGGGCTGATGCCGCCCAGCACGTAGCCGGTGGCGCGCTCCGCGTCGGCCGGCTCGGCCATCGCTGCTCTCCGCCCGCCGGCGGCCGCCGCCAGCGCCTTGAGGTCCAGGGTGCCGCTGACCGGCACGACCGCCACGGTGAGCGCGCCGTCGACGCGGGTGACCAGCGTCTTGAACACCTGGTGGGGATCGGCGCCCAGCGCGGCCACCGCCGCCTCGCCGTGCCCCTGGTCCGACGGGTGCTCGGGGTCGTAGTGGTGCAGGGAGTGGGCCACCTTCGCCTGCTCGAGGACCCGCACCGCCGGGGTTGCCGCCACGGCGGGGGAGCCTAGCGAGATCCGTCGCCCGGGAATGCGTTCGGCGGGCGGCGCCGTTGGACCGGCCGTGAGCAGCACCCTCTCCCCCCCTCGCGCCAGGGCCGCGCACCGACGTCCCCCGGGCCGTCCGGACGCCGCGCGGCTAGGATCGACCGATGTGGCGCCCCGCGTCCGGGGGCCCCAGAGAGGACGGTCGGTGCCTGAGGAGTCCGCGGTCGAGAACACCGGTCAGCTGCCCGAGGTGACCCCGGCGGAGGTGCCGGAGGCGCGCGAGGGCGGCAGCCGCACCGAGCTCGCCGAGACCCGCGCCGAGCGGGACGCCCGGTTCGAGCGGGACGCGCTGCCCTTCCTGGACCAGCTCTACCCGGCGGCCCTGCGGATGACCCGCAACCCGGCCGACGCCGAGGACCTGGTGCAGGAGACGTTCGTCAAGGCCTACTCCGCGTTCCACCAGTTCGCCGAGGGCACGAACCTCAAGGCGTGGCTGTACCGGATCCTCACGAACACCTACATCAACAGCTACCGCAAGAAGCAGCGGCAGCCGCAGCAGTACCCCACCGACCAGGTGCAGGACTGGCAGCTGTACGCCGCCGAGGAGCACACCTCCTCCGGCCTGCGGTCGGCCGAGATCGAGGCGCTGGACCACCTGCCCGACTCCGACATCAAGGAAGCGCTGCAGCAGCTCCCGGAGGACTTCCGGCTGGCGGTCTACCTGGCCGACGTCGAGGGCTTCGCGTACAAGGAGATCGCCGAGATCATGGGCACGCCCATCGGCACGGTGATGTCCCGGCTGCACCGCGGACGACGCGGGCTGCAGAAGCTGCTGGCCGACTACGCCCGCGAGCGCGGATTCGTCCGCGCCGGGGCCGGTGAGGAGGCGACCCGCCCGTGAGCGACGAGCACGGGGCCGGCGAGCCCCTCGACATCAACTCGTGCGACGACGTCCTCACCCACGTCTTCGAGTTCCTCGACCACGAGACCTCCGACGAGCGCCGTGGCGTCATCGCCGAGCACCTCGACGAGTGCTCCCCCTGCCTGCGCCAGTTCGGCATCGAGCAGGAGTTCAAGGCGCTGGTGCGCCGGCGGTGCGGGGGCGACAAGCCGCCGACGGGCCTGCGGGACCGCATCAAGATGCAGCTGACCAGCGTCTCCTTCGAGGAGGACGGCACCCAGGTCAGCGTCGAGCGGCTGACGATCGAGCGCTCGGAGGAGCGCCCGATCGCCTAGCACCTGCAGACGCCAGAGGCCCAGAACCCGACGGGTTCTGGGCCTCTGGCGCATGGCCCCCTGCAGGGTCCCGGCGCGAGCGTGCGAGCGACGGGGGGCAGGGGGTCCTTTCAGGCGTTGGGGCGCTTGCCGTGGTTGGCCTTGTTCCCCTTGCGGGAGCGACGCTTGCGTCCGCGCTTGGACATCGCTGCCCTCCTCTCATACTGCTGGTGGGCCGGGTGGCCCAGGACCGGTGCGGGGCCCGTGACCGGCGCACGCGGGGTGCGCGGCGCCGACGGACCCGCCAAGCTGACCCGACAAGCCTCTCACGGGAGGTCCCGGCCGTGCGCCGGGCAGGGCGAGCGCAGGAGGAGCAGCAGTGCCGCAGCTGGGGATCGAGACCGTCCTCGTCGCCGGACGGGGGCCGGCGGGGTGCGCCGCGATCCGCGCGTGCCAGCGGCTCGGTCTCAAAGCCGTGGCGGTGCACAGCGAGACGGAGCGCTCGGCCCGGCACGTCCGCCTGGCCGACGACGGTGTGCTGCTGGGTCCCGCGCCGGCCGCGGAGTCCTACCTCGCCGTCGACCGCATCGTCGAGGCGGCCCGGCGCCGCGGCGCGGACACGGTGCTGCCCGTTCCGCCGGCGCTCGCCGGCAACGCCCGCCTGGCCGGCGCGGTCATCGGTGCGGGGCTGCGCTGGGCCGGCCCCGACCCGGAGGTTCTCGAGCGGCTGGGCGGGGACGGCGTGGAGCCGGCCAGCGAGCGCGGCTTCCTGGCCTGGGTGACCGCCGAAGGGTTGCGGTTCACCACCCCGGTGGCCCGGGACCGCGCCGCGGGCATCGCGCGGGTGTCCTGGACCCCCCGCGAGCCCGGCCGGCTCCCGGTGGCGGCGCACCGCCTCGCCGAGGTCGGCTGGCGGGGGCCGGTCACCGTCGGGATCGCGCCCGACGGCGAGCTGGCCGAGGTCGCCGCCGGCTTCTCGCTGGACATGGCGGTGCTCGAGCGGTCGCACGGCGTGGACGCCGTCGAGCTCGCCCTGCGCAGCGCGGCCGACCCCCGGGACGACGACCCGGGCCCCGACGCCCGCCCCGCGCCCCGGGCGGCGGTGGTCGCGCAGCTCCGGTCCACGCTGCCGCCGGGGACCGCCGGACGGGTCAGCGGTCGCCTCCCGGGATCCGGCCGAGCCCCGGCGGCCGAGGGCGGTGCTGATCTCGTCGCGGTCAGCGGCTACGACCCCGGTGACCGGCTGGACGGCTGGTACGACGCGTTGCTGGCCACCGTCAGCGCCGGGGCGCACGACGTGGCCGCGGCCGCCGGCCTCGTCCGGTCGGCGCTCTCCGGTCTGCCGGAGACCGGCGTGCCGCACGACGGGTCCGAGGTGTGCGCGGTGCTCAGCCGGCTCGCCGAGGGTCGTGCCGTCCCGGCGTCCTGACGTCCGCGCCGCGTGCTTGGATGGGCCCTCACGGTCGGACGGGCGCGGGAGGTACCGGTGGCGGTGGCGGTGGAGGAGATCCACGCGGAGATGGTCTCCAGTGTCTGGAAGGTGCTCGTGCAGCCCGGTGCGCAGGTGTCCGCCGGTGACACGCTGGTGATCCTGGAGTCCATGAAGATGGAGATCCCGGTGCTCAGCGAGCACGCGGGCACCGTGCAGGAGCTCCACGTGGTGGAGGGCGAGGTGCTGCAGGAGGGCGACCTCATCGCGATCGTCGCCCAGTCCTGAGGAAGGACCCCGTCCCTCCACCGCACGCAGGGTCGGGGCCGGTCCCCTGGACGGGGCCTCACACGTCGCGGGCGTAGACCAGCAGGTCGATGCCGGGGAGGGGCGTCCAATCCCGCTCCGGCAGGCGGGTGAAGCCCAGCCGCTCGTACAGCCGGTGCGCCGCGGTCATGCGGCTGCCGGTGGAGATGACCACGCGCCGCCGACCGGCCGCGCGGGCCCGGGCGAGGCACTCCTCCACCAGGGCCGCGCCGACCCCGCGCCCCTGCGCCCGCGGGTCGACCACCAGCATGCGGAACCCGGCCTCGTCGGGGGACTCGAGCACCTCGCCGAACTCGCCGCCCGGCACGAACGCCACGCTGCCGACCAGTCGGCCGGCCCCGTCCCGGGCGACCAGCAGGTCGGCCACCCGGGCGCGACCGGCGACGTCGGCCAGTTCGGCCGCGTAGCCCGCCGACGCCAGCCCGCCGTCGACGTAGACCTGCACGGTCAGCGCGGCGATCCGGTCGTGGTCGGCGGGCACGGCCGGCTCGATGCGCACGGCGGGGAGGGAGAGCACGGGCACCAGGCTAGGGACCGGACGGCGTCCCCCTCGCCCGCCGGGGGCGGGTCCCGGGCCGCGTCCTAGGCTCGGGCCACCATGAGCAGCCTCTCGGAGCGCCTCACCCGCGGAACGGCGTCGAGCCCCGCGAAGATCGACCACGCGCGGCGCCTGGTGGCCGACTGGCAACTGCTCGCCGACCTGGCCTTCGCCGACCTCACGCTGTGGGTGCCGCTGTCCTCGGGGTCGTGGTGGTGCGTGGCCCAGGTCAGGCCGCTGACCGCACCGACCAGCCGGCCGGAGGACATGGTCGGCGTCGAGGTGGACGCCGAGACCGCGGGCCCGTTCGTCGTGGCGCTCCGCGAGGGCCGGCCGGTCACCGACGGGGACCCCGACTGGTCGGGCCCGACGCCGCGCCGCCGCGAGGTCATCCCGGTGCGGCACGACGGCGTCGGCGTCGCGGTGCTGGCCAAGGAGACCAACCTCGCGGTGACGAGGTCGCCGTCCACGCTCGAGCTCACCTACCTCGACATCGCCGCCGACCTCTGCCTCATGGTGTCGGCGGGGACCTTCCCGCCGGCCAAGCTGCAGGACGCGGAGATGAGCCCGCGCGTCGGGGACGGGCTGGTCCGCCTGGACAAGGCCGGGCGGGTGACCTACGCCAGCCCGAACGCCCTCTCCGCGTACCGCCGCATCGGCGTGGTCGGCGACCTCGCCGGGGCCGTCCTCGCGGAGGTGACGTGCCGCGCGGTCACCGACCGCGTCGCGGGGGAGGCGGCGGCCGCGGGCATCACCGCGGCGCTCGGCGGGCGCCACCTCGACCCCGTGGACGTCGAGGGCGCCAGCGCGACGCTGCTGCTGCGGGCCCTGCCGCTGGAGCCACCCGGCGCCGAGCACGGCGCGCTGGTGCTGGTCCGCGACGTGACCGACGTGCGGCGGCGGGACCGGGCGCTGCTCACCAAGGACGCGACCATCCGGGAGATCCACCACCGGGTGAAGAACAACCTGCAGACGGTCGCGGCGCTGCTGCGTCTGCAGGCCCGCAGGATGACCGAGCCCGCGGCCCGGGCGGCGCTGGAGGAGTCGGTGCGCCGGGTGGCCTCGATCGCCGTGGTCCACGAGACCCTCGCGGGCAGCCGGGAGGACGTCGTCGACGTCGACGACGTCCTCGACCAGGTGCTCCCGATGCTCGGCGACCTGACGAGCGTGGGGCCGGCGGCCCGCACCCGGCGGACCGGCTCGTTCGGGGAGCTCCCCGCGGCGGCGGCGACCCCGCTGGTCCTCGCGGTGACCGAGCTGCTGCACAACGCGGCGGAGCACGCCTTCCCCGAGGGGGAGCCGGGCGTGATCGAGCTGGTCGCCGAGCGGGACGGGGACGACCTGCGGGTGCTGGTCCGCGACGACGGCCAGGGGCTGCCCCCGGACTTCGACCCCGCGGCGAGCGACGGGCTGGGCCTGCAGATCGTCCGCACGCTGGTCATCAGCGAGCTGGGCGGGAGCCTGGCGATGGGCCCGCTGGAGGGCCGGTCGGGTACCGAGGTCGTGCTGACGCTGCCCGGGAGCGGCTGGCCGCGGCGCTGAGCCGCACCGGCCCCGGACGCCGCCGAGGCCGGCCCGGGAGATCCCGGACCGGCCTCGTGGCGGTCGGTGCGACAGCGGTGGTGCGGTCGCCGCCGGGTGTGCCGGCGGCGCGGTCGTGCCCGGTCGTCAGGCGGTGGTGACCCGGGTGCGATCCTGGCGCCGCTTCAGCGCGCGCCGCTCGTCCTCGGAGAGCCCACCCCAGACACCGGAGTCCTGGCCGGAGCGCAGGGCCCAGTCCAGGCACGACGAGACCACCGGGCAGCGCTGGCACACGGCCTTGGCCTGCTCGATCTGGACGAGCGCGGGGCCGGTCGTCCCGATCGGGAAGAACAGCTCCGGGTCCTCGTCCCGGCAGAGCGCGCGGTGGCGCCAGTCCATGGCGTTGTACTCCTCGATGTCGTCTGCGGTCGGTACGTCAGTCGCATGTGCTCGGTCGGCCATCGCCGAGCCCCACACCGGTCACCCAGCGCCATGGCGGCAGCGACTATCTGCTTTGTTACCGGCAGGTTGCGTTCCAGCAGCGATGTTTTCACGTGCCGGACGCCTGTCAAGCGATTCGGGGTCGACGCCGACCCCCGCGTGAGCAACCTCACCACGGCCGTGCTAAGCCCGCCACCCGGCAGGAGGAAAACGTCGCGCGGATGCCCCAGAAACGTGCGTCAGGCGATGACGCGCAGCGCGTCGGGGACGTTCCGGATCCGGACCCCCGTGGCGGTGCCCAGGTGGTCGCCGTCGACCTGCCAGCCCTGCGGCCGGACGGCGGTCACGGTGAGCTCCTGGAGGTCGTGCCACCGGTGCAGGCCGCGCCCGCGCAGGTCGGGCTCCGGGCGCATGGTCTGACGCAGGGCGCGCAGCATCCGCGCGGTGCTGGTGCGGCCGAGGGCGAAGACGTCCAGCCCGCTGTCGAAGGACGCCTGCGGCGTCGGGTTCACCGGCCGGGCGCCCAGGTAGGTCCAGGGGCTGACGTTGGACACCAGGCAGAGGAACAGTTCTTCGACGGGCGGTTCTCCCGGTACGTGGACGGTCATGGCCGGGCGGCGCCGCTCCCGGCCGAAGAGGAACGCGTTCGTCCCCTCCCGGACGTACAGCGCGCCGGTCGACCGCCGCCCCCGGGACCGGTGGGCCTCGACCCGGGCGATCACCTCGGCGTCGAACCCGAAGCCGGCGGCGAACACGAACCACCGGGGGGCGCTCCACCCCGGGCCGTCGGCGTCGGCCTCGGCCCGGGCGACCGCCTCGGCCGCCGCCGGCGACACCCCGGTCACCGCCGCGGTGCTGGTGCCGGTGGCGCTCGCGGTGCCGAGCGACACCGAGCGGGTCCGCCCCGCGCGCAGGGAGGCGAGGATCTCCGCCGTCGCCTCCACCGGGTCCCGCGAGCGGCCCAGCGCCCGGGAGAAGACGTTGGTCGACCCGCCGGGCACGACGGCCAGCGCGGGCACACCCGGTCCGGGTCCGTCGGCGAGCAGGCCGTCGACCACCTCGTTGACCGTGCCGTCGCCGCCCAGCGCGACGACCACGTCGATGCCGTCGGCGGTGGCCCGGGCGCCGAGCTCCCGGCCGTGCCCGCGGTGCGTGGTCTCGGCGACGTCGACCTTGAGCTCGCTGGCCAGCGCGCCCACCAGCACGTTGCGCGTCTTGGCGGTGGTCGTCGTCGCCGCAGGGTTGACCACCACGAGCGCGCGCATGCCGCCAGGCTAACCAGCGGGTCGCAGCGCACGCGGGAGGGAGCCGGTGCGGACCGGGGGCGACGGCCGGCCGCGTAGTCTCGCCGTCGTGACCGAGGACCGCGGCACGCCCACCCCGCCGCCCCGTCGCCTCGCTGACCGGCTGTTCGGGGCCACGGCGGCGCAGCCCGCGCCGCGCCCCGCCGGGCCGGTGACGCAGGCGCCGCCGTCGCTGCGCCGGGCGGCGCTCGTGGTGACCCTGGAGGGGGCGATTCTCGGCGCCCTCGCGCTGGTGCTGCTCTACCTCACGCTGACCGGCGACCCGGACAGCGTCGCCCGGGCCCTCGCCGAGGTGGTGCTGGCGACGCTGGCCGCGGGGGTGCTCCTCGCCGGCGCGCGCGGGCTCTGGCGGGTGGCTGCCTGGGCCCGCGCGCCGGTGATCGCCCTGCAGCTGTTCCTGGGGCTGACCGGCTTCACCTTGGCCTTCTCGGCCCAGCAGCCGCTGATCGGGCTGCCGATCCTGGCGATGGTGGTCGCGGTGCTCTACCTGCTGGCCGCCCCCGACTCGCGGCTGGCCTACGAGGACAGCTGAGCGAGGACCGGCCCGCTCACACCAGGTCGATCACGTCGGCGATCGAGTCGCAGA
This sequence comes from Blastococcus sp. SYSU DS0510, assembly GCF_054050835.1. NCBI lineage: Bacteria > Bacillati > Actinomycetota > Actinomycetes > Geodermatophilales > Geodermatophilaceae > Blastococcus > Blastococcus sp. SYSU DS0510. Next base: position 239,758 of record NZ_JBJHAC010000001.1, on the reverse strand, counting down.
CCCGGCTCGGCCGGAACGGGAAGCGGCTGACCTCGCTCGCCGCGGTGGAGCCGGAGAGCACCAGCACCGTCTCCAGGCCGGCCTCGATGCCGGCGACGACGTCGGTGTCCATCCGGTCCCCGATCATCATCGTGGACTCCGAGTGGGCCTCGATCCGGTTCATCGCGCTCCGGAACATCATCGGGTTGGGCTTCCCGACGAAGTAGGGCTTCGCGCCGGTCGCCGCGGTGATCATCGCGGCCACCGAACCGGTCGCCGGGAGCGGGCCCTCGGGGGAGGGGCCGGTGACGTCGGGGTTGGTCGCGATGAACCGGGCGCCGTTGCCCACCAGCCGGATCGCCCGGGTGATCGCCTCGAAGGAGTACGTGCGCGTCTCGCCGAGGACGACGTAGTCGGGGTCGGTGTCGGTGAGGGTGTAGCCCGCCTCGTAGAGCGCCGTGGTGAGCCCCGCCTCACCGATGACGTACGCCGAGCCGCCCGGCAGCTGCGTGGTGAGGAAGTCCGCCGTCGCCAGCGCCGAGGTCCAGATCGCCTCCTCGGGGACCAGCAGGCCGCTGCGGCTCAGCCGGGCCGCCAGGTCGCGCGGCGTGAAGATGGAGTTGTTGGTCAGGACGAGGAACCGCCGCCGCCGCTCGACCAGCCGGTCGAGGAACTCCTTGGCCCCGGGCAGGGCGTTCCCCTCGTGGACGAGGACGCCGTCCATGTCGGTCAGCCAGCACTCGATCGGTCCGCGCTCGGTGGTCACGGGGAGAACGCTAGCGGCGCGGTCCCGATCGGTCATCCGAGGCGAACGACGCGAGCGCGTCGTCGGTCAGGCGGAAGACGGTCCACTCGTCCATGGGGACGGCGCCGGCGGCCTCGTAGAACGCGATCGACGGGGTGTTCCAGTCCAGGACCGACCACTCCAACCGCGAGTAGCCGCGGTCGACGCAGACCTGCGCGAGCGTCCGGAGCAGCTCCCTGCCGAGGCCCGTGCCCCGGTGCCGGGGCTGCACGTAGAGGTCCTCGAGGTAGACGCCGTGGGTGCCCCGCCAGGTCGAGAAGTTGAGGAACCACAGCGCCGTGCCGACCACCTCGCCCCCGACCTCGGCGACGTGGCCGAAGAGGGCGGGGGAGTCGCCGAAGAGGCAGGCGGTGAGCTGCTCCTCGGTGAGCCGCACCTCGTGCAGGGCCTTCTCGTACTCGGCGAGCTCCCGCACCAGGCCGACGACGGCGGGCACGTCCTCGGGTCGGATCGGCCGCACGCTCACGACGGCTCCCGTTCGCTACCGCGGGACGCTCCGCTCCTCGGTCGCTGTCCCCCGCAAGCGGGAGGTGCCCCCAGCCTGGGGCGATGCTCACGTCCCTGTCCGCTCACGACAGCGCCTCCTTCAGGCGGTCCGGCACCAGCCGGCTCAGCGGCGAGAGCACCGGCACCAGCACGGGGGCGAGCAGGTAGCCGTAGGCGAGCACGCAGCCGGTCACGACGGGGGCCACCGCGAAGCCGATCACCAGCAGCACGGCGGTGGCCACCAGCCCGTAGGGGCGCCCGCTCCTGGGGCTGACCAGCGACCGGAAGGAGCGGAACCGGATGTTGGTCACCATCAGCACCGCCGGGACGGCGACGACGAGCAGCACCCAGAGCCGGTCGCGGCCCTGCATGTCGTCGCCGAAGGCGAACACCGAGGCCAGCACGACCCCCGCCGCACCGGGGCTCGGCATGCCGGTGAAGTACCGCTTGTCGGCGGTCGGGTCGATCGTGGTGTTGAAGCGCGCCAGCCGGATCGCCGCGCACGCCACCCACAGGAAGCAGACGACCCAGCCCAGCGGGTCCCACTCGTCGCGGCCCTCGGAGAAGAGGGTGAAGGCCAGCAGCGCCGGGGCCAGGCCGAAGGAGACGAGGTCGGCCAGCGAGTCGAACTGCAGGCCGAAGGGCGTCACCGCCCCGACCAGGCGGGCGACGGCGCCGTCGGTGATGTCGAACAGCACCGACAGGCCGATCAGCACCGCGGCCAGGGTGTACTGGCCCCGGATGGACACGAGGATCGCGGCGAAGCCGCAGAGCATGTTGGCGAGCGTGAACAGGCTCGGCAGCGTCGCCAGCGCCCGGCGCCGGGAGCCCCGGACCGAGCCCCGGACGAACTCCACGGTGGCCGTGCGGCGGGTCTGGGGCGGGCGTTCACCGGATGCGGAGCTGGGCACGGTGCGCTCCCTCAGCGGGCCGAGGGCCAGCGGGCGATGACGGTCTCGCCGCCGCGCACGCGCTGCCCCTCGGTCACGGTGATCGTGCACTCGCGCGGCACGAACACGTCCATGCGGGAGCCGAACTTCATCAGACCCATCCGCTGGCCGGTGGCGAGGTGCTGCCCGGGGCCGGTCCGGGTGACGATCCGCCGCGCGAGCACGCCGACGATCTGGCGGAAGACGACCGTGCGCTCGCCGTTGCGCAGCCACAGCTCGCTGCGCTCGTTCCGGTGCGCCGACTCCTTGCGGTAGGCCGCGAGGAAGCTGCCCTTGGTGTAGGAGCTCTGCACGACCTCCCCGGAGTACGGCGAGCGGTTGACGTGCACGTCGACCACCGAGAGGAAGACGCTCACCTGCTGCCAGTCGCCCTCGGGGGCGACCCCCTCCTGCGGCTCGCCGGCGACCATCACCACGCCGTCGGCGGGCGAGAGGACCTCGTCGGGCGACGGCGGCGCGGTGTCGCAGCGCCGGTCGGGGTCGCGGAAGAACAGCGCCATGTACGCCGAGACGGCTAGGAACGGCCAGACGGCCCGTCGGCGTCCGGCCACGCCGAGGGCAGCGGCGGGAAGTAGGGGTCCGGTGATGAAAGGCCACCCGGCCCGGTCGATGCGCATCGTGTCCGAACGGTACCGGGCCGCCCTGGACCGCCCGGGTCAGGCGGGCGGGGAGGCGCGGTCGGGGTCGGCGCCGAAGGCGGTGGTGCGCACGCGGGGAGGGCCGCCGTACCAGTCCAGGCACACCATCGTGGCGTCGTCGCGCAGGTCACCGCCGGTGGCCCTCAGCACCGCGGCGCCCAGCTCCTGGACGACCTCGCGGGGGTGCAGGGCCGCACTGCCGGCCAGAGCGGCCGCGACGTCGAGGGAGGCGGCGTTGCGCTCCAGCATCCCGTCGGTCAGGAAGACGATCCGGTCGCCGGGCTCGAGCGGGAAGGACTGCACGGTGAAGGCCCTGCCCGGGACCACGCCGAACGGGGGCTCCACGGCCAGCTCGACCTCCGTCACCTGCCCGCCGCGGAGGCGCAGGGGGAGCGTGTGCCCGGCGTTGACGATCGCCGCGGCGCCCGTGTCCAGCTCCACCCGCAGGAGCTGCCCGGTGACGAACTGCCCCGGGTCGAAGCTCTCGGCGAGCGACTCGTTGGCGTACCGCGCCTGGCCCGCCAGGTCCAGGCCCTTGCGGCGCCCGTTCCGGAGCGCCCCGACCAGCAGGGTCGCCAGGAGCGCGGCCTCGACCTGGTGCCCGACCGCGTCGGTGATGGACAGCTGCAGGCAGTGCCGGTCCAGCGTGTAGTCGAAGGTGTCGCCACCCACCGAGCTGGCCGGCTCCAGCCACCCGGCGAGGGTGAACTGGCCCGCCTCGCAGGTGTAGGAGGCCGGCAGCAGCCGGCGCTGGATCTCCGCGGCGAGCGCGAAGGGCGTGGAGCGCTGTCCCCACTCGAAGACGTCGGTGTGCCGGCGCGCGGCGATGAGCACGTAGGCCAGGGCGTGGGCGGCGCTGCTGATGTCGGCGACCTCGTCGCTCGAGGGGTACCGCGGGACGTCGAGCTCCAGCAGCCCGATGGCGTCGCCCCGATCGGTCACCGGGACGATCAACCGGGCCCCGTCGTCCATCGGCTCGACGTCGGCCAGCTGGGTGCGCAGCACCCGCTCGTACCGCGTGCCGGGCAGCGGTAGCGTCTCGGCCTGCTCCGCGCCGTGGCTGCGGGCGCCCTCGACCCGGCCGGCCGCCGTGAGGCGGACGACGGCCCGCCCGCTGAAGTCGGCGAGGAGGAGCGTCACGGCGGTCGCGTCGACCATCTCGCCCAGCTCGGCGGCGACGACCTCGACAGCCTCGATGGGCGCTGCCGCCTCCACCTTCTGCAGCACCGCGCCGACGTCGATCACAGAACCTCCTGGTGTCGGCGGGGGACGAACCTGCTCGTCCACCGCTGGTCGTCTGTGCCCCGCGGCTCCCCGGAGCGAACGTGCTGCTCACCACGGGCGCCGGCCCGCCCGGCGACCCCGGCAGGGGCGCCCCGGACGACGGACGGCGCCGGCCGACGGGTGTCGACCGGCGCCGTCCGAGGCGGTGGGGGGTCAGGCAGCGGCCTTGGTCTCCCAGAAGATCTTGTCGATCTCGGCGATGTAGTCGAGCAGCTTCTGACCCTCGGCGGGGTCCATGCTGCCCTTGCCGCCGGCCGCGCCCGCCTGCTTGGTGGCCTTGTTGAACAGCTCGTGCAGGTGCGGGTACTTCTCGAAGTGCGGGGGCTTGAAGTAGTCGGTCCACAGCACCCACAGGTGGTGCTTGACCAGGTCGGCGCGCGCCTCCTTGATCAGGACGCACCGCTGGCGGAAGACCGGGTCCTCGTTGCCCTGGTACTTCTCCTGGATGGCCTTGACCGACTCGGCCTCGATCCGGGCCTGGGCCGGGTCGTACACGCCGCAGGGGAGGTCGCAGTGCGCGGTGGCCTCCACGGCGGAGAACATGCGGAACAGACGCATGGGGGTGCCTCCGGTGTCGTGGGGTGGTGTCGTCTGCGACCCTACTCGCGGTGATCGACGGCGACAGTTCGGGAGAGACCGCAGCTCCGCTACCCAGCGCCTGGATCCTGGTGCGGGTCAGCGGCCCCTCGATGTCGCCGACCCTCCGCGACGGCGACCGGCTGCTGGCCCGGCGGGTGCCGCCGGGCGGGCGCGTCCGCCCGGGTGACGTCGTCCTCGCGCGCTTCCCCGCGCGCCCGGAGCTCCTGACGGTCAAGCGGGCCCGGCGGGCGGTGGACGGCGGGCACTGGGTGGAGGGCGACAACCCGTTCCTGACCGACGACAGCCGCGCCTTCGGGGCCGCCGTCGTCGTGGGCCGGGTGCTGGGGCGGCTGTGGCCGCGCCCCGGCCGGCTGGCCCTTCCCCCGGACCTCGGCTCAGGCCCCGCGTAGCTGCGCGTACCGCTCCACGTGGGCGGCAGCGCGGGACCTGTCGTGGACGGCGAGCCAGGGGATCGCCACGTGCGCACCGCAGCGGCCGACCGGGGTCGGGCCGGGTTTACGCTGCTGTGCCCATGAACGGAAATGCGGCTACCGGGGACCACGTCGGCACCGACCGGTTCGCCTCCGACCCGGCGTTCGCGGTGCACGAGGGCGGCAAGCTCTCGATGTCCTCGACCCGCTCGATCGGCTCCACGGCCGATCTCGCCCTCACGTACACCCCGGGGGTCGCCCGGGTGTCGAGCGCGATCGCCGCCGAGCCGGAGCTCGCCCGGCGGTTCACCTGGGCGCCCCGCGTCGTCGCCGTCGTCTCCGACGGCACCGCCGTGCTCGGCCTGGGCGACATCGGTCCGGTCGCCTCGCTCCCGGTCATGGAGGGCAAGGCCTGCCTCTTCAGCGAGTTCGCCGGGCTCTCCTCGGTGCCGATCGTGCTCTCCACCACCGACGTCGACGAGATCGTCGAGACGGTGGCGGCGATCGCGCCGTCGTTCGGGGGGATCAACCTCGAGGACATCAGCGCGCCGCGCTGCTTCGAGATCGAGGCGCGGCTGCGCGAGCGCCTCGACATCCCCGTCATGCACGACGACCAGCACGGGACGGCGATCGTCGTCCTCGCCGCGCTGCGCAACGCCGCGACGGTGGTCGGCCGCGAGCTGGAGGATCTGCGGGTGGTCGTCTCCGGCGCGGGCGCCGCCGGCGTCGCCTGCACCAAGATCCTGCTCGAGGCGGGCGTCGCGGAGATCGCCGTCGCCGACTCCCGGGGGATCCTGCACACCGGTCGCGAGGGGCTGACCGGCACCAAGCGCTGGCTGGCGGAGAACACCAACGCCTCGGGCTTCGCCGGCTCGATGGTGTCGGCGCTGCGCGGGGCCGACGTCTACCTGGGGGTCTCCGGGGGATCGGTGCCCGAGGCGGCGATCGCGTCGATGGCCGAGAACTGCATCGTCTTCTCGCTCGCCAACCCGACGCCCGAGGTGGACCCGGAGATGGCCGCGAGGTACGCCGCGGTCGTCGCCACCGGCCGCAGCGACCTGCCCAACCAGATCAACAACGTGCTGGCGTTCCCCGGCGTCTTCCGCGGCGCCATCGACGCCGGCGCGAGGCGCATCACCGAGGAGATGAAGCTGGCCGCGGCGACCGCGATCGCCGGCGTCGTCGGTGACGAGGTGCGGGCCGACTACATCGTGCCCAGCCCCCTGGACCGCCGCGTCGCGACCGCCGTCGCCGAGGCCGTGGCCGCCTGCGCGAGGGAGCAGGGCGTCACTCGCTGAGCGTGGGCCGGTAGACCCGGCCCAGCACGCCGGAGAGCAGCCGCTCGGCGACCGGCCGGGGGAGCGCGGCGACGAGGGCGTGCACCGGCGCCATGCGCACGGGCAGCGATCCGCCGGAGACCCCCGCCAGCTCCAGCAGCGCCTCGACCTCGGCGACCGTCAGCGCCGCCGGGTCGATCGTGGCCGCCGCGGCCACCAACCCGGGGTCGGGCACCGGTGGGGGCAGCGCCGCGGCGGCGCGCGCGGCGTCGCGGAGGTCGGCGAGCAGGGCCTCCACCCGGTCGGCGGTGGCCGCCGTCACGGTGAGGTGCAGGGTGGCGGGCAGGTCGCCGCCGTCCTGGGCGAAGGGCGGCTGCGGCTGCAGCAGCCAGCCGCGCGCCGTCATCTCGTCGGCGAGGTGGAGCACGTCCACGCCGTCGGGGCCGTCCGCGGCCAGGGCGACCAGCGTCGCCACCGGTCGGCCGACCACCCGGAGCCCGTCGACGGCGGCGGCGCCGTCCGCGAGCCGCAGCGTGGCCTCCCGCGCCCGGCGGGCCAGCTCCCGGTACCCGTCGGTGCCCAGCCAGCGGTGCACCGCCCAGGCGGCCGCCATCGCCCCGGCGGGGCGGGTGCCGGCCAGCGTCGGGTTCACCACCGGGTAGCCCGGCCAGCCGGCGGTGCTGAACCAGTGCGCGTGCCGCAGCTCGGGGGTGGCGGTGAGCAGCACCGACACGCCCTTGGGCGCGTAGCCGTACTTGTGCAGGTCCACCGACAGCGACGTCACCCCCGGCACGGAGAGGTCGAAGGGCTCGGGGACGTCGTCGAGGTAGGGGAGCACCCACCCGCCGATGCAGGCGTCCACGTGGCACGGGACGCCTGCGGCTGCCGCGAGCCCCGCGATGGGGCCGACCGGGTCCAGCACGCCGTGCGGGTAGGACGGCGCGCTGACGACCACCAGCACCGTCCGCTCGTCCAGCTGCCGCTCCACCGCCCTGGGGTCCGCCCGGCAGGTCTCCGGATCGACGGGGAGGTCCACGACCTCGACGCCGAACAGGTGCGCGGCCTTGCGGAAGGCCGCGTGCGCGGTGACCGGCAGGAGGAGCCGCGGCCGCCCTGAACCGCCGCGGGCGCGCCACTGCTCGCGGGCGGCGAGGACGGCGAGCGCGCAGCTCTCGGTGCCGCCGCTGGTCAGCGTCCCCACGGCGTCCGGACCGCCGCCGAGCAGCCCGAGCGCGGCGCCGACGAGGTCGTTCTCGATGCGGGCCACGCTGGGGAAGGCGGTGGGGTCGAGGGCGTTGGTCCACTGGAACGCCGCCTGCGCGGCGGCGGCGAACTCGTCGACCTCGGCGCGGCCGGAGTCGTAGACGTAGGCCATGGTCGCGCCGCCGTGGGTGGGCACGTCCCCGGCCTGCAGCGCGGTGAGCTCGGCGAGCACCTCGGTCGGGTTCACGCGTGGACCTCCTGGGTCGGGACGGCGTCGAGCCGGTAGCGGGCGAGCACGGGGACGCTGGCCAGGACGAGCAGTGCCGGCACGACGGTGAAGCCGAGCCGGACGGCGAGGACGGCGCCGCTGGACTGCGCGACGACCTGGTCCCCGGTGGAGGAGACGTAGCCGGCGACCGCGAGCAGCCCCCCGAGCAGGCCGGGGCCGACGGCCAGGCCGAGGGTCTCGGCCGCGGTCCAGACGCCGGTGAACACCCCCGCCCGGCGCTCGCCCGAGGACGCCTCGTCGACGGCGATGACGTCGGGGAGCATCGCCAGCGGGAACATCTGCATCCCCGCGTAGCCGATGCCGACCAGCACCACCAGCGCGACCGCCGCGTCCGTGCCGCCCTCGGGGACGACGGCGAGCGCGGCCGCGGCGCAGGCGAACAGCAGCGACGCGGCCAGCAGCGCGGTGCGCTTGCCGACCCGGCGGCCGACCCGCAGCCACACCGGCATGACCAGGATCGCCGGGCCCACCAGCGCGGCGAACAGCAGCGTCCCGGCGGCGGGGTCGCCCAGCACCTGCTCGGAGAAGTAAGGGACGCCGGCCAGCATGACCCCGATGCCGAGCGCCTGGACGACGAAGCCGGTGAGCAGCAGCCGGAACGGTCGCGCCCGCCACGCCCGCCGGAGCGTGGCGAGCAGCCGGCCCTCGCTGCGCACCCGGGTCAGCGTCGGCGCGTTGCGGGTGCCGACGACGGCGCCGAGCATCCCCAGGGCGAGCAGGACGGCGACGAACACCGCCATGGCCAGGTAGCCGCCGCGGCCGTCGCCGAAGGCGTCGACGACGGCGGGCGCGCCCGCGCCGGCCAGCAGGATGCCGAACGCCAGCGCCGCGACGCGCCAGGACATCAGCGTCGACCGCTCATCGGGGTCATCGGTGATCTCGGCCGGCTGGGCCACGTAGGGCACCTGGAAGCAGCCGTAGGCGGTGGCGGCGAGCAGGAAGGTGACCGCCACCCACGCCGCTGCCGCCGCCGGCGGGGCGCCGGGCCCGGCGAAGACGAGCACGAAGAGCGGGGGCAGGGCGACCCCTCCGGCCAGCATCCACGGCCGGCGGGGGCCCCAGCGGCTGCTCGTCCGGTCCGAGCGGCTGCCGATCCAGGGGTTGAGCAGCACGTCCCAGGCCTTGGGTGCGAAGACCACGAGGCCGGCGATCCCGGCGGCCACGCCGAGCACGTCGGTCAGGTAGTACAGGAGCAGCAGCCCGGGCACGGTGCCGAACGCGGCCGTCGCGATCGAGCCCGTGGCGTAGCCCAGGTGGGTGCCCCGGGAGAGGCGGGGCCTCGATGAGACGGCGGTCACAAGATCGAGACCGTACCCGCTGGCGGGGCGCCGGGGAGGGCTTCCCCTGGGCCCCGCCGCAAGCATGCGCGCGATGACGACCAGACGCGGTCCTCGCTCGCTGCCGGCCGGGGCGTCCGCCCCTGTCGGCTGCGTCTCTCAGCTCGGTGGCCCGGTCGGCTGTTCGCCGTGTCGCCGTTCGATTCCTCCGGCGCTCGCTCGACGGAGACGACAGCGGCGCATGCTCACCGACTGCTCGCTCCTCCGCAGTCGACGTGCCACCTGTCGCACCGAACCGTTGAACACATCGGCGTCCTCCTGTGCTGTCCACCGACGAGCACCGGCTACCGGTCGTGCTCGCATCCCCGTCGGCCGTGTCCACGCCGCTACACGCCGGGCGGCCTCGCGCTTCCGGTCGACCGCGAGGCAACCGTCGGGGTAGAGCCACCCAGCCAGAGAGGCCGCCGGGTCGGCGGTCACCATGATGTTGAAGACGCCGTCACGCGCGTTCCGGTTGGCTGCCCGGTAGGCGCCGACGACTTCGAGGGCCTGGGTGCAGAAGAACTCGGCGAGCGGTTGACTTGCGGTCACGAATCCGACGAACGGTCGCCCGGTGCTGCTGAAGCCGACACACCCGTCGCCGTCAATCAATCCGCGCAGGTAATCCCGGACGCTGAACGGGCCCGGTGGTGGTGCCGCCGTCATCGACTTGCGTCCGGTCGGCAGCCCCAGCTCGACGAGCTCCTGGCGCAACGCCAGGTCGCACGCCGTCCAGGTCGCGGAGCGGTGCCTTCCGAAGTTCGTGGTGCGCTCCCGACAGGAAACCCGCGAGTAGACGTCGAACAGGGTGGTGAACGAATGCAGCACGGCCGCGTCCCGCTCGGACAACTCGATCGATAGGCGGCCCCGCTGACGGGTGCCGGCGTAGTGATTGCCGTCAGTCTGCGCGAATCCGAAGAAGTAGGCGTGGTCGGGGCGCATCAGATCTACCTGCGGCACACCAGCGAAGTTATCGGCGGGCGGTGACGATTTCGTGCGGGTCCGCCAGGACCGGGAGGGTTTCCGCGGGGACCCGCCCCGCCTCCGGCGACCTGTTTGCCGCACCCCCCGTCCGCGGGTACCTGCTCCCCATGGCGAGCGTTGCGGCGACGGGTCAGTGGGTCGACCCCGACGACGGCATCCGGTACCCCGCCGGGGAGGTCCACGCCTGGGAGCGCGGGCGCAACGAGACCGTGTGCGGGCTGGCGCTCAGCCGGTCGCGGCTCGCCCGCTTCCCGCACGTCGGTTGGCCCGACGTGCAGCCGGAGTCCGGCCGGCACGCCGAGGAGGTGCAGTCGGTGTGCCGCCGCTGCCGGGCCGGTCAGGGCGCCCGGCGCGACGACCGCGGCTGGACGCGGACGAACCCGCGCCCGTGAGGTCGCGGCTCAGCCGGCGGTGAGCAGCCGGTCGACCACCGGGGCGAGCGCCGTGTGCAGCTCGGTGTTGCTGTACGAGAACACCACCGTCGCGACGACGAACAGCGGCACGAGGGCGATCTTCTCGATCGTGGCCCCGGTGCGGATGGGGGAGAGGGCCAGCCGCCTGCGCTTGACCAGCCACAGGAGCGGCACGGGCACCCCCGCGGTGGTGATCGCGTCGCCCAGCACGTGGGTCAGCACGCCCGCCGCGACGGCCCACGGCAGCCAGGCCGGCGGTGCCATGTGCCCGAGCAGCAGCCAGGCGCCGCCCCAGGAGAGCAGCAGGTTGCCGAGGATGGTCGTCTCGGTGCGGCCCGGGATGACGAAGTGCAGCGCCCGCAGCGCCAGCCCGATCCCGAGCGCCATCAGCAGCAGGCTCGACCAGTAGGCGCCGGCCGCGGCGAGCGCCAGCGCCCCGAACGCCAGCGGCGCGAGGACCGCGTCGTGCGTGCCCCAGCGGTGGCCGCCGGCGAGCGCGCCGATCGCCCCCGCCGGCACGTCGGTGACCGGGCCCCACATGTCGGAGACGGTGGAGCTGCGGTGGTCGAGGTCGGGCAGCATCGCGAACCCGCCGACGGCGGCGATCCAGGCACCCTGGGCGACGGAGCCCTGCACGGGTGCCCAGGGCAGGGTGGCGGCACCGACGGCGAGGCCGGAGAGCGCGTGCGAGTGACCGAGCACCTACCGAGCGTGCCTGGCGAGAAGGGCGCAGCGGCGCAGGCACGCGGAGGGGCGGGCGGAACCGGCCCGCTGCGATGAACTCGTGGGATCAGCGGGTGATGGCCACGAGTTCGTCGTCCTGGGCGCGCGAGCTCCCCGTCCGTCGTCCCTCAGTCGTCCAGGTCGTCGTCGTCCGTGCCCCCGCGGGCCAGCCAGGTGGCCAGCCGTTCGACGGGGACCTCGAAGTCGGGGTGCTGGTCGACGAACGCCTGCATCTGGTCGGCCAGCCAGGCCAGGGTGACCTGCTCGGCGCCGCGCCGCTCGGCCAGCTCCTCCAGGCCCCGGTCGGTGAAGTACATGCCGGAGAACCTACGACGCCCGGCCCCCGTGGTGTTCGGGGGCCGGGCGCGGAAGGGGACGCGAGCGTCCGCGGGGTCAGTCGGCGAACGCCTCGGCGACCAGCTTGCGCTGCTCGACCTCGTGGACCTTGGCCGAGCCGACGGCGGGGCTGGCCGACGCGCGGCGGCTGACCCGCCGGAGCGTGCGGCCCTCGGGCAGCTCCTCGGGCAGGTTGACCGCCATGAACTGCCAGGCGCCCATGTTCGCCGGCTCCTCCTGCACCCAGACCACGTCCGTCGCCTCCGGGTAGCGCTCGAGCTCCGCCCGGATCTGCTCGGCCGGCAGCGGGTAGAGCTGCTCGACGCGGACGATCGCGGTGTCGGCGGTGCCCTCGTTCTCCCGCTGGGCCATCAGGTCGTAGGCCACCTTGCCGCTGCAGAGCAGCACCCGGCGCACCGCAGAGGCCTCCAGCGGCTCGCCGCCCACCCCGGTGTCGGGGAGCACCGGCCGGAAGTTCTCCTCGGTGAAGTCCTCGACGGGGCTGACCGCCGCCTTCGCCCGCAGGAGCGACTTCGGCGTGAACACCACCAGCGGGCGGTGCACGTCGGAGAGCGCCTGGCGCCGCAGCAGATGGAAGTAGTTGCCGGGGGTGGTGCAGTTGGCGACGGTCATGTTGTTCTCCGCCGACAGCTGCAGGAACCGCTCGATCCGACCGCTGGAGTGGTCGGGGCCCTGGCCCTCCATGCCGTGCGGCAGGAGCAGGACGACGCCGGAGCGCTGGCCCCACTTCGCCTCACCGGAGCTGATGAACTCGTCGATGACCATCTGCGCCCCGTCGACGAAGTCGCCGAACTGGGCCTCCCACAGCACGAGCGCCTTGGGGTTGGCCACGGAGTAGCCGTACTCGAAGCCGAGCGCGGCGTACTCGCTGAGCAGCGAGTCGTAGACGAAGAACTTCGCCTGCTCCTCGGTCAGGTTGGCCAGCGGCGTGTACTCGGCGCCGTTCTCCCGGTCGATGAGCACCGAGTGGCGCTGCACGAAGGTGCCGCGGCGGGAGTCCTGGCCGGCCAGCCGCACCGGCACCCCCTCCATGAGCAGCGACCCGAACGCCAGCAGCTCACCCATGGCCCAGTCGATGCCGCCCTCGCTGGCCATCGCGGCCCGCCGCTCGAGCATCTTCTGCAGCTTCGGGTGCGGCGTGAAGTCCGTCGGGAAGGAGACGTGCGCGTCGCCGATGGTCTTGAGGACCTCCTGCGTGATCGCCGTCTGCACCGTGGACTCCTGCGGCGTGCGCGGGTCCATGACCGGCTCGGGCTTGGAGGAGTCCTGCGCGTCGTGGGTCTCGGCGAAGGCGCGCTCGAGCTGGCCGCGGTAGTCCTTGAGGGCCTCCTCGGCCTCCTCGAGCGTGATGTCGCCGCGACCCACCAGCGCCTCGGTGTACAGCTTCCGCACCGAGCGCTTGCGGTCGATGATGTCGTACATCAGCGGCTGGGTCATCGAGGGGTCGTCGCCCTCGTTGTGGCCGCGGCGGCGGTAGCAGACGAGGTCGATGACGACGTCCTTCTTGAACGTCTGCCGGTACTCGACCGCCAGCCGGGCCACCCGGACGCAGGCCTCGGGGTCGTCGCCGTTGACGTGGAAGATCGGCGCGTTGACCATCCGCGCGACGTCGGTGGAGTACAGCGTCGAGCGCGCCGAACCGGGGCTGGTGGTGAAGCCGACCTGGTTGTTGATGACGACGTGCACGGTGCCGCCGGTGCGGTAGCCGCGCAGCTGGGAGAGGTTCAGCGTCTCCTGGACCACGCCCTGGCCGGCGAACGCCGAGTCCCCGTGCAGCAGGACGGGGAGGACGGTGAAGCCCTGCTCGCCCTTGTCGATCATGTCCTGCTTGGCGCGGACGATGCCCTCGAGGACGGGGTTGACCGTCTCCAGGTGGCTGGGGTTGCTGGCCAGGGAGACGGCGATCTCCGCGTCCTCGCGGAACGGGTTGCGGAACGTGCCCGTGGCCCCGAGGTGGTACTTCACGTCGCCGGAGCCCTGGACGGTGCCCGGGTCGATGTTGCCCTCGAACTCGCCGAAGATCTTGGCGTAGCTCTTGCCGAGCACGTTGGCCAGGACGTTGAGCCGGCCGCGGTGGGCCATGCCGATCGCGACCTCGTCCAGGCCGTGGTCCGTGCCGGCGATGAGCACCTCGTCGAGGATCGGGATGACCGACTCCCCGCCCTCGAGGCTGAACCGCTTCTGCCCGACGTACTTGGTCTGCAGGAAGGTCTCGAAAGCCTCCGCGGCGTTGAGCCGGCCGAGCACGTGCTTCTGCTTCTCACGGTCGGGCTGTGCGTGCTTGAGCTCGATCCGCTGCTGGAGCCACTCGCGCTCCTCGGGATCGGTGATGTGCATGTACTCCACGCCGACCGTGCGGCAGTAGGAGTTGCGCAGCACGCCGAGGATGTCCCGCAGCGGCATGAGGCGCTCACCGGCGAAGCCGCCGACCGGGAACTTCCGGTCGAGGTCCCACAGGGTCAGCCCGTGCTGGAGGATGTCGAGGTCGGGGTGGGTGCGGACCTTGAACTCGAGCGGGTCGGTGTCGGCCATGAGGTGGCCGTTGCGCCGGTAGGACTCGATGACCTCGATGACCCGGGCTTCCTTGTCGATCTGCCCCTCGCGCGTGACCCGCACGTCCGGCATCCAGCGCACCGGCTCGTAGGGGATCCGCAGCGAGCGGAAGACCTCGTCGTAGAAGCCGTCCTCGCCCAGCAGCAGCGAGTGCAGCTTCCGCAGGAAGTCGCCCGACTCCGCGCCCTGGATGATCCGGTGGTCGTAGGTGGAGGTGAGCGTGATGATCTTCGAGACGCCCATCTCGGTGAGCACCTCGGGGCTCATCCCCTGGAACTCGGCGGGGTACTCCATCGCGCCCACGCCGATGATCGCGCCCTGCCCGGCGGTCAGCCGCGGCACCGAGTGGTTGGTGCCGATGGTGCCGGGGTTGGTCAGGCTGATCGTGGTGCCGGAGAAGTCCTCCATCGTCAGCTTGTTGTTCCGGGCGCGGCGGATGATGTCCTCGTAGGCGGCCCAGAAGCCGGCGAAGTCCAGCTCCTCGGCGCCCTTGATGGAGGCCACGACCAGCGACCGCGAGCCGTCGGGCTTGGGCAGGTCGATCGCCAGCCCGAAGTTGACGTGCGCGGGCGCCACCAGCACCGGCTTGCCGTCGACCTCGGCGAAGGCGCTGTTCATGTTGGGGAACGAGTCCAGCGCCCGGATCAGCGCGTAGCCGATCAGGTGCGTGAAGGAGATCTTGCCGCCACGCGCGCGGGCCAGGTGGTTGTTGATGACGATCCGGTTGTCGACCAGCAGCTTGGCCGGCACCGCCCGCACGCTCGTCGCCGTCGGCACGGTCAGCGAGGCGTTCATGTTCTTGACCACCGCCGCGGCGGCGCCCCGCAGCGGGGACTGCTTGCCCTCGCCCGCCGGCGGCTTGGGCGCCGGGGGAGCGGCCTTGGCGGCGGGGGGAGCGGCCTTGACGGTGGCAGGAGCGGCGGGCTGGTCGGTCTTCTGCACGGGCGGGCTCCCCGTCGGCTGGGACCCGGCGGCCGGGCGCTGGACGTCGGGCTTCTTGGCGGCGGGGGCCGCGGGCGCGGGGGAGGCCGGAGCCTCGGCGGGGGCCGCCTCCTCCGCGGCCGGCGCCGCGTTCCCCGACGGCGCGTGCTCCCGGTCGCCACCGGCCGGCGGACCGGGACGGTAGTCGGCGAAGAACTCGTGCCACGCCTGATCGACGCTGGCCGGGTCGGCGAGGAACTGCTGGTACATCTCCTCGACCAGCCACTCGTTGGTGCCGAAACCGGCGACCGGGGACGAGTTGGACGACGGTCGGGATGAACTCACGCTTGACACGGGGTCGAGTGCCTTCTTCGTCTCGGGGCTGCGTCTGAGGGGCGCGTCGCTGGACCGGGTGTCGAGTCTACGCCCGTCCCCGGTCGCCGACCGGGTGCGGAGCCGGATCCGCGCGCCCGTCCCACGTCGGGGTCAGTGGGTGGCGCCGTGGGCGACCAGGAGATCGACCAGGGCGTCGTTGCCACTGGCCTGGTCGTCGTCCTCCTGCCGGTGCCTGGCCGCCGCCACGCGGCTGATGTCGAGCGCGCTGGCACCGTCGTGCGTGGTGGCGTTGACGTCGGCCCCCGCGTCCAGCAGCGCCCGGACGATCTCCGGTGCGTCCCCCGTCGCGCCCGTCGCCACGGCGGTGTGCAGCGGGGTGCGCCCGGTGTCGGGATCCCGGCGGTCCACGTCGGCGCCGGCGTCCAGGAGCAGGCGGACCAGCTCCGCGCTGCCGCCGGCGGCCGCGGCGTGCAATGCGCCCCCGTCGGCGTCGGCCCCACGCGCCAGCAGCAGCCGCGCGGCGCCCGCGGCGCCCCCGTACGCGGCCCAGGCCAGCAGGTCGACCCCCGTGGCGGGGTCGGTCAACGCCGCCCCGCCGTCCAGCTCCGCGGTGAGCCGGTCGACGTCGTCGAGGTAGGCGGCGCTGGGGGCGTCGACGACGGCCCCGAGCTCCACCAGCACCGGGACCAGATCGGGCGCGTGCTCCAGCGCCACGTGCAGCGGTGTGCGGTGCTGGTCCGTGCGCGCGGCGAGGTCCGCCCCGGCCGAGGCGAGGACGCGGACGACCTCGACCCGGTCGCAGGCGACCGCCAGGTGCAGGGGGGTCCAGCCGTCCTGGCCGTCCCGCTCGACGGAGCCCTCGAGCAGCTGGGGCGAGTCGGCGACCGCCGACCGGACGGCATCGGTCTCGCCGTCGACGATCAGCCGGCCGAGTCGTTGGACGGTCATGCGAGTGGTCACGCGTTCTCCGTTCTGCGTTCGCGGCTGCCCGGCGCGTGCTCTCGACCGGGGCGGGGGCGTGGGACGAGCCCCCGGCCGTCTCAGGCGATGTCGCGGCGGACGGCCAGGAAGGTGCCCAGCAGGGCCGCCACGAGACCGTAACCGAGCAGCAGCAGACCGCCCTGCCACGCCTCCAGGAGGTCGGGGCCCTGGAGGGTCGCGGTGAGCGCCTCCAACGCACCTCCCGGCATCCACTTGTACGCCCCCGAGGTGGCCGGGATCGACCGGATGATCGGCTCGATGACGAACAGGTAGACCAGCCCGCCGACGATCGCCCCGACCTGGTTGCGCAGCAGCGCACCGAGCCCCACGCCGATGACCGCGTAGATGATCAGCGCCAGCCCGGAGCTGCCCAGCGTGCCGAGGTTGTCGGCGTCCAGCGCCGGCGCCGCGCCGCGCGCTCCGGCGTGGATCGCGACGGTCGCGTAGTTGACGACCAGCACGACCAGCGCGAACAGCGTCGCCGCCAGCGCGTAGGCCAGCAGCTTGGCGATCACGACGCGGCCGCGGCGCGGGGTGGTCAGGAACGTCGGCGTCGCCGTCCGGTGCCGGTACTCCTGGGTCATCCCGATGATGCCGACGATGAGGAAGAGGACGTTGACGTTCACGGCGTTCGCCATCGCCAGCTCTTCGTAGATCGGCGTGCCCACGGCCGGGATGCCCGACTCGGGGTTGCCGGCGAAGGAGGTGAGCAGGACGGCGAAGCCGATCACCATGACGCAGGCGCCCAGCAGCAGGCCCAGCCACACCCTGGTCGTGAACAGCTTGGTCCACTCGGCGCGGATCAGGTGGGTCATCGCGAGAGCTCCGGGGTCGTCGCGCCGGCGGCGTACTGCTCCTGGCCGGCGGTGAGCTGGAAGTAGATCTCCTCCAGGCCGCTGGTGCGCGAGCGCAGCTCGTGCAGCTCCACCCCGGCGGTGAAGGCGCGGGCGCCGACCTCGGCGGTGGTGCGGCCGGTGACGGTCAGGGAGTCGCCGTCGAGCGTGACGGACGTGCCGTCGGCGCGCAGCGAGTCGGCCAGCCGGGTCGCCTCGGGGCTGCGCACCAGCACCGAGCCGGCGCCGTCGGCCCCGGCGCGCAGCTGCGCCATCGAGCCCTCGCGGACCAGCCGGCCGGCGCCGACGATGACGACGCGGTCGACGGTCTGCTCCACCTCCGAGAGCAGGTGGCTGGAGACCAGCACCGTGCGGCCCTGGTCGTGGGCGAGGTGGCGGAGGAAGCCTCGCAGCCACTGGATGCCCTCGGGGTCCAGGCCGTTGGCCGGCTCGTCGAGCACCAGCACGGCGGGGTCGCCGAGCAGTGCCGTGGCCAGCCCGAGCCGCTGGCGCATCCCGAGGGAGTAGCCGCCGGCGCGCCGTCGCCCGGCGTCGGTCAGCCCGACCTGGGCCAGCACCGCGTCGGCGCGCTCGACCGGCAGCCCGGCCGCGCGGCAGTAGACGCGCAGGTGGTTGCGGCCGGACCGGGCCGGGTGGAACGCGGTCTCCAGGACCGCGCCGACGGTGCGGACCGGCTCCCGCAGCGCCGTGTACGGGGTGCCGTCGA
Source organism: Blastococcus sp. SYSU DS0510 (assembly GCF_054050835.1). Classification (NCBI taxonomy): domain Bacteria; kingdom Bacillati; phylum Actinomycetota; class Actinomycetes; order Geodermatophilales; family Geodermatophilaceae; genus Blastococcus; species Blastococcus sp. SYSU DS0510. Next base: position 221,693 of record NZ_JBJHAC010000001.1, on the reverse strand, counting down.
ACGTGGCGGTGCCCGCGTCGGGGCGGACCAGCCCGAGCAGCATGCGCAGCGTGGTGGTCTTGCCCGCGCCGTTGGGGCCGAGGAACCCGGTGACCGTGCCCGGCTCGACGGTGAAGCCCAGGTCGCTCACCGCCCGGACGGAGCCGAAGGACTTGGTGAGCCCCCGGACCTCGACCCGCACGGGGTCGGTCACGGGGGAGTGGGGGGTGGCGATGTCGCTCCTCCTGATCTGGTGGCCCGTGTCCCGCCCATCCAAGCGCACCGGCACGATGTTCCGGCACCCCGCGGGCACGTTTTCACCGCTCCGTCGCCCGCGCGCCCGGTGCGCGTGACCCCGGGCACACGGCCGCGCGCCGTCCCTTAGAGTGCGCGCCGTGAGCGAGCCCGTGAACGCCTACACCACGGTCGTCGTCGGAACCGACGGGTCGGAGTCCTCGCTGCGCGCGGTCGCCCGGGCCGGGGCACTGGCCGGCGCCTGCGGCGCGACGCTGGTGGTCGCCTGCGCCTACCTCCCCACGGAGACCGACGACCGGGAGCTCGCCCGGGCGCAGGACGTGCTGGGGGACGAGGCCTACCAGGTGGTCGGGTCCCACCCCGCCGAGGAGACCGTGCGCACCGCCGCCGAGCGCGCCCTGGCCTCCGGCGCCCGCGACGTGCGCACCGTGGCGGTGATGGGATCACCGGTCGAGACGCTGCTGGAGGTCGTCCGCCGGGAGAAGGCGGACCTGCTCGTCGTCGGCAACCGGGGCCTCAGCAGCATCAAGGGTCGGCTGCTGGGCTCGGTCCCGGCCGACGCCACCCGCCGGTCGGGGTGCGACGTGCTGGTCGTCCACACCACGGACTGAGGTCCGGGGCGCATGGACGACGCCGGGGCGGGTCCTGAGCCGGGCGCCCGCGAGGCGCTGGAGCGGCTGCTGCTCGGCGGCCCCCGGCGCTACACCCGCCTGGACGTCGGCCGGATGGCCGGCATGCCACCGGAGCGGACGCAGCGGCTGTGGCGGGCGCTCGGCTTCCCCGACGCCGCCGACGACGACCCCGCTTTCACCGACGCCGACATCGCCGCGCTGGGCGTCCTCTCGACCCTGATCGACTCCGGCTTCGTCGACACGGAGAGCGAGGCCTCCATCGCCCGGGCGATGGGGCAGTCGCTCTCCCGGCTGGCCGACTGGCAGACCGACATGCTGGCCGACGCGCTGCTGCGCGGGGCGCGGGCCGACGAGGACCCGGCCGCGACCACGGAGCGGGCGGTGGCCGCCGCCCAGGCGCTCCTGCCCCGGCTGCGCGAGGTGCAGGACTACGTCTGGCGCCGGCACCTGGTGGCCAACGTCGACCGCCTGCTGGCCGCGACCGGGCCCGGCGACCGCCGGGAGCTGGCGGTGGGCTTCGCCGACCTCGTCGGCTACACCTCGCGCAGCCGGGGCATGGGTGGCCGCGAGCTCGGCGCGATGGTCGAGGACTTCGAGAGCACCGCCGCCGAGGTGATCGCCCGGCACCACGGCCGGGTGGTGAAGACCGTCGGCGACGGCGTCCTCTTCACCGCGTGGTCGGCGACGGACGCCGCGGACATCGGCCTGGAGCTCCCCGACGCCTGGGCGGCCGACGACCGCCCGCCCCTGCGGGTCGGCGCCGCCTACGGCGCGGTCCTCACCCGGCTCGGCGACGTCTACTCGCCGGTGGTCAACCTCGCCAGCCGGCTGACGTCGCTGGCCCGACCGGGCGCCCTGCTGGTCGACCGGGACCTCGCCGACCGGTTGCGCGCGGTGGGCGACTACCGGATCCGGCCGCTGCGGCGGGTGTCGGTGCGCGGCTACGACCACCTGCAGCCGTGGCTCGTGCGGCGGGCGAGGGTGGTCGCGGAGGACGCCGACAGCGGCTACGGGGAGGACGCCTTCGACGTCGACGACGACCCGTCGGCGAGCCGGGACTGAGCGCCTCGCGGGCGCTTGGCAGGCTGCAGGGGTGAGCGCCACCCTCGTCGCCCGCGGACTGGCAGCCGGTCACGGCGCCCGCGTGCTCTTCACCGACCTCGATCTCGTCGTCGCCCCGGGCGACGTCGTCGGCCTGGTCGGGGTGAACGGAGCGGGCAAGTCGACCCTGCTGCGCACGCTGGCCGGGGAGCTCCCGGCCGAGTCCGGGAGCATCTCCCTCAGCCCGCCGACGGCGACGCTCGGCTACCTGCCGCAGGAGCACGAGCGCCGCCCGGGGGAGACGGTCCTCGCCGCGCTGGCGCGCCGCACCGGTGTCGCCTCGGCGCAGGCGGAGCTCGACGCCGCCACCGAGGCGCTCGCGGCGGGGGAGGCCGGCGCCGACGACGCGTACGGCGAGGCCCTGGAGCGCTGGCTCGCCCTGGGCGGGGCCGACCTCGACGAGCGGGCCGCCGAGGTCGTCGCCGAGGTGGCGCCGGGGGTCGCGCTCCACGCGCCGACCACCGGGTTGTCCGGTGGCCAGGCCGCCCGCGTCGGGCTGGCCGCGCTGCTGCTGAGCCGCTACGACGTCCTGCTCCTCGACGAGCCGACCAACGACCTCGACCTCGCCGGCCTGGACCAGCTGGAGCGGTTCGTCGCCGGCTCCCGGTCCGGCGTGGTCGTGGTCAGCCACGACCGCGAGTTCCTCGCCCGCACGGCCACCCGGATCGTCGAGCTGGACCTGGCCCAGCAACTCGTGCGGGTGCACGACGGCGGTTACGAGGCCTACCTGGTGGAGCGCGAGATCGCCCGGCGGCACGCGCGCGAGGAGTTCGAGGAGTTCGCGGACACCAAGGCCGGGCTCGAGGCCCGCGCGCGGATGCAGCGCAACTGGATGGCCAAGGGCGTCCGCGACGCGATCAAGAAGCAGAAGGACCCTGACAAGCACCGGAAGAACTTCGCCCGCGCGTCGGCGGAGAAGCAGGCCGCGAAGGCGAAGCAGACCGAGCGGCTGATCGAGCGGCTCGACGTGGTCGAGGAGCCCCGCAAGGAGTGGGAGCTCCGCATGGAGATCGCCGCCGCGCCCCGCGCGGGCGCCGTCGTGGCGACCCTGCGCGGTGCGGTCGTGCGGAGGGGGCCCTTCACCCTCGGGCCGGTGGACCTCCAGGTGGACTGGGGCGACCGCATCGCGATCACCGGCGCCAACGGCTCCGGGAAGTCGACGCTGCTGGCGGCGCTCCTCGGCCGCCTGCCGCTGGACGAGGGCGCGGCGTCGCTGGGGCCGTCGGTCCGCACCGGCGAGATCGACCAGGCCCGCGGGCGGTTCCTCGGCACCGAGCAGCTGCTGGACGCCTTCGGCGCGGAGGTGCCCGACTGGCCGACGGCGGAGGTGCGCACCCTGCTGGCCAAGTTCGGGCTCACCGCCGACCACGTCACGCGCCCCGCGGTCACCCTCTCGCCGGGGGAGCGGACGCGCGCGGCGCTGGCCCTGCTGCAGGCGCGCGGGATCAACGTCCTCGTGCTCGACGAGCCGACCAACCACCTCGACCTGCCGGCGATCGAGCAGCTGGAGCAGGCGCTCGCCGGCTACTCCGGCACGCTGCTGCTGGTCACCCACGACCGGCGGATGCTCGCCGCCGTCGCCACCGACCGGCTGCTCGAGGTCGACGGCGGACGCGTCACCGAGCGCTGAGCGGGGGCTCAGCCGGCCGGTGCCCCCAGCTCGTCGGCGATGCCGACGGTGTCCATGCCCGACCAGGTGTCCGAGACGTGGTGGGCCAGCACCATGAGGTCACGCAGCTCGCCGTCGCGGTCGCGGATGTGGTCGCGCAGCAGCGCCTCCCCGGAGAAGCCGAGGTCGCTGAAGAGCGCCAGCGCCGACCCCTGCTCGGCGACGACCTCCACGACCAGCTTGGACAGCCCGGAGGAGACCGCGCCGACCAGTGCCTGCCGGGCCAGCGCGCGCCCCAGCCCGCTGCCCCGGCGGGACGGCGCCACGACCAGGCGTACCTCGCCCACGTGGTCCGACCACCCCGGGAGCGGCCGGACGGCGACGTAGCCGGTCACCTCGTTTCCCTCGACCGCCACCCAGCGACCGCCCGAGGACTCGCCGCTGGCCCAGGAGCGCACCGTCTCGGGGTCGGTGACCTCCTCCTTGATGAACGTCAGGTCACCGGCGGGCAGGTCGCCGAAGAAGCGGAGCAGCGCGTCGCAGCGCTCCGGTCCGAGTTCCACCACCGTCACGTCAGGCCTCCCGGCTGGTCTCGTCGGCGTCGAGCGCGTCGCTGCGCCGGCGGACGAAGTCGATGATCGTGGGCACCGTCGTCTTCGCCGCGGTGCGCCCCACCACGAGCCCCATGTGGCCGGCGTCGAGGCACAGCTCGTGCTTGTCGGGGGACCCGACCAGGTCGATCAGCGGCGCCGTCGCGTCCGGCGGCACGATGTGGTCGCGGTTGGCGCGCACGGTCAGGAACGGCACCTGGATGTCGGAGAGGTGCACCGGGTCCCCGCCCACGGAGAGCCGGTCGTTGACCATGCCGTTGGCCCGCACGAGCATCTCCGCCGTCTGCCGCGCCGCGACGCCGGGGAAGGGCACGTGGTCGTCCGACCAGCCGGTCATGGCCTGGTAGGACGCGACGTACTCGTCGTTCCAGAGCCGCTCCCAGAGGGTGACGTACCGGGTGACCTCCGCCGTCGGGGTCAGCGCGCGGAAGCCCTGGACGACGACCGAGGGCGGGACGTTGCCGTCCGGACCGAGGACCGAGCCGACGTCCATGCCCCCGACGGCGAAGATGTCGGCGAGCGGGCCCATGTGCCGGAAGTCCACGGGCGTGGCCAGCACGGTGAGGCTGCGCAGCGGCGCGTCGGGGTGGTGCGCGGCGTAGAGCAGGGCGAGGTTCCCGCCGAAGCAGTAGCCGAACAGGTTGACCTCGTCGGCGCCGGAGAGCTCCAGGACCCGGTCGACCCCGGCGGGGATGTAGTCGTCGGCGTAGTCCTCGAGCCCGTTGCCCGCATCGCGCTCGTCGGGCTCGCCCCAGTCGAGCATGTAGACGTCGAAGCCGGCCTCGAGCAGCTGCTCCACGAAGCTGTTGCCCGGCGTCAGGTCGAGGATGTAGCTCTTGCTCACGAGGCTGAAGACGATCAGCAGCGGCGGGCCGTAGCGGACGCCCCCGTAGGTGTCGGGGTCGTTGCGGTAGTGCCACAGCTGGGTGCGGCCGCGCTGCCAGACGACGTCCTTGGGGGTCTGCCCGACGCCGGGCCGGTCGACGCCGGCAACGAGCTTGATGCCGTTACGGGCGCGCAGGGTGTTGCGCTCGACGTCGCGCCGGACGCGGTCGAGCACCGTCTGCGGGCTGGGCACCGTCGGCATCGCTGTCCTCCGTGGTCGGGGCGGTGGTCGGTCGGGGGCGGTCCGGGCGGGACGCGGGGCTGCGTCGCCGCTCCTTCTCCAGCTGGATGGTCAGCCGGCGCACCTCGCGGTCGAGCGAGCCGATCTGCGCGCGCAGGCGGCTGACGTCGCTGCCGGCGGGCAGGTTGAGCAGGTGCCAGGCGCGGGCGCTGAGCCCCTGCGCCGAGCTGCCCGCCACGGTCTGCGCGCGCCGCAGCAGAGCGGTGGCCAGCGCGAAGTACTCGCTGCGCACCACGTCCTCGGCGCGGGGCGCGATCGCCCGCTCGGCGGCGTCGAAGGCCTGCCGCCACAGCGGCGGCGACGGCGGTGCCTTGCGGGGCGCGGAGGGCTGGCTCATCGGGCCCCCACCTCCTGCGGGATCTCCACGGCGCGGCGCAGGATCTTCCCGGTCGGGCCCTTCGGCAGGCTGTCCACCAGCCAGAGGTGGCGGGGGTACTTGTAGGCGGCCACCCGCGCCTTGACGAACTCGCGCAGCTCCTCGACCTCGGCGGTCATGCCGGGCTTGAGGGCGACCGCCGCGGCCACCTCCTCCCCGAGGTCGGGGTGCGCGATCCCCACGACGGCGGCCTCGGCCACCGCCGGGTGCTCGTACAGCGCCTCCTCGATCTCCCGCGGGTAGACGTTGTAGCCGCCGCGGATGATCATCTCCTTCTTGCGGTCGACGATGAAGAAGTAGCCGTCCTCGTCGGTGCGGGCGAGGTCGCCGGTGCGGAACCAGCCGTCGGGTATCGCCTTCGCCGTCTCCTCCGGCCGCTCCCAGTAACCGCGCATCACGTTCTCGCCGCGGATGGCGATCTCGCCGACCTCGCCGCCGCCCACCTCGTTGCCGTCGTCGTCGACCAGGCGCATCTCCACACCGCGGATCGGGGTCCCGATCGAGCCGGGCTTGCGCTCCGCGTGCGGGTGGTTGAACGAGGCGACCGGCGAGGTCTCCGACAGGCCGTAGCCCTCGAGGATCATGCAACCGAAGCGCTCCTCGAAGGAGCGCATGATCTCGACCGGCATCGCCGAGCCGCCGGAGACGCACAGCCGGAGGCTCGAGACGTCGTGCCGGTCGGCGTCGGGCTGGTGCAGCATCGCGGCGAACATCGTCGGGACGCCTTCGAAGATGGTGACCCGGTCGCGCTCGATGACCTCCAGCGCCTTCGCGCCGTCGAACCGGGGGATGAGCGTGAGCAGGGAGCCCCGCACGACGGCGGTGTTGAGGCCGCAGGTCAGACCGAAGACGTGGAACAGCGGCAGGCAGCCCATGATCACGTCGTCGGCGGTGTTCTCGGCAAGCGTCTCGGCCGTGGTGAGCGCGTTGCGGCCCATGTTCGCGTGGGTGAGCTCGGCGCCCTTGGGCTGCCCGGTCGTCCCCGAGGTGTAGAGGACGACGGCCAGGTCGTCGTCGGACCGCTCCACCGCCGCGCCGAGCGGCTCGGCGGTCATGAGCTCGTCGGGGGAGGCAGGCCCCACCACGACGGCCTCGACGCCGACCACGTCCGCCGCCTCGCGCACCGGCCCGGCCGTGCTCTCCAGCGTGACGACGACCCGCGCGCCGGAGTCCTCGAGGAAGTACTGCACCTCCCGCGCCTTGAGCAGCGGGTTCATCGGCACGACGGCGGCGCCGGCGAGCAGGGCCCCGTAGAAGACGACCGGGAACGAGAGGACGTTGGGCAGCACCAGCCCGACGCGGTCGCCCGGCCGCACGCCGCGGGCCTGCAGCGAGGCGGCGACGCGGAGCGCGGCGTCGCGGAACCCGCCGTAGGTCAGCTCGGCGTCGTCCATCCGCAGCGCGGGACGGTCGGCGCCCTCGTCGGCGGAGTCGAGCAGGTTCTGCGCGAGGTTGGTCACGGTCGTCCCCCTGGTGCCCGGTGGCTGGACCCGGGGCCCCTACCCGGCTCGATCGGTGATCTACCGCACAGGGCCGATACGGTGGCCCGACAGCCCGCCGAACCCGAGGAGACCCCCGCTCATGCCCGACCGCTCGATCCTCGACCTGTTCCGCCTCGACGACCGCGTCGCCATCGTCACCGGGGCCTCCTCCGGCCTGGGGGCCGTCTTCGCCCGCACCCTGGCCGAGGCCGGCTGCGACGTCGTCCTGGGTGCCCGCCGGGTCGACCGCCTGGCCGAGACCCAGCGTGCGGTGGAGGAGGCCGGGCGGCGGGCGATCAGCGTGGCCACCGACGTCTCCCGGCCCGAGGACTGCCAGGCGCTCGTCGACGCCGCCATGGCCGAGTTCGGCAAGGTCGACGTCCTGGTCAACAACGCCGGGGTCGGCACCGCCGCGCCGGCCACCCGGGAGACGCCCGAGCAGTTCCGGCAGGTCATCGACGTCAACCTCAACGGCTGCTACTGGATGGCGCAGGCCTGCGGCCGGGTCATGCAGCCGGGCAGCTCGATCGTCAACATCTCCAGCGTGCTCGGGCTGACGACGGCCGGCCTGCCGCAGGCCGCCTACGCCGCCAGCAAGGCTGGGCTGATCGGGCTGACCCGCGACCTCGCCCAGCAGTGGACCGGGCGCAAGGGGATCCGGGTCAACGCCCTGGCGCCCGGCTTCTTCACCTCCGAGATGACCGACCAGTACCCCGAGGGCTACCTGGAGTCGCAGCTGTCCCGGGTCCTCGTGGGGCGGAAGGGCGAGCCCGAGGAGCTCGCCGCCGCCCTGGTCTTCCTGGTCAGCGACGCGGGCGGCTACGTCACCGGCACGACCATCCCCGTCGAGGGCGGGATGCTCACCAGCTGAGCGGGCCCTCGACGGTGGCGCGGTTCGGTCCGGGCGAGGCGCAGCCGCACCGGGCCGGCCTCGTCCGGGACCGGCAGCGCCGCCGCGCCCCCGTCGCACAGCGGGTGCGGTCGACGGGGCTGCCGCTGCCGCGGTGCGGGTGGACCAGGACGCCGTTCACCGGGTCGGGGGCGGCGTCGGGCGCAGTCCGGAGGCCACGAGCGCCGGCCTGGCCCCGGAGGACCCGCCGGGGTGGCTGTGACGCTGGGCGTCCGGCCCTCTCGCTCCGTGGGCAACGGGGTCAGAGGTCCCGGCGCAGGTTCTCGCCACGGTCCTCGACCGCGCCGTGGCGCATCAGGCTGGCGACGGCCAGCGCGAGGCCGCCCCAGATGACGAGCATCGCCACCACCATCATCGCGATCGCCTCGGCGCTCATCGCCGGCCTCCCTCGTCGTTCCCGGTGACCGGACGGCCCCCGGGGGTCGGTCCCGCGGCGGCGGGGGCGTGCAGCGGTGCCGTCGGATCGGAGCCGGGTGGCGGCCCGTCCAGGTGGGTGCCGGCACGCCACGGCAGCCGGGCGAGCAGGAACCCGACGACGGGCAGCGCCACCACGAGCAGCCAGCCCAGCGACACCAGCAGCCAGGTGGGGTAGTCCCCGTAGGGCGCGGCCAGGTCGTCCCGCAACGCGAGGACGAGCACGATCGCCAGACCCGCCGGGGCGACGACGCTCGTCAGCACCCGCCAGCCCGTGCCCAGCCTCGGCCGGCCGTGGACGTTGAGGTGGTCGGCGAGCCGGGGCAGGGCCCGGAGACCCCACGCGACGACCAGCATGCTCAGCAGCGCCACGACGAGGATGCCGTACTGGTTGACGAAGTGGTCGACCACGTCGAGGACGTAGATGCCGCTGGTCGTGCTGAAGAGGACCAGGCTCAGCACCGCGGTGGGCACGACGACCGCGAGGGTCGCGGTGAGCCGGCCGGTGTCCAGCTTGTCGCGGACCGCGGAGATCACCACCTCGATCACGCTGATCAGCGAGGTGATCCCGGCGATCACCAGCGACCCGAAGAACAGGACGCCGAGGAGCGTGCCCCCCGGGGCCTGGCTGATGATCGTCGGGAAGGCGATGAACGCCAGGCCGATCCCGTCGCTGGCGACCTCGTCGACGGCGACCCCGCCGGCCTGGGCCATGAAGCCGAGAGCGGCGAAGACGCCGATGCCGGCGAGCAGTTCGAAGCTGGAGTTCGAGAAGCCGACGACGAGGCCGGAGCCGGTCATGTCCTCGCGGCGGCTCACGTACGAGGCGTAGGTGATCATGATGCCGAAGCCGATCGACAGCGAGAAGAAGATCTGGCCGAACGCGGCGGCCCACACCGAGGGCACGGCGAGGGCCGACCAGTCGGGCGTGAACAGCGCGTCGAGGCCGGCACCCGCTCCCGGCAGCAGCAGCGCCTGCACCACCAGGGCGGCGAAGGCGAGCACGAGCACCGGGATGAAGACCAGCGAGACCACGCCGATCCCGCGCTGCACGCCGAGCGCCATGACCGCCAGGACGGCCAGCCAGACGACCGCGAGCGGCACGAGCACCCCGGGCACCACGTCTGCGGTGACCTCGACGTCACCGGCCTGCAGGTACTCGCCGAAGAAGAAGCCCTCGGGGTCGGCGCCCCAGGCCTGGTCGAACGAGAAGAAGGTGTAGCTCAGCGCCCAGGCCAGCACCGCCGCGTAGTAGACGGCGATGACGAAGCAGATGGCCACCTGCCACCAGCCGAGCCCCTCGACCCCGCGGCGCAGGCGGGCGAAGGAGAGGGGTGCCGAGCCGCGGTGGCGGTGGCCGATCGCGTAGTCGAGCAGGAGGAAGGGGATGCCGGCGGTCAGCAGCGCGACCAGGTAGGGCACCACGAAGGCGCCGCCGCCGTTCTCGTACGCGACGTAGGGGAACCGCCAGATGTTGCCGAGGCCGACCGCCGAGCCGATGGCCGCCAGGATGAAGACGCGGCGGGAGCTGAAGCCGCCCCGCCGGCTCTCCGCGTGGGCCTGCGCGCCCTCTGCCGTGCTCATCCGACCTCCCGCGCCGTGGTCCGCCGGCCCCGCGAGCACCCCGAGCACCGGACCGCGACGGGCCGTCGATGGAAACGTGCCAGAACTCGCGCCATGTCGCACGCTCGGCGGGCACGCTGCGTCCCCCGGATGCGCGACAGGCCCCGTCGGCACCCGGTGAGGGGCCGCGGGGCCTGGCATGAGCCGGCGGTCCGCAGGCGGACCGGGACTCGGATCGTCGTGGTGCCCCCGGCAGGATTCGAACCTGCGCACCCGCCTCCGGAGGGCGGTGCTCTATCCCCTGAGCTACGGGGGCTCGGTGGTGGGGCAGGGAAGAAACTACCAGCCCCCCGTGGCGGCCCGGGATGCGGCTCCCGGGCCGCGGGTCACGGCTCCGGGAGCGGGGTCCCGCCCCGGGCGGCGAGCATCGCGGTCATCGTCTCGACCTCCGCGCCCTGCGACCGCACCATCGACCGCGCGAGGTCCCGCACGGCCTGCACCTCGGCGTTCTCGGCCGCGTAGGCGGCCATGTCGAAGCCGCCCTGGTGGTGCCGGATCATCAGCCGGAGGAACTCCACGTCGAAGGCGGTGCCCGAGAGGCTGCGCAGCTCCGCGAGCTCCTCCTCGGTGGCCATACCGGGCATCAGCGCGCCCGCGGCCATCTCCGCGCCGGCCATGTCGTGCCCGGCGTGGGCGTCCGCCCCGGCCATCCAGGCCATGGTCTCGCCGCCCGAGACGGGGATGTCCCAGAGCGCCAGCCAGCCCTGCATGCGCCCGGCCTGGTTGGTCTGGGTGGCCGAGATGTCGAAGGCCAGCTGCTCGACCTCCGGGTCGTCGCTGCGCTCGGCGACCAGGTTGGCCATCTCGACGCCCTGCAGGTGGTGGCGGGACATGTCCCGGGCGAAGCCGGCGTCGACGGAGTCGGCTGTGGGCTGGGCGTCCCGGCCGATGCCCAGCGCGACGGCCAGCCCCCCGCCGAGGAGGAGCAGCCCGACGCCGATCACCGCGAGCAGGGCGGTGCGCAGCGGGCTGTGCCGGGGCGCACCGCCTGCGGTCACGAGGTCACCTCCCGGGAGACGGTCCTCACTGCGTGACGGGCGCGTCGTCGCTCTCGAGCGGCGGGTCGGCCAGGAAGGTCGGGCTCTCGCACGTGGCGCCGGGCTCCGGGAAGCTGTCGGCCTTGTAGGTCATGAGGTCGGCGAACTGCTTGATCCGCTCGTCGTCCGCGCTATCCACCTTCAGCTGCTCGCCCCACGACTGGACGCTGATGGGGGAGTCCTGGCCCTCGTACGGGGAGAGCATCCGGCCGGAGACGCCCTCCACCAGCCCGGCGAGGGTCTCGACGTCGGCGTCGGAGACCTCGTCGGGGTTGTAGGTGATCCAGACGGCGCCGTGCTCCAGGCTGTGCACCGCGTTCTCGTGCCGGATGTCGACGTCGTACACCGTGCCGGTGCAGTCGGCCCACAGGTTGGCGTGCTCACCGCCGACCGGCGGGGACTCGGTGTACTCGATCGGGCCGTCGTCGTGCAGGCCGCCCTCGTACTCGAAGGTCTGCGCGCCGGCGATCTCGTCGATCGACTCCACCCGCGAGGCGTCGGCCGCCCGCACCTGCACCACGGCGTAGGTGATGACCGCCGCGGCGAAGACGACGACGGCCACGGCGGCGGCGATCAGGCCCCAGGGCCGCTGCTGCGCCACGACCTGCGTCGGAGGCCGGGTGCGCCCTCCCGCCGCCCGCCCGCCGGACCGGGTGGCCCCACCGCCGGTGGCTCGGCTCTTGTCGGGCTTGCGGTCCTTGGCCAAGGCCTCTCCTCGTTCACGGGGCGCGTCCGCGCCGCTGCGGTGGGGGCCGGGCGGGCCCCGCTCACCGGGAGCGAGTCTAGGTCGGCTCCCTGTACGGGAGCTGGGAGCCGGGCGGGGGCGGCGGGTGGCGGCACCGCGGTCAGTACGCTCGCCCGGTGACACCGGAGCAGCTCCAGGACCTCGTCCGCACCGCCGTGGCCGCGGTCGTCGAGCGAGGCGCGCTGCCCGTCGAGGTACCCGCGGACGTCGTCGTCGAACGGCCGAAGAACCCCGAGCACGGTGACTACGCGACCAACGTGGCCCTCCGCCTGGCCAAGCCCGCCGGCCGGCCGCCGCGCGAGGTGGCCGGGCTGCTGGCCGAGGAGCTGCGCGCCCACCCGGGGGTCGCGCGGGTCGACATCGCCGGGCCCGGCTTCCTCAACGTCACCCTCGCGCAGGGCGCGCTGGGCAAGATCGCCGTCGACGCCGTCACGGCGGCGGAGGCCTACGGGCGCACCGCCACCCTGGCCGGGCAGCGGCTCAACCTGGAGTTCGTCTCGGCCAACCCCACCGGCCCGGTGCACATCGGCGGCACCCGCTGGGCCGCTGTCGGCGACGCCATCGCCCGGCTGCTGCAGGCCAGCGGCGCCGACGTCACCCGCGAGTACTACCTGAACGACGCCGGGGCGCAGATCGACCGGTTCGCCCGGAGCCTGCTCGCCGCCGCGAACGGCCGCGAGGTGCCCGAGGACGGCTACGCCGGCAGCTACATCGGCGACATCGCGGCGCAGGTCGTGGCCGCCGAGCCGGGCCTGCTCGACCGCCCCGAGGACGAGCAGCTGCCGGTGTTCCGCGCCCGGGGCGTGGAGCTCATGGTCGACGAGATCCGCAGCACGATGGAGGCGTTCGGCGTCCACTTCGACGTCTGGTTCTCCGAGACGTCGCTGCACCGGGCCGGGGCCCTCGAGAAGGCCGTGGCCCGGCTGCGCGAGCAGGGGCACGTGTACGAGTCCGAGGGCGCGGTGTGGCTGCGCACGACGACCTTCGGCGACGACAAGGACCGGGTGCTGGTCAAGGCCGACGGCGAGCCCACCTACTTCGCCGCCGACTGCGCCTACTACCTGGACAAGCGCGAGCGCGGCTTCGACAAGGTCGTGATCATGCTCGGGGCCGACCACTCCGGCTACGTCGGGCGGTACAAGGCCCTGGTGGCCGCCGCCGGTGACGACCCCGCGGTGCACCTGCAGATCCTGCTCGGCCAGCTGGTGAACCTCCTGCGCGACGGCGAGCCGGTGCGGATGAGCAAGCGCGCCGGCACCGTGGTCAACCTGGAGGACCTCGTCGACGCGATCGGCGCGGACGCAGCCCGGTACGCCCTGGCCCGGGCCTCGGTCGACCAGCAGATCGACATCGACATCGACCTCTGGACGCGGAAGACCAACGACAACCCGGTCTTCTACGTCCAGTACGCGCACGCCCGCATCTCGTCGGTGCTGCGCAACGCCGCCGACCTCGGGATCGGGCTGGGCGAGGCCGCCGGCGTCGACGTCGGCGCGCTGGTGCACGAGCGCGAGAACGACCTGCTGCGGGCGATCGGGGAGTTCCCGCGGGTGCTCACCTCGGCCGCCGAGCTGCGCGCCCCGCACCGGGTGGCCCGCTACCTCGAGGAGCTGGCCGGGACCTACCACCGCTTCTACGACGCCTGCCGGGTGCTGCCCCGCGGCGACGAGGAGACCACGCCGCTCACCACCGCCCGGCTCTGGCTGTGCGCCGCGACCGCGGTGGTGCTCCGCAACGGCCTCGGGGTCCTCGGTGTGACCGCGCCGGAGCGGATGTGAGGGCGCACCCCGCGGGGCCGCTGCACGGCACGATCACCCCGCCCTCGGCCGCCGGAGCCCCGCCGGAGGAGCTCGGGGCGCTCGACCCGCACGTCTGGCCGCGTTCGGCCACCCGCGTGGACGGTGAGCTCCACCTGGGCGGCCGCGCGGTGACCGACCTGGCGCGCGCGCACGGCACCCCGTTGTTCGTGCTCGACGAGGAGGACTTCCGCGGACGGGCCGCGGAGTTCGCCCTGGCCTTCGCCGACGCCGACGTGCACTACGCCTCCAAGGCGTTCCTCTGCGGCCAGGTGGCCCGGTGGATCGCCGACGACGGCCTGCACCTGGACGCGTGCAGCGGAAACGAGCTGGCCCTCGCACTGGCGGCCGGGTTCCCGGCGGAGCGGATCGCGCTGCACGGCAACAACAAGTCGCTCGTCGAGCTGCAGCTGGCCGTCGACTCGGGCATCGGCCACGTCGTGCTGGACTCCTTCGACGAGATCGAGCGGCTCGTCCCGATGGCCGAGAAGCGGGTCGCCGACGGCGGGTCGCCGGTGCCGGTGCTCATCCGCGCGACCGTGGGCATCGAGGCGCACACCCACGAGTTCATCGCCACCGCGCACGAGGACCAGAAGTTCGGCTTCTCGCTGGCCACCGGCGACGCGCTCACCGCCGCCGTGCGGGTCATCCGCGAGCCCGCGTTGCGGCTGGCCGGGCTGCACAGCCACATCGGCTCGCAGATCTTCGACACGGCCGGCTTCGAGGCCGCCGCGCACCGCGTCGTCGGGCTCCTGGGCCAGGTGCACCAGGCCACCGGGGAGGTGCTGCCCGAGCTCAACCTGGGCGGCGGCTTCGGCATCGCCTACCTGTCCGAGGACGACCCGGTGAGCCCGGCGGACGTCGCCACGCGGCTGCGCGCCGTCGTCGCCGCCGAGTGCGCGCAGCTCGGCCTGCCCGTGCCGCGCCTGGCGGTCGAGCCCGGCCGCGCCATCGCCGGGCCGGGCACCGTGACGCTCTACGAGATCGGCACGATCAAGCCGGTGCGGTTGGGCGCCAGCGGTGCGCCCGGCACCCCGATGGTGCGCAACTACGTCTCGGTCGACGGCGGGATGAGCGACAACATCCGCACCGCCCTCTACGACGCCGCCTACACCTGCGTGCTGGCCAACCGCGTCTCCGAGGCCCCGCCGGCGCTGTGCCGGGTCGTCGGCAAGCACTGCGAGAGCGGCGACATCCTGGTGCGCGACCTGTGGCTGCCCTCGGACGTCCAGCCGGGCGACCTGCTGGCCGTCGCCGCCACCGGCGCCTACTGCTGGTCGATGGCGAGCAACTACAACTACCTGCTCAAGCCCCCGGTGGTCGCCGTCCGGGACGGCGCCGCCAGGGAGATCGTGCGACGGCAGACCCTGTCGGACGTGTTCGCCCTCGACGCGGTCCTCGCCGACCGACCCGCCCCCTCGCCGGCCATCGACCAGCCGGCGCCCGAGCACCCCGCGGGAGCGACCTCGTGAACCGACCCCTCAAGGTGGCGCTGCTCGGCTGCGGCACCGTCGGCAGCGCGGTGCTGCGCGCGCTGCAGGAGCAGGCCGACGACCTCGGCGCCCGCGTCGGCCGCGCCGTGGAGGTGGCGGGCGTCGCCGTCCGCCGCCCGGACCACCACCCGGACGTGCCCGCCGACCTGCTCACCACCGACGCGCACGCCCTGGTCGCCCGGGACGACGTCGACCTCGTCGTCGAGGTGATCGGCGGCATCGAGCCCGCACGGTCCCTGATGCTCGCCGCCTTCGAGACGGGCAAGTCGGTGGTCAGCGCCAACAAGGCGCTGCTCGCCGAGGACGGCGTGGCCCTGCACGCGGCGGCGGCCAAGGCCGGCGTGGACCTGTACTACGAGGCGGCCGTCGCCGGGGCGATCCCGATCCTGCGCCCGCTCCGCGAGTCGCTGGTCGGCGACCAGCTGTCCCGCATCGTGGGCATCGTCAACGGCACCACCAACTACATCCTGTCGCGGATGGCCGAGACCGGCGCCGGCTTCGGCGAGGCCCTGGCCGAGGCCACGGAGCTGGGGTACGCCGAGGCCGACCCCACCGCCGACGTCGACGGCTTCGACGCCGCCGCCAAGGCCGCCATCCTCGCCTCCCTGGCGTTCCACACGCCGGTCTCGGCTGCCGACGTGCACCGGGAGGGCATCTCCACGGTGACCGCCACCGACGTCGCCCGGGCCGCGGAGATCGGCTGCACCGTGAAGCTGCTGGCCATCTGCGAGCGGGTGGACGGGAACGGGGACGGCGACTCGGTCTCCGTGCGGGTGCACCCGGCGATGATCCCGACGACCCACCCGCTGGCGTCGGTCGGCGGGGCCTTCAACGCCGTCTTCGTCGAGGCCGAGGCCGCCGGGCAGCTGATGTTCTACGGCCAGGGCGCCGGGGGAGAGCCCACCGCGAGCGCCGTCCTGGGCGACCTGGTGGCCGTCGCCCGCAACCGGGTGGCCGGCGCCGCCGGGCAGGGCCCCACGGGCTACGCCGACCTCGCCGTCCGGCCCATGGCCGAGACCCCGACGCGGTACCACGTGAGCCTCGACGTCGCCGACAAGCCCGGTGTGCTCGCCGCCGTCGCGCAGGAGTTCGCGCAGCACGGCGTGAGCATCTCCACGGTCCGCCAGACCGGCCGCGGCGACGCCGCCACGCTGGTCATCGTGACCCACAGCGCCCCGGACGCGGCGCTGTCGGCCACCATTGCCGCACTGCGGGAGATGCCCGCCGTCCGGGGGGTCACCAGCGTGCTGCGCGTGGAGGGTCTGCAATGACGGTCTCGTCGGTCGTGTCCCCGGGCTGGCCCGGCCTCATCGAGGCCTACCGGTCCCGCCTGCCGGTCTCGGACACCACCCCGGTGGTCACGCTGCAGGAGGGCGCCACCCCGCTGGTGCCCGCGCGGGAGCTCTCCCGGCGCACCGGCTGCGAGGTCTACCTCAAGGTCGAGGGCGCCAACCCGACCGGGTCGTTCAAGGACCGCGGCATGACGATGGCCATCACCAAGGCCCTCGAGGAGGGTGCGCAGGCGGTCATCTGCGCCTCCACCGGCAACACCAGCGCCAGCGCCGCGGCCTACGCCGCCCGCGCCGGCATGACCTGCGCCGTCCTCGTCCCCCAGGGCAAGATCGCGATGGGCAAGCTGGCGCAGGCGCTGGTGCACGGCGCCAAGCTGCTGCAGGTCGACGGCAACTTCGACGACTGCCTCGCGCTGGCCAGCAAGCTGGCCATCGACTACCCGGTCAGCCTCGTCAACAGCGTGAACCAGTTCCGCATCGAGGGGCAGAAGACCGCCTCGTTCGAGATCGTCGACGTGCTCGGCGACGCCCCCGACGTGCACTGCCTCCCCGTGGGCAACGCCGGCAACATCACCGCCTACTGGCAGGGCTACCGCGAGTACGCCGCCGACGGCACCGCCTCGCGCACCCCGCGCATGTTCGGCTTCCAGGCCGCCGGCGCCGCCCCGATCGTCAGCGGTCAGGTGGTGGAGAACCCGAGCACGATCGCCACCGCGATCCGCATCGGCAACCCCGCGTCCTGGACCAAGGCGCTCGCCGCCCGCGACGAGTCGGGCGGGCGCATCGACGCCGTCACCGACCGGGCGATCCTCTCGGCCTACCGGCTGCTGGCCCGCAGCGAGGCGGTCTTCGTCGAGCCGGCCTCGGCGGCCTCGGTCGCCGGCCTGCTGCAGGTCGCCGACGCCGGCGAGCTCGAGCCCGGCCAGCGGATCGTCTGCACCGTCACGGGAAACGGCCTCAAGGACCCGGAGTGGGCGATCTCCGGCGCGCCGGCGCCGCTGACCATCCCGGTCGACGCGGCCGCGGCCGCAGCGCAGCTCGGCCTGTGACCGGGGTCGTCCGGGTCCGGGTCCCCGCCACGAGCGCCAACCTGGGCCCTGCCTTCGACTGCGCCGGGCTCGCGCTCGCGTGCCACGACGTCCTCGAGTTCTCGCTGGTCGAACGCGGGTCGACGGAGATCGTCGTGCGCGGGGAGGGCGCCGGCACGCTGGCCGCCGACGAGTCGCACCTGGTGGCGCGGGCCTTCCGCGCCGGGGCCGCGGAACTGGGGTGGGACGCTCCGGGCCTCCGCATCGAGGCGGACAACGGCATCCCCCAGGGGCGCGGGATGGGGTCCTCGGCGGCCGCGGTCATCGCCGGGCTCCTCGCCGCCTGGTCGCTGTGCCCCGACGTCGAGGCGATCGACGGCGACGCGGTCCTGCGGCTGGCCGACGCCCTGGAAGGGCATCCCGACAACGTCGCCCCGTGCCTCCTGGGCGGTGCCACCCTCTCGTGGTCGACGGCGGGTGGTGCCCGGGCCGACCGGCTGGACGTGTCCGACGAGGTGCTCGCGGTGGTGGTCGTGCCGGAGACCGTGCTCCCCACCCACGTGGCCCGGACCCTCCTGCCGGAGTCGGTGCCCCACGGCGACGCCGCCTTCAACGCCGGTCGCGCCGCTCTCCTGGTGCACGCGCTCACCCGGGAGCCGGGGCTGCTCCTCGAGGCCACCGAGGACCGGCTGCACCAGCGGCAGCGCGCCGCGGCGATGCCGGAGTCGCTGGCCCTGGTCGACCGGCTGCGCGACGCGGGCCACGCGGCCGTCGTCTCCGGGGCCGGTCCGAGCGTCCTCGTGCTGACGCGACGGCATCCCGACGACCCGTCCGGTGACCTCGCCGCCGCGGTGCGGGTGCGGGAGGTCGCTGCCTTCGTGCCGGCCGGCTGGCGCGTGCTCCCGCTGCCGATCGACCAGGGCGGGGCCCGGGTGCTGCCCGCCCGCCAGGTATCGTCTCGGTAACGGGGAACACGCCGAGATCATCCGGTGTTGTCGTGTCCGTGAGCTGCGACTAGGCTCACGGCGTAGCCGCCCACTCGGGCGAGCCTCGCGCGGGGCCGAAGCAGATGTCCGAACCTCTTCGCCGCTGATCCGCCTCGCACCTCTCGACCTGTCTCCTGACGCGCATCCGCCCTCCGGGCCGGTCCGCCGGGGACCGGGCACCCCCTGCGCTGAGACGCGCAGGTCACCGCAGGGAAGGACCTGTACGTGAGCGAAACCACCGACCTCGGCCGGAACGGCGCGCCCGATGCCGCCGCAACCGCCGAGGGCACTGCCGCTTCTGGGCAGGCTGGGCGTCCCCGCCGCCGCGGCAACGGGCTGTCGGGCATGCTCCTGCCCGAACTCCAGCGCCTGGCCGGCGAGCTGGGCATCCCCGGCACCGGCCGGATGCGCAAGAGCGACCTGGTCGCGGCCATCTCCGAACGCCAGGTGGGCGCCGGCTCCGAGGGCGGCGCACCCGCGCCGCGCGCGGAGAACGGCTCCACCGGGGGTGCCGAGGCCGCGCGCGGCGTGGCCGCGTCGGCCGCACCCCTCGAGGCGCCCGTCAGCGGGGGCGCGAACGGCGGCCCGCTGACCGGCGAGGCCCCCGTGCGCACCCGCCGGGCGGCGAGCCGACCGGCCGGCTCGCCGGGCGCCGCCACCGAGAGCACTCCGGCGGCGGCCGCCGCCCCGGCTGAGGCCCCCGCGCAGGAGCAGGCCCCCGCGCAGGAGCAGGCCCCCGCGCAGGACACCGCCCCCGCGGAGCCGCGCGAGGACGAGCAGCGCGGTGGCGACCGGCCGCAGCGCGGCCGCAACCGCAACCGCGGTGAGCGGGACGGCAACCGTGACGGCGGCGAGCGCGCCGAGCGGGGCACCCCGCGCGACGGCGGCGAGCGCACCGACCGCAGCGGGACCCAGGACGGCGGCGAACGCGCCGAGCGGGGGAACCGCGACGGCGGCGCCCGTGACGGGGCCGGCCGCGACGGCAACCGCGGTCCCGACCGGGACCGCAACGACCGCGGCGGCCGTCCGGACAACCGGAACGACAACCGGAACGACAACCGCACCGACGGCGGTCGGAACGACCGCCCCGCCGAGGACGACGACGACGACTTCGAGGGCGGCCGCGGCCGCCGGGGGCGTCGCTACCGCGACCGCAACAAGCGGGGCGGGAACACCCGGGACCGCTTCGAGCCGAGCGAGCCGACCGTCAGCGAGGACGACGTCCTGCTGCCCGTCGCCGGCATCCTCGACGTCCTGGACAACTACGCCTTCGTCCGCACCTCGGGTTACCTGACCGGGCCGAACGACGTCTACGTGTCGCTGTCGCAGGTGCGCCGCTACGGCCTGCGCCGCGGTGACGCCATCACGGGCGCCGTCCGGCAGCCGCGCGAGGGCGAGCGCAAGGACAAGTACAACGCACTCGTCCGCCTCGACACGGTCAACGGCCTGGACCCCGAGCAGGCGCGCAACCGGCCGGAGTTCACCAAGCTGACCCCGCTCTACCCGCAGGACCGCCTGCGGCTGGAGACCGAGTCGCACCTGCTGACCACCCGCGTCATCGACCTGGTCATGCCGATCGGCAAGGGGCAGCGCGCGCTCATCGTCAGCCCGCCCAAGGCCGGCAAGACGATGGTGCTGCAGTCGATCGCCAACGCGATCACGACGAACAACCCCGAGTGCCACCTCATGGTCGTCCTCGTCGACGAGCGCCCCGAAGAGGTCACCGACATGCAGCGCTCGGTGAAGGGCGAGGTCATCGCCTCGACCTTCGACCGGCCGCCGGCCGACCACACCACGGTCGCCGAGCTCTCCATCGAGCGGGCCAAGCGCCTGGTCGAGATGGGCCACGACGTCGTCGTCCTGCTGGACTCGATCACCCGCCTGGGCCGCGCCTACAACCTGGCGGCCCCCGCCAGCGGGCGCATCCTCTCCGGCGGTGTCGACTCCACGGCGCTGTACCCGCCCAAGCGCTTCCTCGGCGCGGCCCGCAACATCGAGAACGGGGGCTCGCTCACGATCATCGCCTCGGCGCTGGTCGAGACCGGCTCCACGATGGACACGGTGATCTTCGAGGAGTTCAAGGGCACCGGGAACGCGGAGATCAAGCTGGACCGCCGGCTGGCGGACAAGCGGGTCTTCCCGGCCGTCGACGTCAACGCGTCGGGCACGCGCAAGGAGGAGATCCTCATGTCGCCCGACGAGCTGGCCATCGTCATCAAGCTGCGCCGGGTGCTCGCCGCGCTCGAGCCGCAGCAGGCGCTGGAACTGCTGCTCGACAAGCTGAAGAAGACCCGCAACAACGTCGAGTTCCTCATGCAGATCCAGAAGACGACGCTGGGCCCCGGCCAGGACTAGGAGGACCCCGCTGCCCCCCCCCCCCCGGCCCTCGCTGTCCCCGCAAGCGGGAGGTGCCCCAGCTCGGGCCGGGATCCTGCAGCGGGGCCGTTCCAGCCCCTCACCGGGGGCCGTTCCCGCACCTGCCGACCGATCTGGGAGACTGGTCGGCCGAGGCTCGCTGGCGCGGCCGGAAATAGTCGTCCGGCCCCCGGCGTTCTGACCGACTGAACGACACAGACTTCGTAGAAGAGGCAGCAGCCATGAAGCCCGACATCCACCCGGCCTACAACGTCACCACCGTGACCTGCGGCTGCGGCAACACCTTCACGACCCGCAGCACCGCCCCGAACGGTCAGCTGACCGTCGAGACCTGCTCCGCCTGCCACCCCTTCTACACCGGCAAGCAGCGCATCCTCGACACCGGCGGCCGCGTCGCCCGCTTCGAGAAGCGGTTCGGCAAGCGCAGCACCGGCGCCTCGACCGACGCGCAGTAGCACCCCCGACGGCGCCCGTCCCACCCTCGCGGTGGGGCGGGCGCCGTCGTCATGTCCGGCCCCGAAGCCCCGCAGGAGAGAGCGATGAGCAGCACCGAGACGTCGGCGCCCGACCGGCTGGCCGGGCTGCTCGCCGAGCACGCCCGCCTGGAGCAGGAGCTGGCCGACCCCGCCGTGCATGCAGACCAGGCGCGCGCCCGCCGCATGGGTCGCCGCTACGCCCAGCTGGCGCCGCTGGTGGAGACCGCGCGGGCGCTCGACCAGGCCCGGGACGACCTCAGCGCCGCCCGGGAGCTCGCCGCGGAGGACGCCTCCTTCGCCGCGGAGGCCACCGCGCTCGAGCAGCGGATCGCCGAGCTGACCGACCGGCTCCGCGAGCAGCTGCTGCCCAAGGACCCCGACGACGACAAGGACGTCATCCTCGAGATCAAGGCCGGGGAGGGCGGCGCGGAATCCGCCCTCTTCGCCGGCGACCTGCTGCGCATGTACCTGCGCTACGCCGAGCGGCGCGGCTGGGCGACGGAGGTCCTCGACGCCGTCGACGCCGAGCTCGGTGGGTACAAGGACGTCGCCGTCGCGATCAAGTCGCGCACCGACGAGGGGATCTGGTCGCGGCTGAAGTTCGAGGGCGGCGTGCACCGGGTGCAGCGGGTGCCGGCGACGGAGAGCCAGGGCCGCATCCACACGTCGGCCGCCGGCGTCCTGGTGCTCCCCGAGGCCGAGGAGGTCGACGTCACCGTCGACCCGAACGACCTGCGGATCGACGTCTTCCGCTCGTCCGGGCCGGGCGGGCAGAGCGTCAACACGACCGACTCGGCCGTCCGCATCACCCACCTGCCCAGCGGCATCGTCGTCAGCTCGCAGAACGAGAAGAGCCAGCTGCAGAACCGCGAGTCGGCGCTGCGCGTGCTCCGTTCCCGGTTGCTGGCCGCCGCCCGCGAGGAGGCCGCGGCGACCGCGAGCGACCAGCGGCGCAGCCAGGTCCGCACGGTGGACCGCAGCGAGCGGGTGCGCACCTACAACTTCCCGGAGAACCGGATCTCCGACCACCGCGTCGGCTACAAGTCGCACAACCTCGACCAGGTGCTGGACGGCGAGCTCGACGGCGTCATCGACGCGCTGGTCGCCGCGCACACCGCCGAGCTGCTGGCGGCCGGCTCCTGATCGCGCGGCTCCTCCTGAGGGGGGCGGTCACCCGCCTCGCCGAGGCCGGCGTCGAGAGCCCGCGGGTGGACGCCGAGCTCCTGCTGGCCCACGCCCTCGGCGTCCCGCGCGCCCGGCTGCTCACCCTCGACGTGGTCGACGACGCGGCCGCCACCCGGTTCGAGCAGCTGGTCGCCCAGCGCGCCGACCGGGTGCCGCTGCAGCACCTCACCGGCCGCGCCCCCTTCCGGTACCTGGAGCTGGCGGTAGGCCCGGGGGTGTTCGTGCCCCGCCCGGAGACCGAGCAGCTGGCGGGCTGGGCCCTCGAGCGGCTGGCCGGCATCGCGGAGCCCGTCGTGGTCGACCTTGGCTCGGGCTCCGGGGCCATCGCGCTCTCCCTCGCGCACGAGCACCCCGGGGCGCGGGTGACGGCGGTGGAGCGCGATCCCGGCGCCATCGAGTGGACCCGGCA
This sequence comes from Blastococcus sp. SYSU DS0510, assembly GCF_054050835.1. Lineage (NCBI taxonomy): Bacteria > Bacillati > Actinomycetota > Actinomycetes > Geodermatophilales > Geodermatophilaceae > Blastococcus > Blastococcus sp. SYSU DS0510. The sequence continues at coordinate 198,753 of NZ_JBJHAC010000001.1, read as the reverse complement.
CAACGCGGCCGCCCGCGCCGCCGCGGGGGACACCCCGGTCGACGTCGTCGCGGGGGACATGACCGACCCGGGGCTGCTGCGGGAGCTCGACGGCGACGTCGACCTCGTGGTGAGCAACCCGCCCTACGTGCCCGACGGCGCCCGGGTGCCCCGCGAGGTCGCCGACCACGACCCGCCGCTCGCGCTCTGGGGCGGACCGGACGGGCTGGACGTCGTGCGCGGGCTGCTGGTGACCGCCGCCCGGCTGCTGCGACCCGGCGGCGGGCTGGGCATCGAGCACGCCGACCAGCAGGGGGAGTCCCTGCCCGCCGTCGTCCGCGCGCACGGCGGGTTCACCGCTGTCGACGACCACCGGGACCTCGCCGGACGACCCCGGTACACCACCGCCCGCCGCTGCGGTTGAGCCCTGCGGAAGACTGCTCCTCCGTGGCCGACTTCTACGACTGCTCCGACGCCGAGACGCGCGCCGCCGGACTCGACGCCGCGGCGGCGGCGATCGGCCGGGGTGAGCTGGTGCTGCTCCCGACCGACACCGTCTACGGCGTGGCCGCCGACGCCTTCTCGCCCGCCGCGGTCGCCCGCCTGCTGGAGGCCAAGAACCGCGGCCGGGCGATGCCGGTGCCGGTGCTCGTCGGCGAGGCCTCGACGCTGGCCGGCCTCGTCCTGCAGACCCCTGCGGTCGCGACGAAACTCGCGCAGGAGTTCTGGCCCGGCGGCCTCACCCTCGTGGTCGAGCACGCGCCGTCGCTGGCCTGGGACCTCGGCGACGCCCAGGGCACGGTGGCCGTCCGGCTGCCCGACGACGAGCTGACCCGCGACCTGCTGCGCCGCACCGGGCCGCTGGCGGTCTCGAGCGCCAACCGATCCGGGCGGCCGGCGGCGACCACCGCGGAGCAGGCGGTGCAGCAGCTCGGTATGCATGCCGCCGTCGTCCTGGACGGCGGCCCGCGCACGAGCTCGGCGGCGAGCACCATCGTGGACTGCACCGGGCGCCCACCGCGAGTGCTCCGGGTGGGTGCCGTGCCGGTCGAGCGGCTCCGCGAGGTCGTCCCCGAGCTCAGCGACTGACGAAGGACCCCGTCCTCCCACCGTTCGCACGCTCAGGGCGGGCTCCGGGACGGGGCTGCTCCTCGGGTCCCCTCTCCGCCGGGCCCGGAGCGATACCGTGGGCCCCTGACCGCCGCGCGCCCGGACACGGGTACCGCGGGCGCCCGCACGGACCTGGAGCGCGACGAGATGAGCACGCCCTACTGGGGACCGGACTTCGCGGCCCTCGCCGCCTTCGATCCCGACATCGCCGGCGTGGTCACCGGGGAGCTCGACCGGCTGCGCGGCGGGCTGCAGCTGATCGCCAGCGAGAACTTCACCAGCCCCGCCGTCCTCGCGGCGCTGGGCAGCACGCTGTCGAACAAGTACGCCGAGGGGTACCCGGGCCGGCGCTACTACGGCGGCTGCGAGGTCGTCGACCGCGCCGAGGAGATCGGCATCGAGCGGGCCAAGGAGCTCTTCGGCGCGGAGCACGCCAACCTCCAGCCGCACTCCGGGGCCAACGCCAACCTGGCCGCCTACGGCGCGTTCCTCTCGCCGGGCGACACCTTCCTGGGCATGGCGCTGCCGCACGGCGGCCACCTCACGCACGGCACGAAGGTGAGCTTCAGCGGCAAGTGGTTCCAGGCCGTGCAGTACGGCGTCGACCCGCGGACCGAGCACATCGACTACGACCAGGTGCGCGACCTCGCCCGCGAGCACCGGCCCAAGCTGATCGTCGCGGGGGGGTCGGCCATCCCGCGGCTGATCGACTTCGCCGCCTTCCGCCAGATCGCCGACGAGGTGGGCGCGATCTTCATGGTCGACGCCGCGCACTTCATCGGCCTGGTCGCCGGCAAGGCGATCCCGAGCCCCGTGCCCCACGCCGACGTGGTCACCTTCACCACGCACAAGGTCCTGCGCGGCCCGCGCGGTGGGGCCATCGTCTGCAGGGCCGAGCACGCCAAGGCCATCGACAAGGCCACCTTCCCGATGATGCAGGGCGGCCCGCTCATGCACGCCGTCGCCGCCAAGGCGGTGAACTTCAAGGAGTGCCTCCAGCCGGAGTACCAGGACTACGCCCGCCAGGTCGTCGCCAACGCGCAGGCGCTGACCGAGGGGCTGGCCGCCGAGGGGCTGCGGCCGGTCGCCGGCGGCACGGACACCCACCTCGCCCTGCTCGACCTGCAGGGGACCGGCGTGACCGGTGCCGACGCCGAGAAGCGGTGCGACGCCGCGGGCATCGTGCTCAACAAGAACGCGATCCCGTTCGACCCCCGACCGGCCTCCGTGGCCTCCGGCATCCGGGTCGGCAGCCCCGCCGTCACCACCCAGGGCATGGCCGAGCCGGAGATGAGGTCGATCGCCTCGCTGATCGGCGCCGCCATCCGCGACGCCGACGGCAGCCGCACCGCCGAGGTCGCCGCGGCCGTCCGCGACCTGGTGTCCGCGCACCCCGCCTACCCCCACCCGACCCGGCCAACTGCCCACCCCCAGCCGGCGCGGACCGCCTGAGCCCGTGCGCGAGTACGTCGTCGTCCTGCTCACCGCGGCGCTGGTCACCTTCCTGGCCACGCCGGTGGTGCGGATGATGGCGATCCGGCTGCGCATGATGGCCGCGCCGCGGGAGCGCGACGTGCACGTCATCCCGACCCCGCGGGGCGGCGGCGTCGCCATGTACCTGGGGGTGGTCGCGGCCGTCCTGGTGGCCTCCCGGCTGCCCGCCCTGCAGCGGACGTTCGACGACACCCAGGTCTACGCGGTGCTGGTCGCCGGCGGGCTCATCTGCCTGCTGGGGGTGCTCGACGACAAGTGGGGCCTGGACGCGCTGACGAAGCTCACCGGGCAGATCGCCGCGGCCGGCGTCATGGTGCTGCTCGGGGTCCAGCTGGCGTTCCTGTTCCTCCCGGTCGCCGACATCGGGACGGTCTCGCTCGGCCCGGACGTCGGCGTGCCGCTGACCATCCTGCTGACCGTGTTCGCGGTCAACGCGCTCAACTTCATCGACGGGCTCGACGGGCTGGCCGCCGGCGTCTCGGCGATCGCCGCCCTGGCCTTCTTCGCCTACAGCTTCCACCTGGGGCTCACCGGCTACGTGGCGACCGCCAGCGCCCCGGCGCTGATCACCGCTGTGCTCGCCGGAGCCTGCCTGGGCTTCCTGCCGCACAACTTCAGCCCGGCGCGGATCTTCATGGGCGACTCGGGCTCCATGCTCGTCGGGCTCATGCTCTCGGCCGCCGCGGTGACCGCGACCGGGGGAGTGGACGCCCAGACCTTCGACTCGGCGGCCAGCCTGCTGCCGCTGACGCTGCCGCTGCTCGTGCCGATCGCGATCCTGTTCATCCCGTTCACCGACCTGGTGCTGGCCGTCGTCCGGCGGACGAGGAAGGGGCAGTCCCCGTTCTCACCGGACAAGATGCACCTGCACCACCGGCTGCTCTCCATCGGGCACTCGCACAAGCGCGCGGTCCTGGTCATGTACTTCTGGGCGGCGCTGCTCTCCTTCGGCGCGGTGGGGTTCTCGATCACCGGCGGGCGGGTCGAGCTCGTCGTGGCGGTCGGGGTGCTGCTCGTCGTCGGTGTGGTCGTGGTGCTCAGCCCGCGGGCACGCCGGGCGGCGCGGGAGGCGCGCGCCGCGGAGCTGGAGGCGCAGCGCCTGCGCAGCCGCGCCGACCACCCCACGGCGCGGGGGCACCGCACCGGGAGCCAGGAGCCGGCGCCGCCGCCTGCGGGTGCCGAGCGCGTCCCGCTCTGACCAGGCCCCGTGCCGGTAGGGCGGCAGGGTCCTTCCAGGTACCGTGAGGCGTGCATTCGCAAGGAGAACCGGCCACGAGACCCGATCCCTACGGCGCCATGCTCCGCGGTGGGCTGGTCCCCGCGACCGTCGTCGGAGTCGTCGCGTTCGCCGTCTTCACGGCGGTCGACGGCGCCCTCGGCGCGGCGGGCAGCGCCCTGGCCGTCGCCGTCGTCCTGGTGAGCACCGTCTCCACCCTGGTGCTCCTGCGCAAGATGGCCGGCCTCGACCCGCGCGTGGTCTTCATGGGTGCCCTCGTCGGCTACTTCTTCAAGGTCATGCTGCTCGGGGTCTTCCTCGTGCTGTTCCGCGACGCGGAGTGGCTCTCCCCGATCGCCTTCGCCGTCACCGCGATCGTCGTGTCGCTGGCCGGCACCATCGGCGAGGTCGTCGCCTTCACCCGGGTCAAGACCTACATCTACGACGAGCCGGGGGCGGCGTCCGGGGCGGCGCGTTGACCGAGCCCGGCGGCACCGAGCGGCCGGCGCCGGTCCACCACCAGATGGTGGCGGGCGCCCACCTGCGCGAGGCGTGGGACGCGCTCGGCATGCTCCTGTCCGGTGTGCTGGTCTTCGGGCTGCCGGCGTGGTGGCTCAGCGAGGCCATCGACCAGGTCTGGGTGCTGCCCGTGGCCCTCGTCCTGGGGATGGCCGCTTCGATCTCCGCGATCTGGGTCCGCTACGCTCACCACGGCCCGTGAGGCGTGCCACGCCGCAGATGCGGAAGGCGGCCCCCCGGGCCGCAGTACGAAACCACCCAGAAGTTCGTGACGGAGGCTGAGTAGTGACGACCGTGGTCTCGGCCGCCGAGGAGTTCGTACCGCCGAGTGCGCCGGACTTCTGGCAGCCGCTCGTCGGCGACGGCGCCTTCGCCATCACGCGTTCGATGATCGTGATGGTCCTGGTGACCATCGGTCTCGCGGTCGTCATGATGCTGGCCACGCGTCGCCTGTCGGTGGTCCCCGGGCGCGGGCAGTACCGGCTCGAGGGCGTGTACGGCCTGGTCCGCAACTCGATCGGCCGGGACATCATCGGCTCGGACCACTACCGGCCCTACGTCCCGCTGCTGTTCACCCTGTTCACGCTCATCCTGGTGAACAACCTGATGGGCATCATCCCGCCCGTCCAGTTCCCCACGATGAGCCGGATCGGCTTCCCCCTCGCCCTGGCGCTCGGGGTCTACGTCGTCTACCTGGTCGCCGGCGTCCGCCGTCGCGGGCTGGGGGGCTTCCTCAAGAACCTGGTGCCCAGCGGTCTGCCCTTCTGGGTGGTCCCGGTCGTCTTCGTCCTGGAGCTGGTGACGTTCCTCGTCACCCGCCCGGTCACGCTCACGCTGCGGCTCTTCGGCAACATGTTCGCCGGCCACATCCTGCTGCTGCTGTTCGCGCTGGGCGGGGAGTACCTGCTGCTCCACGGCGAGGGTCTGCTGAAGCTGGTCTCGATCCCGGCCTTCGTGATGTTCTTCCTGTTCAGCGCGTTCGAGATCCTGATCGCGTTCCTGCAGGCCTACGTCTTCATCCTGCTGGCCTCTGTCTACATCGCAGAGATCTACGCGGACGACCACTGACGTCCGCGGAGCACCGGCTCCGAGCTGTACCACCGATGTGCGCCACCCGGTAGCACAGACCGACTGAGAGGAACGGACACACCCAATGGAAGGCAATCTCGCGATCATCGGCTACGGCCTGTCGGCCATCGGGCCGGGTGTGGGCATCGGCCTGATCTTCGCTGCCTACGTGGCCGGCGTGGCCCGTCAGCCCGAGGTCCGCGGTGTGCTGCAGACCATCGCCATCCTCGGCTTCGTGCTCTGCGAGCAGCTGGCCATCTTCGGCATCGCCCTCGCCTTCGTCTTCTCGGGCTGACCGAGGACCGGAAGGAGCACACGTGATGGGCGCGATCGACAACGCGGCCGACGTCCTGGCCGCCGAGAGCGGCGAGGGCGGCTTCTGGGAGGACGCCTACCCGGTCATCCCGCACCCGGGTGAGCTGATCGTCGGCATCATCTCGTTCGCCATCCTGTACCTCCTCTACAAGCGCTTCGTCGTGCCGCGGCTCGAGGCGATGCTGGCCGAGCGCCAGCGCGCCATCGAGGGCGGCATCGAGCGCGCCGAGGCCATGCAGGCCGAGGCCAAGGCGGCGCTCGAGCAGTACCGCGCGCAGCTGGCCGAGGCCCGCAACGAGGCCGCGCAGATCCGTGACCAGGCCCGCGCCGAGGGCCAGCGGATCCTCGAGGACCTGCGGGCCCAGGCGCAGGAGGAGTCGGCGCGGATCGTCGCCCGGGGCGAGGAGCAGATCGCTGCTGCCCGCCAGCAGGTGGTCAACGAGCTGCGCGGGCAGGTCGGTGGCCTCGCCGTCGAGCTCGCGGGCCGGGTCGTCGGGGAGTCCCTGGCCGACGAGGCCCGCCGGCAGGGCACGGTGGACCGCTTCCTCGACGAGCTCGACCAGATGGCCGCCGGCGCCCCCGACGGCCGGAGCGGCAGCACCGTCGCCGGAGGCACCCGCTGATGGATGCCTCGAGCCGCGCGGCGCTCCTCGCCGCCCGGGAGCGGCTGGACGAGCTGACCCGGGACCCCTCCGGGTTCCTGGGCAAGGCCAAGGACAAGCTGACCGGTCAGGCCCGCGCCACCGCCGCCGAGGACCAGCTCGCGCTGGCCGAGGAGCTGTTCGCGGTGGCGCGGCTGCTGGACGCCCAGCCCTCGCTGCGCCGGGCGCTCACCGACCCGTCGGGCAAGCCCGAGGAGCGGGCGGCGCTGGCGCAGCGGCTGTTCGGCAGCCGCCTCTCCGCGGTCGCGCTCGACATCGTCGAGTTCAGCGTCCGGCAGCGCTGGTCGCGGCCGTTCGACCTGATCGAGGCCGCGACGTCCCTGGCCACCGAGGCGGCTCTCGACGCCGCGGGCGCCCGCGGTGAGCTGGACGGCGTGGAGGACGAGCTCTTCCGCTTCGGCCGGATCATCGAGGGCGACCGGGAGCTGTCCCGGATCCTCAGCGACCGCAAGGCCCCGGCCGCGGGCAAGGCGGCCCTGCTCGACCAGCTGCTGTCGGGCCGGGTCAGCCCGGTGACCGAACTCCTGCTGCGCAACGTGCTCACCACGTCCCACGCCGGTACGGCGGGGGTCGCGGTCGAGCGCCTCTCGGACGTCGCCAGCCGTCGCCGCGGCCAGTACGTGGCGCGGGTGACGACGGCGGCGCCGCTCACCGCCGCCCAGGAGCAGCGCCTGGTCGACGTGCTCACCCGCCTCTACGGGCGGACCATCGGGTTGCAGGTCACCGTCGACCCGGCGGTGCTCGGCGGCCTCCTCGTCCAGGTGGGCGACGAGGTCATCGACGGCAGCATCGCCCACCGGCTGGAAGCCGCCCGACGGCAGCTCGCCGGCTGACCCGCCCACCACCACAGATCACGACCCCGCAGGGAAGAGGACTCAGAGCCATGGCCGAGCTGACGATCTCCGCAGACGAGATCCGCAGTGCCATCCAGAACTACGTCACCGAGTACTCGCCTGACGTGTCCCGCGAAGAGGTCGGGATCGTCACCGAGTCCGGCGACGGCATCGCCCGGGTCGAGGGCCTGCCCTCGGTCATGACCAACGAGCTGCTCGAGTTCGAGAGCGGTGTCCGTGGTCTGGCGCTGAACCTGGACGTCCGCGAGGTCGGTGTCGTCGTCCTGGGTGACTACTCCGGCATCGAGGAGGGCCAGCAGGTCCGGCGCACCGGCGAGGTCCTCTCGGTCCCCGTCGGCGACGGCTACCTCGGCCGCGTCGTGGACCCGCTGGGCAACCCGATCGACGGCGCGGGCCCGATCGAGACCACCGGACGCCGCGCGCTCGAGCTGCAGGCGCCCACCGTGGTCCAGCGGCAGTCGGTGCACGAGCCGCTGCAGACCGGCATCAAGGCCATCGACGCCATGACCCCCATCGGCCGCGGCCAGCGCCAGCTGGTCATCGGTGACCGGCAGACCGGCAAGACCGCGATCGTGACCGACACGATCATCAACCAGAAGGAAGCCTGGGCGACCGGCGACCCGCAGCAGCAGGTGCGCTGCATCTACGTCGCCGTCGGCCAGAAGGGCTCGACGATCGCCGCGATCCGCTCCGCCCTCGAGGACGCCGGCGCGATGGAGTACACGACCATCGTCGCCGCCCCGGCCTCCGAGGCCGCCGGCTTCAAGTACATCGCCCCCTACACCGGCTCGGCCATCGGCCAGCACTGGATGTACGAGGGCAAGCACGTCCTCATCGTCTTCGACGACCTGTCCAAGCAGGCCGAGGCCTACCGCGCCGTCTCCCTGCTGCTGCGCCGCCCGCCGGGCCGCGAGGCCTACCCGGGCGACGTCTTCTACCTCCACTCCCGCCTGCTGGAGCGCTGCGCGAAGCTCTCCGACGAGCTCGGCGCGGGCTCGATGACCGGCCTGCCGCTCATCGAGACCAAGGGCAACGACGTGTCGGCCTACATCCCGACCAACGTCATCTCGATCACCGACGGGCAGATCTTCCTCGAGACGGGTCTGTTCAACTCCGGTGTCCGCCCCGCCATCAACGTCGGCATCTCGGTGTCCCGCGTGGGTGGGTCCGCCCAGATCAAGGCGATGAAGTCGGTCGCCGGCCGGCTGCGCCTGGACCTGGCGCAGTACCGCGAGCTCGAGGCGTTCGCCTCGTTCTCCTCCGACCTGGACGCCTCCAGCCGCGCGACCCTGGAGCGCGGTCAGCGCCTGGTCGAGCTGCTCAAGCAGGGCCAGTACTCGCCGTACTCGGTGGAGCGCGAGGTCGTCTCGCTGTGGCTCGGCACCACCGGCAAGCTCGACGTCGTCCCGGTGAGCGACGTGCGCCGTTTCGAGTCGGAGTTCCTCGACTACGTGTCCCGGGGCCACGGCGGCATCTTCGACACCATCCGGACGTCGAAGAAGCTCGAGGACGACACGGTGCGGAACCTGGAGCAGGCGGTCGACGCCTTCTACGGCCAGTTCACCACCGGCGAGGGCGAGTCGCTCAAGGTGAACGAGCCCGAGGTCGAGGCCATGGACGCCTCGGAGCGGGGTCAGGAGCGCGTCCAGGTCAAGAAGAAGGGCTGAGGCGATGGCTGCCTCTCTCCGCGCGCTGCGGCGCCGCATCCGCTCCACGCAGTCGACGAAGAAGATCTTCTCGGCGCAGGAGCTGATCGCGGGTGCCCGCATCGTGCGCGCCCAGGCCCGGGTGGAGGCGTCCAAGCCCTACGCCCGGGAGATCACCCGCGTCCTGTCGGCGCTGGCGTCCTCGGCGTCCCTGGACCACCCGCTCCTGACCGAGCGGGAGAGCGCGCGGCGGGCCGCCGTCCTGGTGATCACCTCCGACCGCGGTTTCGCCGGCTCGTACAACGTCAACGTGCTGCGGCGGACCGAGGAGCTGCTCTCCCTGCTCCGGCAGGAGGGCAAGGAGCCGGTCCTCTACGTGGTCGGCCGGAAGGGGGAGACCTACTACTCCTTCCGCAACCGCGAGATGGCTGACACCTTCACCGGCTTCTCCGAGCAGCCCAAGTACTCCGACGCCCAGAGCGTGGGCGAGGAGCTGATCGCGGCCTTCACCGCCGGTCAGGACGACGACGAGACCGGGTCGGGCGCCGACGGCGTCCTCGGGGTCGACGAGCTGCACATCGTCTACACCGAGTTCCGCTCGCTGCTCTCGCAGATCCCCGTCGCCAAGCGGATGGCTCCGCTGGAGGTCGAGGAGGTCGAGGAGTTCGACTACGAGCGGGAGGACCGGGAGCAGGGCACCGCTGCCGACAACGGCCTCCCGACCGCGTACGAGTTCGAGCCCTCGGCGGAGGGGCTGCTCGACGCGCTGCTGCCGAAGTACATCACCACGCGCATCTACGCGGCGATGCTCGAGGCGGCCGCGTCCGAGTCGGCCTCGCGCCGCAGGGCGATGAAGTCGGCGTCCGACAACGCCGAGGAGCTGGCGAAGAACCTCTCGCGGCAGGCCAACCAGGCCCGCCAGGCGGAGATCACCCAGGAGATCAGCGAGATCGTCGGTGGCGCCGACGCGCTGGTCTCGGCCGGCTCGAACGACTGATCCACCGAACAGCAGACCACCGAGCCCCAGGGCAGGAGAGCAGTACAGATGACCGTCACCGAGGACCGTCCGACCACCTCGCAGACCACCGGCTCCGGCCGCGTCGTGCGGGTCACCGGGCCGGTCGTCGACGTCGAGTTCCCGCGCGACGCGATGCCCGACCTGTTCAACGCCCTGAAGGTCGACGTCACGCTCGCCGACCTCGGCAAGACCCTCACCCTCGAGGTCGCCCAGCACCTGGGGGAGAACGTCGTGCGCACCATCTCGATGGCGCCGACCGACGGTCTCGTCCGCGGCGCCGAGGTCACCGACACCGGGAACCCGATCATGGTCCCCGTCGGCGACGTCACCAAGGGCCACGTCTTCAACGCCCTCGGGGAGTGCCTGGACACCCCCGGCTACGCCGAGGACGCCACCCGCTGGTCCATCCACCGGCACGCGCCGCGGTTCGACCAGCTCGAGGGCCGCACCGAGATGCTGGAGACCGGCATCAAGGTCATCGACCTGCTGACCCCCTACGTGGCCGGCGGGAAGATCGGTCTGTTCGGCGGTGCCGGCGTCGGCAAGACCGTGCTGATCCAGGAGATGATCCGCCGCGTCGCCCAGGAGTTCGGCGGTGTGTCGGTGTTCGCCGGTGTCGGCGAGCGCACCCGTGAGGGCAACGACCTCATCACGGAGATGACCGAGTCCGGCGTCATCGAGTCGACCGCGCTCGTCTTCGGCCAGATGGACGAGCCGCCGGGCACCCGCCTGCGCGTCGCCCTCTCGGCCCTGACGATGGCCGAGTACTTCCGCGACGAGCAGAACCAGGACGTGCTGCTCTTCATCGACAACATCTTCCGGTTCACGCAGGCCGGCTCCGAGGTCTCCACGCTGCTGGGCCGCATGCCCTCGGCCGTGGGGTACCAGCCGACCCTGGCCGACGAGATGGGCGAGCTGCAGGAGCGGATCACCTCGACCCGTGGCCGCTCGATCACCTCGCTGCAGGCGATCTACGTGCCCGCCGACGACATCACCGACCCGGCGCCGCACACCACGTTCGCCCACCTCGACGCGACGACCGTGCTCTCGCGGCCGATCTCGGAGAAGGGCATCTACCCGGCCGTGGACCCGCTGGACTCCACCAGCCGGATCCTCGACCCGCAGTACGTGGGCCAGGAGCACTACGACATCGCCCAGCGGGTGAAGCAGGTGCTGCAGCGCTACCAGGAGCTGCAGGACATCATCGCGATCCTCGGCATCGACGAGCTCTCCGAGGAGGACAAGGTCACGGTCAACCGGGCCCGGCGCGTCGAGCGCTTCCTCTCGCAGAACATGTTCGTCGCCGAGGCCTTCACCGGGCAGCCGGGGTCGTTCGTGCCCCTGGCGGAGACCCTCCAGGCGTTCAAGGCCATCACCGAGGGCGAGTACGACAACGTCCCGGAGCAGGCCTTCTTCATGTGCGGTGGCCTCGAGGACCTCGAGAAGAACGCCTCGAAGCTCAAGAAGTAGCGGAAGGACCCCGTCCTCCTCGCCCCTCGCACGCTCGGGGCGAGCCTCTGGACGGGGCCGTTCCAGCACGTTCCGTCGGCCGGGTCTCCGCGAGGAGGCCCGGCCTCCGGCGTTCCGGAGATCTCGTCCGATCGGGTGATCCGGGGCCGCCGGCTCTGCGGGCCGGGGGCGGAGCTGCCGACCATTGCTCCAGGCGCGCCCGAGAGACGGGTGCCGGCACGAGGGGCGAGCGTGGAACGGGACAGCGCGGCACCGCGGTCCGCAGACCGGGTCGCGGACTGGACGTGGCCGCCGCTGGCCCCCGTGGACGTGCGGGTCGCCGACTTCGACACCGAGCGCTGGGCGTCGGCCACCTGCGTGCGCCACCCCTGGGTCCGCGTGGGGCGCTGGACCCTGCTCTACCGCCGCGCGGCCTGACAGAGGATCACCCTTCCCCCCACGCCTGGCACGCCCGGCGCGGGCCCCTGAAGGGTGGCCGTTCCAGCTCGTCGCCGCGTGGCTAGAGTGAGAGCTCCGTTCCGTGGACCCCGAGGAGTGTCGTGGCGACCCTGCAGGTCGAGTTGGTGGCCGTCGAGCGCAAGATCTGGTCCGGCGAGGCCACGAGCGTCATCGCCCGCACCACGGAGGGCGAGCTCGGTGTCCTGCCGGGGCACACCCCCCTGCTGGGTCAGCTGGCCGACGGCGGCGTCGTGACGATCCACACCGAGTCCGGCGAGGACATGGTCATCGCCGCCCACGGCGGCTTCCTCTCCGTCACCGAGCGAGGCGTCTCGATCCTCGCCGAGACGGCGGAGATCTCCACGGAGATCGACGTCGAGCGGGCCCGTGAGGCTCTGCGCCGCGCCGAGAGCGAGGGCGACGACCCCGAGGCGGTCGCCGCCGCACGCCGCGCCCAGTCGCGGCTGAGGGCGGCCGGCGCGAGCGACTGACCGGGCCGGCGAGCGCGCGGGATGACCACCGCCCTGTGGGTGCTGATCGGCGTCCTGCTGCTGCTCGTCGTCGTGGTGTTCCTGCTGCGCCGCCGCTTCCTGCTCTCGGGGCTCGGCGCGGTGACGATGTGGTTGCGCCCGGAGGGCGCGCCCCGCTGGTCGGTGGGCGTCGCCTGGTACGGCGGTGACGTCCTGCTCTGGTACCGCGCGCTGTCGCTGTCGGTGCGCCCGCAGCAGCGGCTGACCCGCGCCGGGTTCCGCGTGCTGGCCCAGCGCCCGCCCGGGCGGGATGACCTCGCGCTGCCCGGTGACGTCCACGTCCTGGAGTGCAGCACCGCCCAGGGGCGGCGCGAGCTGGCCATGGACCGCTCGACGGTGACCGGTTTCCTGTCCTGGGTGGAGTCGGCGCCGCCGGGCAGCTGAGGACGCCGGGGCTCAGCCGTCCCGGCGAGCGGCCGCGCGCTGGGCGTGGACGCCGCTGTGCGCGCCGGGCTCCCAGAGGATGTCGCCGCCGGGGTTGGCGACCCGGCCGAGGATGAACACCAGGTCCGACAGGCGGTTCAGGTAGCGGGCCGTCTCCGGGTTGGTGCGCTCGGCGTCGCTCTCCAGCAGCGCCCAGACGCTGCGCTCGGCCCGTCGGACGATCACCCGCACCTGGTGCAGCAGCGCCGCGAGCGGGGTGCCGCCGGGGAGGATGAAGCTGTCGAGCTTGGGCAGCGTCTCGTTGTAGGCGTCGCAGGCCGCCTCGAGCCGCTCGGTGTAGGCGGCCGTCACCCGCAGCGGCGGGTACTCCGGCTCCGGGACGATCGGCGTGCACAGGTCGGCGCCCACGTCGAACAGGTCGTTCTGGATGCTGCGGAGCAGGTCGGTCAGCGACGGCTCGGGGGCGCCGAGGGCGATCGCGACGCCGATCGCGCTGTTGGCCTCGTCCACGTCGGCGTAGGCGACCAGCCGGGGGTCGGTCTTGGCCACCCGGCTCATGTCGCCCAGGTGGGTCTGACCGGCGTCGCCGGTCTTCGTGTAGATGCGGGTGAGCCGGACCGTCATGCCCGAAGCCTAGGAGAAGGACCCTCCTGCCCCCCACTCCTCGCTGCGCTCGGAGCGGGTCCCTGCAGGAGGGCCGTTCCAGTGCGTCACCGGGCGCTCGGAGCGGGGCCCTGCAGGAGGGCCGTTCCAGTGCGTCACCGGGCGCTCGGGGCGGGGCCCTGCAGCGGGGCCGTTCCAGCGCGTCACCGGGCGCTCGGAGCGGGTCCCTGCAGGAGGGCCGTTCCAGTGCGTCACCGGGCGCGCGGCGGGTCCGTGGAGCGGGGCCGTCGCCAGAGGCGGTCCGCCGTAGGCTGCCCCGGTGGAGTGCTTCGAGGTGGCCGGGGGAGCGAGGCTCGCGGGCCGGGTGCGGGTCACCGGTGCCAAGAACAGCGCGTTGAAGCTGATGGCGGCGACGCTGCTCGCCTCCGGGCGGTCGACCATCGACGAGGTCCCCGACATCCTCGACGTCGCCATCATGAGCGAGGTGCTCCGCCGGCTGGGCTGCGCCGTCTCCTACGAGCGGACCCCCGGCAGTGGGGGTGGCGGCCGGCTGACCATCGACGTCCCGGAGGCGCCCTCCACCGAGACCGACTACGACCTGGTCCGCCGCATGCGCGCCTCGATCAGCGTGCTGGGCCCGCTGGTCGCCCGCTGCGGCAGCGCGCGCGTGGCGCTCCCGGGCGGGGACGCCATCGGCTCGCGCGGACTGGACATGCACATCTCCGGCCTGGAGCGGCTGGGCGCCACCATCATCAGCGAGCACGGCTTCCTCGTCGCGACCGCCCCGCGGCTGACCGGCACCTCGATCTGGCTGGACTTCCCCTCGGTCGGCGCCACGGAGAACCTCGTCATGGCGGCGGTCCTCGCCAGGGGAACCACGGTCGTCGACAACGCGGCGCGCGAGCCCGAGATCGTCGACCTCTGCCGGATGCTGGGCGAGATGGGGGCCCGGATAGAGGGCGCCGGCACCTCCACCATCACCGTCGAGGGCGTGGACGCGCTGCAGCCGGTCGAGTACACGACGGTGCCCGACCGCATCGTGACCGGCACCTGGGCCATCGGCGCGGTGATGACCCGGGGGGACGTCGTCATCGAGCGGGGGGTCGCCGAGCACCTCACGGTGGCCCTGGACAAGCTGACCGACGCCGGGGCCGTCGTCGAGTCGCTGCCCGACGGCCTCCGGGTGGCGATGGAGGGCCGGCCGCGCTGCGTCGACGTCGTCACCCTGCCCTTCCCCGGGTTCCCGACCGACCTGCAGCCGATGGCGGTGGCGCTGGCCGCGGTCTCCACCGGGACCGCGCTGATCACGGAGAACGTGTTCGAGGGCCGGTTCATGTTCGTCAACGAGCTCGTGCGGCTGGGGGCCGACGTCCGCATCGACGGGCACCACGCCGTGGTCCGCGGCCGCGAGCGGCTCTCCAGCGCTCCCGTGCTGGCCACCGACATCCGCGCCGGAGCCGGGCTCGTGCTGGCCGGCCTGTGCTCCGACGGGGTGACCGAGGTGCAGGACGTGCACCACGTCGACCGCGGCTACCCCGACTTCGTCGACCAGCTCCGCGGCCTGGGCGCCGACGTCCGGCGCACCGAGCGCCCGGACTAGGGGAGCGGCCCGCCGCCGAACGACGCGGCCAGCTGCCGCGCACGGTCGGCGTCCTCCGGGAACACCAGCACCTCGGCGCGATAGGCCTCCGGGAAGCGCACCGTGGACCGGATCCCGGCGTCGGACAGCACCGCCCGCAGGGCCAGGGCCGACTCGCGGCGGCTCAGCGTGGCCACGTGGGTGAGCAGCCCGTCCTCGATCGGCCCGCCCCGCCGGTGCCCGCGGTCACTGCCGAAGGCCCAGCGGGTGAACAGCGCCAGCAGCGCGAACGCCGCCAGGGCCACCACCGGCCCCCCGGCGTGCAGCAGGCTGTCCGCGACCGCCACGGCTCTCCTCCTTCCGGGTTCACCCTTCGCGAGTGTCCCACCGCACACCTTCCCGGGCGGGGCTGCTACCGGCGGGTAACCGCCCTACACTCCGCCGGTATGCCGTTCCCGCAGAAGCCGACGGAGCGCGACCGACCCTGGGTCATGCGCACCTACGCCGGCCACTCCTCGCCGGCCGAGTCCAACGCCCTCTACCGCCGCAACCTGGCGAAGGGCCAGACCGGTCTCTCGGTGGCCTTCGACCTGCCGACGCAGACCGGCTACGACCCCGACGACGAGCTCGCCCGCGGGGAGGTCGGGAAGGTCGGCGTGCCGGTGACCCACATCGGTGACATGCGTGCCCTCTTCGACGGCATCCCGCTCGACGAGATGAACACGTCGATGACGATCAACGCCACCGCCATGTGGCTGCTCGCGCTCTACCAGGCGGTCGCCGAGGAGCAGGGGCACGACGTCTCCACGCTGGCCGGGACGACGCAGAACGACATCATCAAGGAGTACCTCTCGCGGGGGACCTACGTCTTCCCGCCGGCGCCCTCGATGCGGCTGATCACCGACATGGTCGCCTACACGGTGACGGCGATGCCCAAGTGGAACCCGATCAACATCTGCAGCTACCACCTGCAGGAGGCCGGGGCCACGCCGGTGCAGGAGATCGCCTACGCGATGAGCACGGCGATCGCGGTCCTGGACTCCGTGCGCGACTCCGGCCAGGTGCCGGAGGAGCGCTTCGGCGAGGTCGTCGCGCGCATCTCCTTCTTCGTCAACGCCGGGGTCCGGTTCGTCGAGGAGATGTGCAAGATGCGGGCCTTCACCCAGCTCTGGGACGAGCTGACCGAGGAGCGCTACGGCGTGCAGGACCCCAAGCACCGCCGCTTCCGCTACGGCGTCCAGGTCAACTCCCTGGGCCTCACCGAGGCGCAGCCGGAGAACAACGTCCAGCGCATCGTCCTCGAGATGCTCGCCGTGACCCTGTCCAAGGACGCCCGCGCCCGCGCCGTGCAGCTGCCGGCGTGGAACGAGGCCCTCGGGCTGCCCCGGCCGTGGGACCAGCAGTGGTCGCTGCGGCTGCAGCAGGTGCTCGCCTACGAGACCGACCTGCTCGAGTACGACGACCTGTTCACCGGCTCGGTCGTCGTCGAGAAGAAGGTGGCCGAGCTCGTCGATGGCGCCCGGGCCGAGATCGCCCGTGTGCAGGAGATGGGGGGGGCCGTCGCGGCCGTCGAGTCCGGCTACATGAAGGGCGAGCTGGTGGCCTCGCTGGCCGAGCGCCGGCGCCGGATGGAGAGCGGCGAGGACGTCGTCGTCGGCGTCAACAGGTTCGACACCACCGAGCCGAACCCGCTGACCGCCGACCTCGACGCCGCGATCATGGTCGTGGACCCGGCGGTCGAGAAGGCCGCGCAGGAGGCCGTCCGGAAGTGGCGGGCCGAGCGGGACCCGGAGGCGGTCGAGAAGGCCCTGGACGCCCTCCGTGAGGCCGCGTCCTCCGACGTGAACCTGATGCCGGCCACCCTCGACTGCGCCCGCGCCGGCGTGACCACCGGGGAGTGGGCCGGCGTGCTGCGCGAGGTCTTCGGGGAGTACCGGGCCCCCACCGGCGTCGCCGCCGCCAGCGGGGGCGGGGAGGCCGACGAGGCCCTCACCGAGGTCCGGGAGCGGGTGCGCGCCACCGGTGCGGAGCTCGGTGGCCGGCTGCGCTTCCTCGTCGGCAAGCCGGGGCTCGACGGCCACTCCAACGGCGCCGAGCAGATCGCCGTGCGCGCCCGCGACGCCGGGTTCGAGGTGATCTACCAGGGCATCCGGCTGACGCCGGCCCAGATCGTGAGCGCCGCCGTGGAGGAGGACGTGCACGTCGTCGGCCTGTCGGTGCTCTCCGGCTCCCACCTGCAGGTGGTGCCGGCGGTCCTGCAGGGGCTCCGCGAGGCCGGGCTGGACGACGTGCCGGTCGTGGTCGGCGGGATCATCCCCGACAGCGACGCCCGGCGGCTGCGCGAGCAGGGCGTGGCCCGCGTCTTCACCCCCAAGGACTTCGGGTTGAACGACATCATGGGGCAGGTCGTCGACGTGGTCCGCGAGGCCAACGGCCTCCCGGACCGGGTCCCCGCCCCGGCCTGACCACCGGGCCGAACCGGACGTCGACGCCCGGGGAGAACAGGACGCTGTCCGGCGGGCCCGGCAGGTCGGCCAGGCCGGCGGCGGCGAGCAGGGAGTCGTCGAGGTCGGCGACCTCCGCCCGGTGCAGCGGCCACTCCGGGTGCTCGTTGGGCCAGTACGCCGGACCGCCTCGTCCGGGCCGGTGCAGCCCCCACCGGGCGGTCAGGAAGACCTCCAGCGGGCCCGGCCGGTCCAGCCGGCGGCCCACGTCGACGGTGAGCGTGCTGCGCGCACCGACGGGGCCGGGCCAGCGCCGGCGGCAGCGGTAGGTGACGCGGTCGCCGGCGCGGTCGATCCGCATGTGCGACCACGCGTACGGCAGCCGTGCCGCCCAGCGCGCGGTCACCACGGGGAGCAGGCGCTCGGCGTCCAGCGACCGGAAGACGACGCCCCGCCGGCCCTGGGCGTCCACCGAGTAGAGCCGCACGTTCGTCTCGGCGAACGAGCCGAGGTAGGGGATGCCCGGCGTCCCGAACAGCCCGATCCGCACCATGCGGAACGGGATGAGCCCGACGTAGGTGGCGCCGTCCAGCACGTCGGGACGGGTCCCGGCCGGGAGCAGCGGAGCGACCCGCGCGGGGTCCACCGCCCAGTGGAGGAACGCGACGTCGCGCCAACCCTGGGTGAACACGGTGCGGCCGGCCGGTCGCGGCGCGGTCGGGCTGAGCGGTTCGACGTCGGGCACGGACCCAGCGTCCCCCCTCGCGCGGCGATCGTCGTTGCCGACCGGCGCCGGGCATGGTGGGGTCGGAGCATGGCTGACGGTGCACCCCGGGTCGAGCGCGACGGCGACGTCGTCCGCATCACGATGACGCGCGCGGGGAAGCGCAACGCGCTCTCCCGCGAGCACCTCACGCAGCTGCTCGCCGCGGTCACCGAGGCGGGCGAGAGCGACGCCGCGGCCGTCGTGCTCGGCGCCGAGGGGCCGGTGTTCAGCGCGGGTCACGACTTCGCCGACGTCGCCGGGGCCTCGCTGCCCGAGGTGCGCAGCCTGCTGCAGCTGTGCACCGAGCTGATGCAGACCGTCCAGGACGTGCCGCAGGTCGTCGTGGCGCGCGTGCACGCCCTCGCGACGGCGGCCGGCTGCCAGCTGGTGGCCTCCTGCGACCTCGCCGTCGCCGCAGACTCCGCGGGCTTCGCCGCACCCGGCGGCAAGGGCGGCTGGTTCTGCCACACGCCCATGGTGGCGATCGCCCGCAACGTCGGCCGCAAGCGCGCCATGGAGCTGGCGCTGACCGGCGACGTCATCGACGCCGCGACGGCGCTGGACTGGGGGCTGGTGAACCGCGTGGTGCCCGACGCCGAGCTGGACGCCGCCGTCGACGAGCTGGTGGAGCGGGCCACCCGTGGCTCGCGGGCGAGCAAGGCCTGGGGCAAGCAGACGATGTACGCCCAGCTGGACCGCCCCGAGCGCGACGCCTACGCGACCGCGATCGAGGTCATGGCGGCGGCGAGTCAGCTGCCCGGCGCGCGCGAGGGCATGGCCTCCTTCCTGGAGAAGCGCCGCCCCGTCTGGCCGGACTGAAGAAGGACCCACGGTGAAGCCGGCCACAGCGCGGAATGCGCGGGCGCCGGGAAGCCCTGACCCACGCGTGCAGAACATCTGGGGCCTGACGCGGCGGCGGACCGTCGACTTCGGCCGCGTGACGGTGGACCGCTGTCGGGGCTGACGCGCCCCCGCCCGGTCCTCCCTCATCCAGAACGGAAACACCCCCGTGCTCGCTCGTCTCCGCCGCGTGCCCTTCGCGGCGCAGGTCCTCCTCGCCCTGGTCCTTGGCGTCGCCCTCGGCTTCGTCGCCCGTGAGATCGGCCCCGTCGCCGACGGCTCGCCCAACTGGCTCACCAGCACCCTCCAGACCATCGGCGGCACCTTCGTCACGCTGCTGAAGACCCTCGTCCCGCCGCTGATCGTCACCGCGGTGATCGTCAGCATCGCGAACCTCAAGCAGGTCTCCAACGCCGCGAGACTCGCCGCCCAGACGCTGCTCTGGTTCGCGATCACCGCGCTGATCGCCGTCGCCATCGGGATCGGGCTCGGCCTGCTCACCCAGCCCGGCCGCAACAGCTCGGTCGACGCCGCGGCGCAGGCCGACCCCGGCCGCACCGGCTCCTGGTTCGACTTCCTCAACGGCATCGTCCCCGGCAACATCCTGGGCCTGCAGGGCTCCGCGGAGGGGGCCCTGTCGTTCAACGTCCTCCAGCTGATCGTCATCGCCGCCGTCATCGGCATCGCGGTGCTCAAGGTCGGCGAGGCGGCCGAGCCCTTCCTCGGCGTCGTCCGCTCGGCGCTCGCCGTCGTCCAGAAGGTGCTGTGGTGGGTCATCCTCCTGGCGCCGCTGGGCACCGTCGGCCTGATCGGCAACGCCGTCGCCAGCTACGGCTGGGAGTCCCTGGGCTCGCTCGGCGTCTTCGCCGGGGCCGTCTACGCGGGTCTGGCGATCGTGCTCTTCGTCGTCTACCCGGTGCTCCTGCGCGCCCACGGCCTCTCGCCGCTGCGCTGGTTCGCGGGCGCCTGGCCGGCGATCCAGCTGGCCTTCGTCTCGCGCTCCTCGATCGGCACGCTGCCGGTGACCGAGCGGGTGACCGAGCAGAACCTCGGCGTCCCGCGGTCCTACGCCTCGTTCGCCGTCCCGCTGGGCGCGACGACGAAGATGGACGGCTGCGCGGCGATCTACCCCGCGCTCGCGGCGATCTTCGTCGCCCAGTTCTTCGGGGTGGACCTGGGCCTCACCGACTACCTGCTCATCGCCCTGGTGTCGGTCATCGGCTCGGCCGCCACCGCGGGCGTCACCGGCGCGGTGGTCATGCTGACCCTCACGTTGTCCACCCTCGGCCTGCCGCTGGCCGGCGTGGGCCTGCTGCTGGCCGTCGACCCGATCCTCGACATGGGGCGCACCGCGGTCAACGTCGCCGGTCAGGCGCTGGTGCCCACGATCGTGGCCCGGCGGGAGGGCATCCTCGACCTCGAGCGCTACCGCTCGACGAGGACGGTCGACCCGCTGGCCCCGGTCGAGGACCGCGGCGGCGTCGACGCCGACCTGCGGGAGCCCGCGACCGCCTGAGAACACCCCTGCACGGGCCCGGACCTCCCAGGAGGTCCGGGCCCGTCGGTCATCCCTCGGTCAGGTCCGCGCAGCCGGACTCGTGCGGCAGCAGCGGCCGCAGCTGCGCCGACCACCGCGACCCGTCGTCCCCGACCCAGGGGGTGGCCGAGCTGCCCTCCGCCGCCGCCTCGAGCACCGCCTGCGCCTGCTCGCCGGTGGCCGTCACGCAGGTGATGCCCGGCCCGATCGGCTCGCCCGGGAGCTCCGGCCCCGGCCACGGCAGCTCCGGCTGGGCCGGGTCCACCTCGACGTAGGGGCTCACCACCGCCGCGACGGCGTCGGGCTGGTACGGCTCGGGGCCGGACACCCGGTCGGCACCCAGCGCGGCGACCGGGTCGCGCAGCGCCTCGGCGAGCTCCGCGAGCCGGGCGCGCGCGGCCGCCTGCTCCTCGGTGATCCCGGTGTCGAACCCGGTCGGCAGCCCGCCGTCCGGCTCCCGCTCGGGCCGCACGCCGAGGGCGTACACCTCGCGGGTGACCGTCTCCCCGCCGGTGCGGACGGTGAACCGGGTGCTGGTCACGTCCGCGACCGGCGGGCTGCCGAGGTCGCCGGTCTCGGTGACACCGGCGGCCACCGCCCGGTCGACGAGGTCGCGCACCCCGCCGTCCCCGAGCCGGTACACCTGCAGGTTGGGCAGCGCCGGGGCGGGCCAGATGGCGATGACCGGCCCGTCGGTGATGAGCCGGCCGTCGGCGTAGAGGGTCGCCGACGGCAGCCGGCCGGCCAGCATGGCCGGCGTGGTGAAGCCACCGACCTCGCTCACCTGCAGCACGACGGTGGCGTCCTCCTCCGCGGGGGACGGCGACGGATCGGCGGCGGGCGCACGGCCGGCGCCACCGCCCGCGGCGTCGGCGCAGGCGCTCAGGAGCAGGGCCAGGACCAGGAAGGTGACGGCGCGCAGGGGACGGGTGCTCATACCGCGTACGACGGGTGGGGGCGCCCGGGAGGTTCCGCGCGGGGGTTCACGCCGGGAGGCCCTGGAGGACCTCGGCCGCCGGCCGCGGCCGGCCGAACAGGTAGCCCTGCCCGTAGCGGACCCCGCGGGTGACCAGGGCATCGCGCTCGGCGGCCTGCTCGACGCCCTCGGCGACCAGCCGGGCGCCGGTCTCTCCCGCGAACGTCACCATGGCCGAGATCAGGGCCGAGATCAGGGCCGAGATCAGGGCCGAGATCATGGCAAGACGGGCGGGGTCGCCGTGCAGCCCCATGACCAGCCCGATGTCGAGCGTGATGACGTCGGGGCTCAGCCGCAGGATGTGCCGGAGGCTCGGGTCGGCGGCGCCGACGCGGGCCGGTACCGTCGGCGCCCGTGCGTCTGGTCATCGCCCGCTGCTCCGTCGACTACGTCGGCCGGCTCACCGCCCACCTGCCCATGGCGACCCGCCTCCTCCTGGTCAAGGCCGACGGCTCGGTGTCGGTGCACGCGGACGACCGCGCCTACAAGCCGCTGAACTGGATGAGCCCGCCGTGCCGGCTGGACGAGGCGCTCTCCGACGGCGCGGGCACCTGGACGGTGACGAACAAGGCGGGCGAGCAGCTGATCATCAGCATCGACGAGGTGCTGCACGACCACGCCCAGGAGCTCGGCGTCGACCCCGGGCTGCAGAAGGACGGCGTCGAGGCCGAGCTGCAGCGGCTGCTGGCCCTGCACGTGGAGACCTTCGGGCAGGGCTGGACCCTGGTGCGGCGGGAGTACCCGACGGCGATCGGCCCGGTGGACCTGCTCTGCCGGGACGCCGACGGCGGGGTCGTCGCGGTGGAGATCAAGCGGCGGGGCGAGATCGACGGCGTCGAGCAGCTCACCCGCTACCTCGACCTGCTCAACCGCGACCCGCTGCTGGCCCCGGTGAAGGGCGTCTTCGCCGCGCAGGAGATCAAGCCGCAGGCGCGCGTGCTGGCGCAGGACCGGGGGATCGACTGCGTCACCGTGGACTACGCCGTCCTCAAGGGCACCGACGACCCCTCCCAGCGGCTGTTCTGACCGGGGCCCCTCCGCCCCCACCGAGCCGGAGCGGAGGGGCCGGGGAGCGCTGGTCGTCGTGATGAGAGACTTCCCGCGATCACCGGCGATGGGAGACGGCAACGTGGCCAGGGAACTGAACGAGGTCGGCGTCGTGGGGCTGGGCACCATGGGTGCCGGCATCACCGAGGTGCTGGCGCGGGCGGGGCTGTCGGTCACCGCCGTCGAGGTCACCGACGAGGCGCTCGAGCGCGGTCGCGGGCACCTGGAGCAGTCGACCGACCGGGCGGTCGCCCGCGGCAAGCTCGACCCGGCCGACCGCGACGCCATCTTCGAGCGGATCCGCTTCTCCACCTCGCTGGAGGACCTCGCGACCGCGGAGCTGGTGATCGAGGCCATCCCCGAGCGCATGGAGCTCAAGGCCGACACCTTCGCCAAGCTGGACAAGATCTGCCCGCCGGACACGATCCTGGCGACCAACACCTCCAGCCTCTCCGTGACCGAGCTCTCGGTGGTCACCGGCCGGCCGAGCAAGGTCATCGGGATGCACTTCTTCAACCCCGCCCCGGTGATGAAGCTCGTCGAGGTCGTCCGCACCGTGGTCACCGAGCCCGAGGTCGTCGAGACCGTCGAGGCGCTGGCCGAGCGCCTGGGCAAGGTCGACGTCACCATCGGCGACAAGGCCGGGTTCATCGCCAACGCGCTGCTGTTCGGCTACCTCAACCACGCGGTCTCGATGTACGAGAACCGCTACGCCTCCCGCGAGGACATCGACGCCGCGATGCGCCTGGGCTGCGGGCTCCCCATGGGGCCGCTCTCGCTCATGGACCTGATCGGCATCGACACCGCCTACGAGATCCTCGACACGATGTACAAGCAGTCGCGGAACCGGCTGCACGCGCCCAGCCCGGTCATCAAGCAGATGATGACCGCGGGACTGCTGGGCCGGAAGTCCGGTCGCGGCTTCTACACCTACGCAGAGCCCGGTTCGGCCGAGGTCGTCGCGGACGCGCAGACCCCGATGCCGGGCGGCGCCGCTGCGGGCGCCCGCGACGTGCGGACCGTCGGCGTCGTCGGCTCGGGCACGATGGCCACGGGCATCATCGAGGTCGTCGCCAAGGGCGGGTACGACGTGCGCTTCGTCGCCCGCTCGCCCGAGAAGGTCGAGGGCGTCACGAAGGCGCTCACCAAGTCCCTGGACAAGCAGGTCGTGCGCGGCCGCCTCGAGGAGGCGGCCAAGGAGGAGATCCTCGGCCGGGTCGCCGGGACGACGTCGCTGGACGACCTCGCCGACCGCGACCTGGTCATCGAGGCCGTGATCGAGTCGCTGCCGGTGAAGGAGGCGCTCTTCGCCAACCTCGGCGAGATCGCCAAGCCCGGCGCGGTGCTCGCCACCACCACCTCGAGCCTGCCGGTCATCGAGTGCGCCAAGGCCAGCGGCCGCCCGGCCGACGTGGTGGGCATGCACTTCTTCAACCCCGCGCAGGTCATGAAGCTGGTCGAGGTGGTCTCGACGATCTCCACCGCTCCCGACGCGGCCGCGACGATCCACGCGGTCTCGGCGCAGCTCGGCAAGCACGCCGTCTCCTGCACCGACCGCGCCGGCTTCATCGTGAACGCGCTGCTCTTCCCGTACCTGAACGACGCGGTGAAGATGCTGGAGGCGCACTACGCCACCGCCGACGACATCGACGCCGCCATGAAGGTCGGCTGCGGTTACCCGATGGGCCCCTTCGAGCTGCTGGACGTCGTCGGCCTCGACGTCTCGCTCGCGATCGAACGGGAGCTCTACACCGAGTTCCGGGAGCCCGGGTTCGCGCCGGCGCCGCTGCTGGAGCACCTGGTCACCGCCGGATACCTCGGCCGCAAGACCGGTCGCGGGTTCCGGGACTACGCCGCCCGCTGACGGGTGCCCCGTCGCCGTCCACGGACCGGGTCGCGTCCTCCGGGACGCGACCCGGTCCGTCGTTCCGAGCAGGTCGAGGAGGCATCCGACGGCGACTGGGTCGTCCGGGCCATCACCGGCGCCGCCACCGGGAAGAGCTACCGCTGCCCGGGCTGCGACCAGGAGATCCGCCCCGGCACGCCGCACGTGGTGACCTGGCCCGCCTTCGTCCGGGACTCCGATCTCGAGCCCTGGGACGTCGACTCGGCGGCCGACCGGCGCCGGCACTGGCACACGGCCTGCTGGCGCTCCCGCACCCGCCGTCGCTGAAGAAGGACCCCGCTGCCCCTTACGCCTCGCGAGCTCGGCGCGGGCGCCTGCAGCGGGGCCGTTCCCTCAGGTCACGAGCTCGGCCGAGACCACCACGTTGTCGAGGTAGCTCCCCGCCGCCGCGTCGAACGCGCCGCCGCAGGTGATCAACCGGAGCTCCGCGGCCGGGGTCGGCGCGTAGACGGTCGTCCCCGGGAAGGCCGCCTTGGCGTACCGCTCGGTGGCGGTGACGCGGAAGCGGGCCACGCTGCCGTCGGCCCGGTCGACGAGCACCTCGTCGCCGGGGGAGAGCCCGGCGAGCGCGCCCAGCGCCCCCGCGCGCCCGCCGCCGTCCACGTGCCCGGCGAGGACCGCGGGACCGGGGGAGCCCGGGACGGGGCCGCCGGTGAACCAGCCGACCCTCGAGGGGTCCGCCGGCGGGACGAGGGCGCCCGCGTCGTCGAGGCCGGCGCCGACCACGGGCGCCTCGATGCCCGCGGCGGGAACGCGCAGGCGCACGGGAGCGGCGGTCGGCAGCCGCTCGACGGCGAGCCGCGGGGCCGCCGTCGCGACGGCGACCGCGCGGGGCAGCCAGCCGGTGAGGAGCCCGGCCGGGCCGCCCCCGGCCTCCACCGCACCCACGGGCCGGACGGCGGGCCCCGAGGCGTCGGCCACCACCCGCAGCTCCACGCCGCCCCCGGGGCGCTCCAGGGCGAGCACCGTGCGCACCGAGCTGGCGGGCAGGTCGAGCTCGGCCTCGTCGCCGGTCGTCGGCACGAGGGCCCGGTAGCGACCGCCGGGGACGGTCACGGCGGGGCCGGCGCCGGGCGAGGCGAGCCCGGCCGAGAGCCGCGGCCCACCGGGCACCAGGACGTCGAGCGGGCCGGCGGCGGGTGCGGCCGCGAGCACCCGGACGCGGGCCTCCCCGGCGGGTGGGGCGCTCAGGTCGTCCTCGACCGGTTGCAGGGCGAGGTCGGCGAAGGCGCCGGCGAGCACGACGGTCCGCGCCTGCCCGGGGGAGAGCTCGAGGCGCGTGGAGAGCACCGGCGGGGTGGACGACGGTGCGCCGGCGGCCCGGATGCTGACCGCGTAGGCGCCCGCGGGCAGCTCCGTGTACGCGTCCACCTCGCCGTACCGCAGCCCGGGCGCGACCACCGGGCCCGGGTCGGTGAGGACCTTCCCGGGCGGTGCCGCGGGGGTCAGCGCGACATCCACCGCGGGAGTGTCGGGGGAGAGGTGGGCGACCCGCAGCAGCCCCTCGCCGGGCTCCTCGGCCGCGGCGCGTACCGGCGCGGCGAGGAGGCCCAGCAGCAGCGCGAGGGTCAGCGCCACGACGGGCCAGAGCCCGCGCCGGGCCCCCGGGCTCAGGAGCGGCCCACCGGCTCGTCCACCGACTCCGTCGTCGACTCGTCCTGCGCGGCCGGGGTCCCGCCCGTGGTGGGCCGCGGCGGCAGCGGCAGCGCCCGGGTGGTCGGCTCGGCGCGCTGGACCGCCGGGAAGGTGGCGGTCACCGGGTCGATGCGGGTGGGCTGGCGGGCCGCCGCGGCCTCGCCCTCGCCCCGGGCGACGGCCGGCTGCTGCCCCGTCTGGGGGCCGGCGACCTGGGCGGGGGACTGATCAGCGGTCGCCTCCGGGCGGTCGGCCTGTGCGGCCGGAGCCGTCTGCGGGGCGGTCGTCGGCTGGGCCGGGGCCTGCTGCGGTGCCGCCTGCTGCGGCCGGTCGCCCTGCCGGGCGGGCTGCTGGGGAGCGGCCCCGGCGGTGCGCGCGGTCGGCTGCGGGCGGCGCTCGGCCTCGGCGTCGTCACGGGACTGCTGGGCCCGGTCGCCCAGGTCGGGCAGGCTGTCGAGCAGGCGGCGGGCCTGCACGAGCCGGCTGGTGAGCTCGTCGCGGACCTCGCGGATGGCCTCGGCGCGGGCCTCGGCGTCGGCGACCAGCTGCGCGGCGTGCTGCTCGGCGGCGGAGATCCGCTGGCGGGCGGCCTGGGTGGAGACGCGCTCGCGCTCCTCCTCGACCCGCGCGGCCTCGGCCCGGCGGGCGCGCTGCGCGATGTCGAAGTCCTCCTCGACCTTGGCGCGGCGGGCCTGGGACTCGGCGTCGAGCCGGGCGACCCGCTCCTGGGCCTTGGCGACCAGCTCGTCGGCCCGCTGCTGGGCCTTCTGCGCGATCTGCTCGGCGCTGTGCCGCGCCTCGGCGATCATCCGCTCGACCTCGGCCTGCCCGGCGGCGTGGCGCTCCAGCAGCGCCCGCTCCTCGGCGGCGGTCTGCTCGCGGACGGCCATCGCGTCGACCTCGGCGGCGCGGCGGATCTCGCCCGCCTCCTCCTCGGCCAGCTGCAGCATGTGCTGGATGCGCTCGCTGATGTTCTCGAACGTGGGAGCGGCGGCGCTGGCGGCCTTGCGGCGCAGCGACTCGATCTCGCCGTGGAGCGCCGAGAGCTGGCTGGCCAGGTCGCTGGAGCGGGCGACGGCGGCGTCGCGGTCGGCGAGCGCGATGCGGAAGTCTGCCTCCAGCCGCTCGATCGTGTCGGCGACCTGGCTGCGGTCGTACCCCCGCAGGACCACGTCGAACGAGTGCTGGGCCTCGTGCATCGGCATATCACGGCGGGGGTCGCTCATGGGTTCATCCTCGCAGAAGGGCAGGAGCACGTCATCGTCCTGGGCCCGGTGCGCCACAGCT
Source organism: Blastococcus sp. SYSU DS0510 (assembly GCF_054050835.1). Classification (NCBI taxonomy): domain Bacteria; kingdom Bacillati; phylum Actinomycetota; class Actinomycetes; order Geodermatophilales; family Geodermatophilaceae; genus Blastococcus; species Blastococcus sp. SYSU DS0510. The sequence continues at coordinate 171,430 of NZ_JBJHAC010000001.1, read as the reverse complement.
GTCCCGGTGGTCCCGGGCGACACGCCGGGTGACGCGCAGGGGGCCGGGCCGCAGCGCGGCCCGGCCCCAGGCGACGAACGGGAACGGCCCCGTCCAGAGGCTCACCCCGAGCCTGCGGGGGTGAGGAGGACGGGGTCCTTCTTCAGATCCCGCGGAAGCGGTTGATCGCGTCGATGTGCTTGGCGCGCTTCTCGGCGTCCTTGACCCCGAGCCCTTCCTGGGGGGCGAGGGTCAGGACGCCGACCTTGCCCTGGTGGGCGTTGCGGTGGACGTCGAGAGCGGCCTGGCCGACCTCCTCCATCGGGTAGACCTTCGACAGGGTGGGGTGGATGAGGCCCTTGTCGATGAGCCGGTTGGCCTCCCACGCCTCCTTGTAGTTGGCGAAGTGCGAGCTCAGGATCTTCTTGAGGTTCATCCACAGGTACCGGTTGTCGTACTCGTGCATGTACCCCGTGGTCGAGGCGCAGGTGATGATCGTCCCGCCCTTCTTGGCCACGTAGACGCTGGCGCCGAAGGTCTCCCGGCCCGGGTGCTCGAAGACGATGTCGACGTCCTCACCACCGGTCAGCTCACGGATCCTCTTCCCGAAGCGCTGCCACTCCTTGGGGTCCTGGGTGTCGTCGTCCTTCCAGAACTGGTAGCCCTCGGCGGATCGGTCGATGACCAGCTCGGCGCCCATCTTCCGGACGATCTCGGCCTTCTCCGGGCTGCTGACCACGCACACCGGGATCGCGCCGCCGTTGAGCGCCATCTGGGTGGCGTAGGACCCCAGGCCGCCCGAGGCGCCCCAGATGAGCACGGTGTCGCCCTGCTTCATGTTGGCGCCGTTCTTGCTCACCAGCTGGCGGTAGGCGGTCGAGTTGACCAGGCCGGGGCTGGCGGCCTCCTCCCAGGAGAGGTGGGCGGGCTTGGGCATGAGCTGGTTGCTCTTGACCAGGGCCAGCTCGGCGAGACCGCCGAAGTTGGTCTCGAAGCCCCAGATGCGCTGCTGCGGGTCCATCATCGTGTCGTCGTGGCCGGCCGGGTCCTCGAGCTCCACGGAGAGGCAGTGCGCGACGACCTCGTCGCCCGGCTTCCACTTGTTCACGCCGGGGCCCACGCGCAGGACGACGCCGGCCAGGTCGGAGCCCACCACGTGGTAGGGCAGGTCGTGCCGCTTGGTGAGCTCGGAGACGCGGCCGTAGCGCTCGAGGAAGCCGAAGGTGGAGACCGGCTCGAAGATCGACGTCCAGACGGTGTTGTAGTTCACCGAGGACGCCATGACGGCCACGATCGCCTCGCCCGGGCCGAGCTCCGGGGTGGGGACCTCCTCGACGTGGAGGGACTTGCGCGGGTCCTTCTCCTTCGTGGTCAGGCCCACGAACATGTCCTGCTCGTCCTTGCGGACCAGCACGGCGCGGTAGGACTCCGGCACGGCCAGGCCGCCGAGGGCGTCCAGCTGGTCGGCGAGGATGGCGTCCCTGATCTCGTTCACGCGAACTCCTGGGTCATAGGTGGCCGTCGTCGGCCAGGCTCGGAGGGCGGTGCGGGTGCGGAGAGGTTACCGATGGGTAACCGGGCGGCTCGGGGTGGTCAGCGCGCGGAGGTCGGGGCCGGCTCGACGAGCTCGACGAGGACGCCGCCGGCGTCCTTGGGGTGGACGAAGTTCACGCGGCTGTCCGACGTGCCGCGCTTGGGCGTGTCGTAGAGCAGCCGCAGTCCGCGCTCGCGCAGCGTGGCGCTCACCGCCTCGACGTCGTCGACCCGGAAGGCGAGCTGCTGCAGGCCGGGGCCGGAGCGGCCGATGAACGTGGCGATGGTGGAGTCGGGGGTCAGCGGCGCGAGCAGCTGGATCCTGGTCTCGCCGGTGCCGACGGCGAGCATGGCCTCGCGCACGCCCTGCTCCTCGTTCGTCTCCTCGTGCACCGAGTGCACCCCGAAGGCGCGGGCGTAGAAGGCGATCGCCTCGTCCAGGTCGGGGACGGCGATGCCCACGTGGTCGATGGTCGTCAGCAGGCCCTCGGGCAGGCCGGGGCGGGCGGCGTCGTTGCTCACCCGACGCATATTGCCGCCAAGACGTCTGAGACGACAGGTCGATGTGGCGCGCCTCACCCCGGCGACGTGACCGCGGCCACTCGTCCGGCCCTGCCGCCGGTCCGGAGCCCGTCCTATCCTTCCCGGGAGGCCCGACGCCGCGCCGGTACCACCGTCGCGGTGCGTCCCGACAACGTGGTCGCCACCGGCGGCGGCCCGGCACTGGAGGCAGCATGTCCCGCTCGGTCATCGTCAGCGGCGCCCGCACCCCGATGGGGCGGCTCCTCGGCTCGCTCAAGGACTTCTCGGCGGCCGACCTCGGCGGTGTCGCCATCAAGGCCGCGCTCGAGCGCGCCGGCATCTCCGGCGACCAGGTCGACTACGTGATCATGGGTCAGGTCATCCAGGCCGGCGCCGGGCAGAACCCCGCCCGCCCGGCCGCGGTCGCCGGCGGCATCCCCATGTCGGTGCCGTCGCTGACCATCAACAAGGTCTGCCTCTCCGGCATGAACGCCATCGCGCTGGCCGACCAGCTCATCCGCGCCGGTGAGTACGACGTGGTCGTCGCCGGTGGCATGGAGTCGATGACGCAGGCGCCGCACCTGCTGGCGGGCTCCCGCACGGGCACCAAGTACGGCGACACGACGCTCATCGACTCGATGGCCCACGACGGCCTCTCGGACACCTTCGACCAGGTGGCGATGGGCGCGCTCACCGAGCAGGCGAACAGCCGCTACGACCTGACCCGCGAGGAGCAGGACGAGTTCGCCGCGGCGAGCCACCAGAAGGCCGCCCGCGCCGCGAAGGACGGCGTCTTCGACGAGGAGATCACCCCCGTCCTCATCCCGCAGCGCAAGGGCGACCCGATCGAGTTCCGCGAGGACGAGGGCATCCGCCCCGACACCACTGCGGAGAGCCTCTCCAAGCTCAAGCCGGCCTTCGCGAAGGACGGCACGATCACGGCCGGCACCGCCTCGCAGATCTCCGACGGCGCCTGCGCGGTCGTCGTCATGAGCGCCGAGAAGGCCGCCGAGCTCGGTTGCACCGTGATCGCCGAGATCGGTGCGCACGGCGTCGTCGCCGGGCCGGACGCCACGCTGCAGAGCCAGCCGTCGCGGGCGATCCAGAAGGCCTGCGAGCGCGAGGGCATCGACCCGAAGTCCCTCGACCTGGTCGAGCTGAACGAGGCCTTCGCCGCCGTCGGCATCGTCTCGACCCGCGAGCTCGGCATCGACCCGGAGAAGGTGAACCCCAACGGTGGTGCCATCGCCCTGGGCCACCCGATCGGCATGAGCGGCGCCCGGATCGTCCTGGACCTCGCGCTGGAGCTGCGCCGCCGCGGTGGCGGCGTCGGCGCGGCCGCGCTCTGCGGTGGCGGTGGCCAGGGCGACGCGCTGATCCTGCACGTGCCCGCGAAGGCGTGACGACAGAGGGGACCGCGGTCCAGACGCCGGCTCCGGGCGCCCCTCGCGGGCGCCGCTCCCGGCGGTCCACCGACGTCCCGACCCTGGTCGAGCGCGCCCGCGAGGGCGACGCCCGGTCGGTGGCCCGGCTCATCTCCCTGGTGGAGGACGCGAGCCCCGCGCTGCGCGAGGTGGCCGCCGCGCTGACCCCGCACACCGGCCACGCGCAGGTCATCGGGCTCACCGGGTCCCCGGGCGTCGGCAAGTCGACGTCGACCACCGCGCTGGTCCGCGCGCTGCGGCAGGCCGGCAAGCGGGTCGGGGTCCTCGCCGTCGATCCGTCGTCGCCCTTCTCCGGGGGCGCGCTGCTCGGTGACCGCGTGCGCATGCAGGACCACGCCGGCGACAGCGGCGTCTTCATCCGCTCGATGGCCTCCCGCGGCCACCTCGGCGGGCTGTCGTGGGCCACCCCGCAGGCGCTGCGGGTCCTCGACGCGGCCGGCTGCGACGTCGTGCTCGTCGAGACCGTGGGCGTCGGCCAGTCCGAGCTGGAGATCGCCTCGCTCGCCGACACCACCCTCGTGCTCGTCGCGCCGGGCATGGGCGACGGCATCCAGGCCGCGAAGGCCGGCATCCTCGAGGTCGCCGACGTCTTCGTGGTGAACAAGGCCGACCGGGACGGCGCGGACCAGACCGTCCGCGACCTGCGCTACATGCTCTCCCTCGGCGGGCGGCACTCCGAGGCCGGGCACTGGCGCCCGCCGATCTGCCGCACGGTGGCCGCCCGCGACACCGACAACGGCATCGACGAGGTCCTGGTGAGGATCGAGGAGCACCGGCAGTGGCTGGAGTCCTCGGGCGAGGGGCACCGCCGGCGCAGCGAGCGGGCCGCCCGCGAGATCGAGGCGATCGCGCTGGCCACCCTGCGGGAGCGGATGGGCGACGTGCGCGGCTCGGCGGCTCTCGGCGCCCTGGCCGACGCGGTGGTCGGCGGCGGGACCGACCCGTACCGCGCCGCGGACGAGCTGCTCGGCCAGCTGTAGCCGCTGACCGGGCGGGTCCGACGCGGGGCGGCCAGGATGGACGGGTGAACGGGAAGCCGGACGCCGTCGTCGTCGGAGCGGGACCCAACGGCCTGGCCGCGGCGCTCCGGCTGGCAGCCGCGGGCCTGCGGGTGCAGGTGGTGGACGCGGGCGAGCGCCCCGGCGGCGGCATGCGCACCGAGGAGCTCATGTGCCCGGGCTTCCACCACGACGTCTGCTCGACGGTGCAGCCGCTGGCCGTCGCGGCGCCCTTCTTCCGCGAGTTCGACCTGCCGTCGCGCGGGGTGCGCCTCGTGCACCCGGAGGTCAACTACGCCCACCCCCTGGACGGCGGGCGGGCGGCGGTCTCGCACCGCTCCCTGGAGGAGACCGCAGCCGGCCTGGGCGTGGACGCGGCGGCCTACCGGCGGCTGTTCGAGCCGCTGGTCGAGCACGGCACCGACGTCGTCGACTTCTTCCTCACCAGCCGGCTGCGGAGCCTGCCGACCCGCAGCGTGCCGCAGATCGCCCGGTTCGGGCTGACCGGCCTGCCGAACGTGAGCTGGCTGGCGCACCGGTACTTCGAGACCGACAAGGGGCGAGCGCTGCTCGGGGGCGCCGCCGCCCACGGCATGCTCGACCTCAGCCAGCCGCTCACCTCGGCCCTGGGCATGCTGCTGACGATGCTGTCCCACCACGTCGGCTGGCCGCTGATCGAGGGTGGGTCGCAGCGGCTCGCCGACGCCATGGTGACGGCGCTCGAGGAGCAGGGCGGCGAGGTGGTCACCGGGCACCTGGTCACCGACCTGCGCGAGTTCGAGGGCGTGCCCGCCGTCCTGCTCGACACCACCCCCGAGGCGTTCGTCCGCATGGCCGGCGACCGGGTGCACGAGGGCTACCGCCGCTGGGTGGGGCGCTACCGGCACGGGCCGGGGGTGTTCAAGATCGACTGGATCCTCTCGGAGCCGGTGCCGTGGACCAACCCAGACGTCCGGCGGGCCGGGACGATCCACGTCGCCGGCGACCTCGAGGAGACGATCGCGGGGGAGCGGGCGCCCAACGAGGGCCGGCTCACCGACCGCCCCTACGTGCTCGCCGTGCAGCCGACCGTGCCGGACCCCCGCCGTGCGCCCGAGGGCGGGCACATCTTCTGGGCCTACGTGCACGTGCCGCACGCGTCCGACGCCGACATGACGGACGCGATCGAGCGGCAGGTGGAGCGGTTCGCACCCGGGTTCCGGGACACCGTCGTCGAGCGCGCCACCAAGACCGCCGTCCAGATGGAGCAGTGGAACCCCACCTACCGGGGCGGCGACATCTCCAACGGCCAGGCCACCCTGCGCCAGATGCTGGCCCGCCCGGTGCCGCGCTGGAACACCTACAAGACGCCGGTGCGCGGGGTGTACCTCGCGTCGTCGGCCACCCCGCCCGGGCCCGCCGTCCACGGGGCCTGCGGCGACAACGCCGCCCGCGTGGCGCTGCGCGAGGTGTTCGGCGTGCGGCACGTCCCGCCGCTGCGCCCACCGCTGCGCTGATCGAGGCAGCGGTGGGCCACAGCCGCCGGACCCCGCCACCGCGGCCCCAGGGGCCCGCCGCGTGGCTGCCCGGTCGCCGACGGGTCCGTCGGGCGACTACTTGCGCACGGTGACCGTCGACTGCATCCACGGATGGATGAGGCACTCGAACTTGTGCACCCCGGGCTCCAGGTGCTCGACCACGTGGTGCCCGCCCGGTGGCACGCCGGTCTCGACGAAGCCGCGCGGAACGGACACCCCGGGCTGCACTTCCACGAGGTCGGCGCACTCGGCGACGGGGGTGAGTCCCAGCAGCGCGTTGACGTCGTCCACGCAGCCCCCGCCGAAGCGCGCGACCTCGGTGAACGTGTGGAACTCCCCGCCGACGCCCACGACGTGCAGCGGATCGCCGTGGCGCACCGTGGTCCGATCCGGGTGGAACCGCCACTTCCCGTGCTCGCCGTCGTCGAGCAGTTCCTCGACGAACTCGTCGAACGTGGTGTCGCCGTCACCGACGCAAGTGCCTGGTCCCACCGCCTCGTCGAAGCTGGTCGGGTCGCAGTCGTCCTGCGCTTCGATCACTTCCGCGTGGCCGCCGCCGTGGGCGCCTGCCGTCGCCGGTACCGCCAGCAGGCCCGCGGCGCTCAGAGCCACCGCGCCTGTCAACAGCCTGGACCTCATCGAAGCCTCCCGGGGTGGGTGTCCCCCCGCGGAGAGGCAACCTAGGGACCCGGGGTGCCCCTGGGCCGGGTCGCCGGCGCGGCGCGCGTCGCCGGTCTCGACGATGCGGAGGGTCGCCACCGTGCGCAACCCTCGTGCACCGGCGGCGGTGACGGGGAGCCGTCGGGCCACGCCGGGATCCCCGCCCACCGAGCGGTACCGTGCGCCGCATGGTCCGACCGCTGGGGCTGCCGTTCGACCCGATCGAACGCGCCGGGGAGAGGTGGGAGGAGCACTTCGGCCCGTCGTCGGCGATGCGGGCGGCGACGTCGGTGTTCCGCGTCCAGCAGATCCTGCTCGCCCGCTTCGACGCGGTCCTGCGACCGCTGGAGCTGACCTTCGCCCGCTACGAGGTGCTCGTCCTCCTCACCTTCAGCCGGTCGGGGGAGCTGCCGCTGAAGGTGATCGGCAGCCGGCTGATGGTCCACCCGACCAGCGTCACCAACGCCATCGACCGGCTGGTGGCCGCCGGGTACGTCGACCGCCGCCCCAACCCCGCCGACGGCCGCGGTGTCCTCGCGGCGATCACCGCACGCGGCCGCGCCGTCGTGGCGGAGGGGACGCGGGCGCTCACCGATCTCGACTTCGGGCTGGGGGACCTCGCGGAGGAGGAGCAGGAGGTGCTGTTCACGACGTTGCGCCGGGTCCGGCTCGGGGCCGGGGACGTCGCGGACGACGCGCCGTGACGCTCGACACACGATAGTTGGACGTCCTAGCATCTCGGCATGAGCGACGACGCCCGGCAGCGGTGGCAGCAGCGGTACGACGCGGCGCTCGCCGCGGGGCGGGTCCGGGAGGCGGACTTCACCACGCTCTCCGGCGTCGAGGTCGACCCGGTGTACGGCCCGGCCGACGAGAGCGCCGTCGAGGGGTTCGAGCGGATCGGCTACCCAGGGGAGTTCCCCTTCACCCGGGGGCTGCACGCCACCGGCTACCGCGGCCGGGCCTGGACCATCCGGCAGTTCGCGGGCTTCGGGAACGCCAAGCAGACCAACGAGCGCTACAAGATGATCCTGGCCGAGGGCGGCGGCGGCCTGTCCGTGGCCTTCGACATGCCCACGCTCATGGGCCGCGACTCCGACGACCCCCGCAGCCTCGGCGAGGTCGGGCACTGCGGCGTCGCCGTGGACTCCGCCGTCGACATGGACGCGCTCTTCGACGGCATCGACCTCGAGGCGACGACGACGTCGATGACCATCAGCGGCCCCGCCGTCCCGGTCTTCTGCATGTACCTGGTGGCCGCCGAGCGCCAGGGGGCCGACATCGGCCGGCTCAACGGCACGCTGCAGACCGACATCTTCAAGGAGTACATCGCGCAGAAGGAGTGGCTCTTCCCCCCGGAGCCGCACCTGCGCCTGATCGGCGACCTCATGGAGTACTGCGCCCAGCACATCCCGGCGTACAAGCCGATCAGCGTCTCGGGCTACCACATCCGCGAAGCCGGCTCGACCGCCGCGCAGGAGCTCGCCTACACGCTGGCCGACGGCTTCGCCTACGTGGAGCTGGGCCTGGACCGGGGGCTGGACATCGAGACCTTCGCGCCCGGCCTCTCCTTCTTCTTCGACGCGCACATCGACTTCTTCGAGGAGATCGCCAAGTTCCGGGCCGCCCGCCGCATCTGGGCGCGCTGGCTGCGCGACGTCTACGGCGCGCGGACGGAGAAGGCCCAGCAACTGCGCTTCCACACCCAGACGGCGGGGGTGAGCCTGACCGCGCAGCAGCCGGACAACAACATCACCCGGACGGCGGTGGAGGCGCTCGCGGCCGTCCTCGGCGGCACGCAGTCGCTGCACACCAACGCCCTCGACGAGGTGCTCGCGCTGCCCAGCGCCAAGGCGGCGCAGATCGCGCTGCGCACCCAGCAGGTGATCGCCGAGGAGACCGGCGTCATGAACGTCGCCGACCCGCTCGGCGGGTCCTGGTACGTCGAGGCGCTCACCGACGACCTCGAGCGGCAGGCCGAGGAGATCTTCGCCCGCATCCGCGACATGGGCACCGACGGCACGATCACCTCGGGCATCCTGCGCGGCATCGAGGACGGCTGGTTCACCGGCGAGATCGCCGAGGCGGCGTTCGTATACCAGCGGGCGCTGGAGAAGGGCGACAAGAAGGTGGTCGGCGTGAACACGCTCACCGGCTCCGTCGACGCCCACGACAAGCTGGACATCCTGCGGGTCAGCCACGAGGTGGAGGTCGAGCAGAAGGCCGAGCTGGCCGGCCGCCGGCGGCAGCGGGACGACGACGCCGCCCGCGCGGCCGTCGCGCGGATGGTCGAGGTGTCGCGGACGGAGGCGAACATGGTCCCCGCGATGCTCGACGCCGCGCGCGCGGAGGCGACGCTCGGCGAGATCTGCGACGCCCTGCGCGCCGAGTGGGGTGGCTACACCGAGCCCGCGCGATTCTGACCGTCGCGCTCCGCGCTCCGACCGCGGCCAGGTGCCGTCCCGGCGTGCGCTGAGCCCGTGCTCGGCACGCCTCGGGAGGACCTCCGGCCCTCCGCTCGGTGCACCGACCTCGCAGGGCGGCTCACCCGCCGAACCGCGACGGGGTGCCGTCCCTGATCTGTCGGCGCGGCTTCCCGGTGTCCCCCGCAGGGACCCTCCGGGCCCCGTGCCGGAACCACCGGTGGGATCATGGATCCCATGCAGCCCACCCGCCCAGGACGTCCCGACCCGCGCGCGCAGGCACAGCAGGCCCAGATGGCCGCCGCCATGGCCGGCGCCGTCGACCTCGCCGCCGTCAAGGCCCGCTCGGAGGCCGCGGCGCGCGCCCAGGCCGCCCCGCCGCCGAGCGCCGCCGCCCCGGCGGGCGCACCGGGTGGTGCGGTCGTCGACGTCACCGAGGCCACCTTCCAGGCCGAGGTGCTGGACCGGTCGTTCCAGGTGCCGGTCGTGCTCGACCTGTGGGCCGAGTGGTGCGGGCCGTGCAAGCAGCTCTCCCCGGTGCTCGAGCGGCTGGCCGTCGAGGGCGGCGGCTCGTGGGTGCTGGCGAAGGTCGACGTCGAGGCCAACCCGGCGCTGGCGCAGGGGCTGCGCGTCCAGGGGATCCCCGCCGTCAAGGCGGTGTGGCAGGGGCAGCTGGTCGCCGAGTTCACCGGCGCGATCCCCGAGGAGCAGGCCCGCCAGTTCGTCACCGAGCTGGTGCAGGCCACCACCGGGGGCGCGGTCCCCGGCGCCGACGCGCAGGAGGAGGCGGAGGACCCGCGACTGGACGCCGCCGAGGCCGCCCTCGAGCGCGGAGACCTCGCCGCGGCCGAGGCCGCCTACGAGGCGATCCTGGCCGAGGAGCCCGACCACCCCGACGCCGGCATCGCGCTGCGCCAGGTGCACCTGTTCCGCCGCGCCGAGGAAGCGGGCCCGGACGCGCTGGCCGCGGCGGACGCCGCGCCCGACGACGTCGCCGCGCAGACCCGGGCCGCCGACTTCCTCCTGGGCACCGGCAACATCGAGGCGGCCTTCGACCGGCTGCTCGACGTGGTCCGCCGCACCGGGGGCGAGGACCGGGACGCGGCGCGCAAGCACCTGGTCGAGCTCTTCGCCGTCGTCGGCGACGCCGACCCCCGCGTCGCGTCGGCCCGCCGTCAGCTCACCGCCGCGCTCTTCTGACGGCGGGGCTCAGCCCGCGATCCCGCAGGCCCCGCCGCCCTCCAGGAAGCCGGACCGGAAGGCACCGACCAGCTCGAACCCCGAGGCGTCGGCGTCGGGGAAGACCTGCTCCTCGACGCCGTACCGCAGCAGGAACTGGACGGCCTCGTCGAGGTCGCCGGGGCTGATCTCGGCCTCGACGACGTCGACGAACTCGGCGTTGTACCACTGCGCCTGGTACCAGCCGGTGAGGCAGACCGCCGACCGGGTCGCCTCGGCGTCGTCGACCGAGAGCCCGGCCTGCTCCCGCACCGCCATCGCGTAGGGCAGCGCCATGGCGGTGGCCAGGGCGAAGTCGCCGATCTCGTCGTAGGCCGGCACCGCCAGGTCGCTCTCGTCGATGTAGACGGTGAGCTCCTCGGCGCAATAGCCCAGGTCCCGGTCGCGGAGCCCGTCGCAGCCCGGGGCCCGGCCGTCGAACCCGGCGATCGCGGGCTCCTGGAACTCCTCGCCGAAGGCGGTGGGGAAGACCTCGCCCCAGAAGGCGGGCAGGGTGGCGCCGACCCAGTCGACGATGTCGGCGAACTCCGCGTTCCCCTGGTTGAGGTCGGTCGGGGTGAACTCGGCGGCGGTGAACAGCCGGTCCTCGCCGAAGGCGTCGCGGCAGACGCCCAGGCCGCTCTCGAACCCGTCGTAGAACGCCGAGACCCGGTCGAAGTACGAGCCGTGCGCCTCGACGTCGTCGGGGTCGCTGCCCACGTCGTCGCGGAGCAGGAGGAACCCCCGGACGACGTCATCCAGCTCCGGCTCGCGCAGCGAGAGGTGGTCCGCCTCGCCGTCGGCGACCCAGCGCGTCCACGCACCGGCCAGGCAGTCGGCCTGGGTCTCGTCCTGGATGCTCCGGCCGGACTCGGCGAACCCGAACCGCCCCTGCATCGCGTGCCCGAACTCGTGGGCCATGATCACCGGCACGAGGAAGCGGCCGTAGTCGTCGGAGAGCTCCTGCAGCAGCGCGCGGTCGTAGGCGATCACGTCGCAGACCGGGTCGTAGAAGGCGTTGCCGGCCACGTCCTCCGGCGCGGTGTACGAGCCTTCGCAGCCGATGCCGGTCTCCGGGTAGGCGCTCTCGTCGAGGTTCTCGGAGTCGACCGAGAAGTAGCCGCCCTCCAGCGGCGTGTACTCCCCGCCGAAGTACTCGGGGTAGGCCTGCGTCCAGAAGGTCTCGAGGTCGGCGAGGGCGTTGCGGGCGAACTGGTCGATCGGCTCCTCGCCCACCCCGGTGACCGGGAACTCGTCGGCGCCCGCGTCGGTCGGGGCACCGCCCGGGGGCATCGCCTGACCGCGCACCGTGCCGGTGGCGCAACCGGTGAGCACGAGCCCCGCGACGACCACAGGGGCCACCCGGTGCAGCAGCCGTCTCATCCGGTGCTTCCTCCAGGCGCCTGTGCTCGCGCGTCCGGGAGGCCGCGCGAGCACAGCATGCCCGGTGACGTTCTGGAACGGCCACCCTCCAGGGCCCCACGCCGAGCTTGCGAGGCGTGGGGGGAAGGGTGCTCCCTCTACTCGTGCAGGAACCAGACGGTGCCCAGCGGGGGAGCGGCGATCGTCGCCGAGTAGGGCTGGCCGTGCCACGGTTCCGGCTCGGCCTCCACGCCGCCGTAGTTGCCGACGCCGGAGCCGCCGTAGCCCTCGGCGTCGGTGTTGAGCACCTCGCGCCACTGGCCCGGGCGGGGCAGCCCGATGCGGTACTCGTGGTGCGGAGCGCCGGAGAAGTTGACGACGCAGGCCAGCGCCGACCCCTGCGCCGAGCTCCCCGCCGTCTCCTCGCCGCCGTCCCCGGCGGGGACGGTGCCCTGCGGAGCGGCCCCGTACCGCAGGAAGGAGAGCACGTTGCCCGACGCGTCGTTGGCGTCGATCCACTGGAACCCGGCCGGGTCGACGTCCTGCGACCAGAGGGCGTCGCACTCCTTGTACCGGCCGTTGAGGTCGGTGACCAGCTGCAGGATGCCGCGGTGCGCGGGGTCGTCGAGGTGCCACCAGTCCAGCGAGCGGCCCTCGGCCCACTCCGCGTCTTGCGCGAACTCCGACCCCATGAACAGCAGCTGCTTGCCCGGGTGGGCCCACATGTAGGCCAGGTAGGCGCGCAGGTTGGCCAGCTGCTGCCAGCGGTCGCCGGGCATCTTCCGCAGCATCGAGCCCTTGCCGTACACGACCTCGTCGTGGCTGATCGGCAGGACGTAGTTCTCGGTGTAGGCGTAGTGCATCGAGAACGTGAGCTGACCGTGGTGGTAGCTGCGGTAGATCGGCTCGCGCTCGACGTAGGCCAGCGAGTCGTGCATCCAGCCCATGTTCCACTTGAACCCGAAGCCCAGGCCGCCGAGATGGGTGGGCCGGGTGACCCCCGGCCAGGCGGTGGACTCCTCGGCGATCGTCATGACGCCGGGGACCTCGCGGTAGACCGTCGCGTTGAACTCCTGCAGGAAGGCGACGGCCTCCAGGTTCTCCCGCCCGCCGTACTTGTTGGGCAGCCACTCGCTGCGGGAGTAGTCCAGGTAGAGCATCGAGGCCACCGCGTCGACGCGGATGCCGTCGACGTGGAACTCCTTGCACCAGTACAGGGCGTTGGCGACCAGGAAGTTGCGGACCTCCGACCGGCCGAAGTCGAAGACGAGGGTGCCCCAGTCCAGCTGCTCGCCCCGGCGCGGGTCACCGTGCTCGTAGAGCGGCGTGCCGTCGAAGCGGGCCAGCGCCCACTCGTCCTTGGGGAAGTGGGCGGGCACCCAGTCGACGATGACGCCGATGCCGGCCTGGTGCGCCCGGTCGATCAGGTAGCGCAGGTCGTCCGGGCTCCCGTAGCGGGACGTCGGCGCGTAGTACGAGGTGACCTGGTAGCCCCAGGAGCCGCCGAACGGGTGCTCGGCCAGCGGCATGAACTCGATGTGGGTGAACCCGGCGTCGCGGACGTAGTCGACGAGCTCGTCGGCCATCTCGCGGTAGGACAGCCCTTGCCGCCAGGAGCCGGCGTGCACCTCGTAGACGCTCATCGGGCGCTGGTGCCAGCCGGCCTCCGCCCGCTGCTCGAGCCAGGTGTCGTCGGCCCACTCGTAGGTGGACTCGGTGACCACGGAGGCGTTCAGCGGCGGCACCTCGGTGGCGAAGGCGAGCGGGTCGGACTTCTCGCGCCAGGTGCCGTCCGCGCCGAGCACGTGGTACCGGTACCGCGTCCCGACCTGCACGCCCGGGATGAAGATCTCCCAGACGCCGGAGGACCCGAGCATGCGCATCGGGTAGGCCCGGGCCTGCCAGTAGTCGAAGTCGCCGGTGACCTTCACGCCCTGGGCGCTCGGTGCCCAGACGGCGAACGAGACGCCCTCGACGGTGCCGCGGGGCGTCTCGTAGCGGCGGACGTGCGCGCCGAGCACCTCCCACAGCCGCTCGTGGCGTCCCTCGCGGATGAGGTGCTCGTCCAGGGACCCGAGCGTGGGCAGCCAGCGGAAGGGGTCGTCGACGGTGTGCGTCGTCGTCCCGCCCTCGCCGCCGCCGTAGACGACCTCGATCCGGTAGTCCCCGGGCTGGCGGGGGAGCACCGCCTCGTAGATGCCGCCGGCGTGCAGGGGCGCGGCCTCGTACCGGCTGCCGTCCTCGTCGAGGACGGCGACGCTGACGGCGTCCGGGCGCAGCGTCCGCACGGCCCAGCCCTCGGCGGTGCGGTGCGCGCCGAGGATCCGGTGCGGGTCGCGCGACCAGCCCTCGACGATCGCCCGCAGCTCGTCCTCCGCGAACTCCTCGATCGCGGCGTCCTCCGCGGCGCCGGCGGTGGTGCCGCCCGCGGGGGAGCCGTGGTCGGAGGTTGCGCTGTCGGCAGGGGATGCGTCGGCCCTCGGGACCGGCGCCGCGGGCTCCGCGGAGCCGTCGGAGCCCGCCCGGTCCTCGGTCGGGGCCTGCGGGGTGGGCGGCGTCGCCGGGTCGGGGTCGGGCGCCTCCGGCTGACCGGCCGGCGCACCGGAGGGGGAGCCGGGCTCGGCGATCGGCGCGGGCGCGACCACCGGGTTGGCGGTCACCTCGGTCTCCTCGCTGCCCGGCTCCGGGGTGGCCTCGGTGGCCGTGGGCGCCGCGGCGACCTTCTTGGCGGTCGCCCGCTTCGCGGCGGCGGGCTTGCTGTCGCCGGAGGGCTTGCTGTCAGCGGCAGCCTTCGCCGGCGCCGCCTTCTTCGCCGGGGCGGCCTTCTTGGCGGCCGGGGCCTTCTTCGCCGGCGCGGCCTTCTTCGCCGCGGCCCGCTTGGTGCTCTTCCTGGCCGGCTCGGCGTTCACCGGCGGCTCGCTACCGGCGGCCGCCTCCGCCTGCGCCACCCGTTCCTCCACGGCGCGCTGCAGATCGTCCTTGCCGGCCACGGGGCTCTCGCCTCGGTCGTCGGTCGTCATGGTCTCGCCGTCCTCGTCCGTTCTCGGTGCTCTGGTCCGTCGGTTCGGGAGCTCAGTCGCGACCGGCGAGCCGGGCGATCGACTGGAGCGGGATCATCAGCCAGTGCGGACGGTTCCTCGCCTCGTAGACGCATTCGTAAACCGCCTTGTCGGCCTCGAACGCCCGAAGGAGTGGTGAGTCCCCGCACGGGTCCATCCCGCTGGCCTCGGAGTACCCGGCGCAGAAGGCGGCGCGGTTGCGCGCCGCCCACTCCTGAGCGCGGTACTCGCGCTGGGTGTCCTCGGGCTGCTCGACGAGCAGGTGCCGGGCGGCGTAGTCGAAGCTCCGCAGCATGCCGGCGACGTCCCGCAGCGGGCTGTCGAGCTCGCGACGGGCGGCCAGCGGGCGGGCCGGCTCGCCCTCGAAGTCGAGGATGATCCAGCCGGTGGCCGTGCGCAGCACCTGACCCAGGTGGAGGTCACCGTGCACCCGCTGGCGCACGACCGGCTCCTCGCTCTCGCTCACCGCGGCGTACACCTCCCGCAGCGCCTCGGCGTGCTCCTGCAGCTGCGGCACGATCTCGATGGCGGCGTCCAGACGTTCCGACATCTGCCGGGCGACGGTGGCCAGCCACCCGGGGTCGGCCTGTTCCGTGGGCAGGACCGCGGCCAGGTCGGCGTGCACCGACGCGGTCGCCGCCCCCAGCCGCTCGCTGTCGGCGGCGAAGTCGCCCCCGACCTCGTCGGCGTGCAGGTCGCCCTCGGCGTAGAGGTCGCGGACGCTGGCGGTGGCCAGCCGCCAGCCGTCGCTGGCGTTGGGGACGAAGGTCTGCAGCATCGCGACGGTGGCGGGGGCGTCGCCCTGCGGGTCGTCGATCTCGATGTGGCCGAGCAGCGCGGCGATGTGCGGGTTGTCCGCCCGGCGCAGCGCGTCGTGGATCTCGACGTCGGGGTTGAGCCCCGGCTCCAGCCGGCGGAAGAGCTTGAGGATCGCCTCCTGGCCGTAGACCAGGGAGGTGTTGCTCTGCTCGGTGGAGACGATGTCGCCGGGCAGCCCCTCGGGGATGTCCCCCTCGCCGGCGGGGGAGAAGCGCATCGGCCCGATCGACGAGCCCTGGGCCAGGTGGATCAACCAGGGCGCGGTGGACTCGCGGTCGCGCATCGCGTCGTAGGCGTAGGTCTCCCGGCCCTCGTTGGACACTGCGCCGACGAGCGCGGTCTCCAGGTCCTCGGCCGGGTGGTCCCGCCACGACAGCGGGACCAGGTAGGTCTCGGTCACGTCGTCGGCGTACCGGATGCGGACCCGGTGCACGGAGAGGACCGGGTTCCCGCGGTCCAGGAAGAAGCCGTCCTCGGTCACCTCGGCCCACTCGCGGCCCTTGCCGCCGAACCAGCGCTGGTGGGGGATCCAGTCGCGGAACAGCTCGGTCAGTGCGCTCATCGGGGGTCTCCGGACTCGTCGGACGGCTCGTCGGCGGCGCTGACCACGCCGGCGGCCAGCAGGGAGTCGGCCACGGCGCTGGATGTGGCGCTGGCCCAGTCCTCGTGCTCGTCGGGGGCCGGCTGGTTCGGCTTGGAGAGCTCGAACCAGTAGAAGCCGTGCCCGGCGAGCGTGAGCATGTACGGCAGGACGCCGATCTGCGGGAACTCGACCCGCCCGGTGAGCTCGATCGGCGTGTAGCCCTCGAACTCGCGCAGGTCCAGCTCCACCGGCTGCGGGAAGCGCGAGAGGTTGTTGACGCACAGCACGACGTCGTCCCCGAACCGGCGGACGAACGACAGCACCGTCGGGTTGCGGGAGCCGACCTCCTCGAAGGTGCCCAGGCCGAACGTCGGGTGCTGCCCGCGGACCTGGATCATCCGCCGCAGCCACTGCAGCAGCGAGTTGGTGTTGCGCAGCTGCGACTCCACGTTGGTGACCTGGTACCCGTAGACCGGGTCCTGGTTCAGCGGCAGGTACATGCGCTGCGGGTCGGCGGTGGAGAAGCCGCCGTTGCGGTCGGGGGTCCACTGCATCGGCGTGCGGACGCCATCCCGGTCACCGAGCCAGATGTTGTCGCCCATGCCGATCTCGTCGCCGTAGTACAGGACCGGCGAGCCCGGCAGCGACAGCAGCAGCGCGTTGAACAGCTCGAGGGTGTTGACGTCGTTGTCCAGCAGCGGGGCCAGCCGCCGGCGGATGCCGATGTTGGCCTTCATGCGGGGGTCCTTGGCGTACTCGCCCCACATGTAGTCGCGTTCCTCGTCGGTGACCATCTCGAGCGTCAGCTCGTCGTGGTTGCGGAGGAAGACCCCCCACTGGCAGTTGTCGGGGATGTCGGGCGTCTGCGCCATGATCTCCGAGATCGGGAACCGCTGCTCCCGGCGCACCGCCATGAACAGGCGCGGCATGACGGGGAAGTGGAACGCCATCTGGCACTCGTCGCCGTCCTCGCCGAAGTACTCCACGACGTCGGCCGGCCACTGGTTCGCCTCGCACAGCAGCACCCGGTCGGGGTAGCCCGCGTCGACGACCTTGCGCACCTCCTTGAGGAACTCGTGGGTGCGCGGCAGGTTCTCGCAGTTGGTGCCCTCCTCCTCGAAGAGGTAGGGCACCGCGTCGAGCCGGAAGCCGTCGATGCCCAGGTCCAGCCAGAAGCGGAGGGCGTCGATGATCGCCTCGCGCACCTTCGGGTTCTCGAAGTTGAGGTCCGGCTGGTGGGAGAAGAAGCGGTGCCAGAAGTACTGCTTGCGCACCGGGTCGAAGGTCCAGTTGGAGCTCTCGGTGTCGACGAAGATGATCCGCGCGTCGGCGTAGCCGGTATCGTCGTCGGCCCAGACGTAGAAGTCGCCGTACGGGCCCTCCGGGTCGCTGCGGCTGGCCTGGAACCAGGGGTGCTGGTCCGAGGTGTGGTTCATGACGAAGTCGATGATCACGCGCATGCCACGGGCGTGGGCCTCGTCGAGGAACTCCTTGAAGTCCTCGATCGTGCCGAACTCGGGCAGCACCGCGGTGTAGTCGCTGACGTCGTAGCCGCCGTCGCGCAGCGGGGAGGCGAAGAACGGCGGGAGCCAGAGGCAGTCGACGCCGAGCCACTGCAGGTAGTCGAGCTTGTCGCGCATACCGCGGAGGTCGCCGACGCCGTCGGCGTTGCTGTCCGCGAACCCGCGGACGAGGACCTCGTAGAAGACCGCGCGCTTGTACCACTCGGGATCGGTGCCCGGCGGCGGCAGGGCGGAGCGGTGCGCGGGTGCGTCGGGGACGGGAACGGTCATCGGGAGCGGGTTCCCCTCTCGGGAGAAGGACCCCGTCCTCCCCACCCTTCGCAGGCTCAGGGCGGGACCCGGGACGGGGCCGGAGATCGATCTCTTCAGGAGACGGGCGGGGGGAACTGCACGGATCGCGGGAAGCTCAGCGCGAACACGTGCGCCGGCTCCCGGTGGGGGTCGAGCTCCACGTAGTTGAACTGGCCCCAGTCGTAGCGGGCCCCGGTGAGCTCGTCGGTGACCCCGAAGCGCTCGTGCCAGTCCAGCCCGAGCGCGGGCAGGTCCAGCGCCGTCGTCCCGATCTGGGTGTCCCGGCTGGACAGGTTCACGACGACGAGGACGGCGTCGTCGGACCCCGGGTCGGTCTTGGTGAAGCAGAGCAGGTTCGGGTTGTCGACCTGGTGGAAGCGCAGCGTGCGCAGCTGCTGCAGCGCCGGGTGAGCGCGCCGCACCTCGTTCAGCCGCCGCAGGTAGGGCGCCAGGCTCCGCCCGGACGCCTCGGCGCCGGCCCAGTCGCGGGGGCGCAGCACGTACTTCTCGCTGTCCAGGTACTCCTCGCTGCCCGGCTTCACCGCCACGTGCTCGAACAGCTCGAAGCCGGAGTAGACGCCCCAGGTCGGGCTCATCATCGCGGCGAGCACGGCCCGGATCTTGAACATCGGCGGGCCGCCGAACTGCAGCGACTCGTGGAGGATGTCCGGGGTGTTCACGAAGAAGTTCGGCCGCATGTAGTGGCTGTTGGCGGCCAGCTCGCGGCCGTACTCCTCGAGCTCCTCGCGCCCGGTCCGCCAGGTGAAGTACGTGTAGGACTGGGTGAAGCCGAGCCGGGCGAGCTGGTGCATCATCGCCGGCCGGGTGAACGCCTCCGCGAGGAAGAGCACGTCCGGGTCGGTCTTCTTGACCTCCCAGATCAGCCAGTGCCAGAAGTTCAGCGGCTTGGTGTGCGGGTTGTCGACGCGGAAGATGCGGACGCCGGCGTCCATCCAGACCCGGACCACCCGCAGGCACTCGGCGTAGATGCCCTCGGGGTCGTTGTCGAAGTTGACCGGGTAGATGTCCTGGTACTTCTTCGGCGGGTTCTCCGCGTACGCGATCGTCCCGTCGGGCTTGGTGGTGAACCACTCCGGGTGCTCCTTCACCCACGGGTGGTCGGGGGCGGCCTGGAGCGCGAAGTCGAGGGCCACCTCCATGCCCAGCTCACGGGTGCGGGCGACGAAGGCCCGGAAGTCCTCCATCGTGCCCAGCTGCGGGTGGACGGCGTCGTGCCCGCCCTCGTCGCTTCCGATCGCCCACGGCGAGCCCACGTCGTCCGGCCCCACGTCGTGCGGGTTGCCGCCGGGGAACTGGCTCGAGTTCGGGCCCTTGCGGTTCACCTTGCCGATCGGGTGGATCGGCGGCAGGTAGACGACGTCGAAGCCCATGTCCGCGACGGCGGGCAGCCGGTCGGCGGCCGTGGTGAAGGTGCCGTGGGTGGGCGCCCCGGCGACCACCGGGCCCTCCGACCGCGGGAAGAACTCGTACCAGGAGCCGAACAGGGCCTCCTTGCGGTCGACCCACACCTCGTACCGCGGGGAACGGGTGACCAGCTCGCGCACCGGGTGCTCGTGCAGGTAGCGCTGCAGGCCGGCGGCCAGGGCCGGGGCGATCCGGACGGTGAGCTCCTGCGAGGTGTCCCGCAGGGCGGCGGCCGCGGCCTCGACGCGCCCGCGCCAGTCCTCCTCGGCCTCGGCGGCCACCCGGTCGAGCAGCCGGGCGCCCTCCTCCAGGTCGTTGGCGAGCTCGTCGGCCCCCTGGCCGGCCTCGACCTTGACCTCGACGTGGTGCCGCCAGGTGGCCAGCGGGTCGCTCCACGCCTCGACGCAGAAGGTCCACCGCCCCTCGCGGTCGGGCACGACCGTGGTCAGCCACCGGTCGGGCTCCGGTGGCAGCTTCGCCATGCGCAGGAAGGGCGCGCTCGCGTCGTCGCCGTCCGGGGGCGTCCAGACGACGTTCGCGGCGACGGCGTCGTGGCCCTCGCGGAAGACGGTGGCGGTGACGGGTACGTGCTCCCCGACCACCGCGCGGGCCGAGAAGGACCCGCAGGACACGACGGGGGCGACATCGGTGATGCCGAGGCGGAGATCAGGGCGGCCAGTCATCGCCGACCACGCTACTGAGCTGCCGCCTCACCAGCATCTCGGCAGGCGTTCCACCCCGCGCGGCTCACCCGTCCGGGCCGGGGCGCTCCCCGTGCCCACCGCGCGGAGCCCTGCCCGGGGGCCCCGGAGTCGATAGGCTCCCCGGGTGCGAGCACTCCGTCGGTTCACCGTCCGCGCGGCTCTGCCGGGGCCGCTCCTGCCCCTCTCCCAGCTGGTGATGAACCTCCGCTGGTCCTGGCACGCCGAGTCCCGCGACCTCTTCGAGGCGCTCGACCCCGATCTCTGGCAGCGCTGCGGAGGGGACCCGGTGCGCGCCCTCGGTGAGGTGTCGGCCGAGCGGCTGGCCACCCTCGCCAAGGACCGGCGCTTCGTCCGGCGGCTGACCGACGCCGTCGACGACCTGGAGGAGTACCTGGGCACCCCGCGCTGGTACCAGTCGCTGGGCGACGAGGCGCCGCGCAGCATCGCCTACTTCTCCGCCGAGTTCGGCATCAGCGAGGTCCTCCCGCAGTACTCCGGGGGCCTGGGCATCCTCGCCGGCGACCACCTGAAGGCCGCCTCCGACCTCGGCGTCCCGCTGATCGGCGTGGGGCTGCTCTACCGCGCCGGCTACTTCAGCCAGGGGCTGTCCGCCGACGGCTGGCAGCTCGAGCACTACCCCTCGCTCGACCCGCACGGCCTGCCCATCAAGCTGCTGCGCCAGTCCGACGGCTCCGCCGTGGTCGTCACCGTGCCGCTGCCCGAGGGGCGCAGCCTGCACGCCCACGTCTGGCGCGCCCAGGTGGGCCGGGTCTCGCTGCTGCTGCTCGACAGCGACATCGAGGAGAACGCCCCCGGCGAGCGGCTGGTCACCGACCGGCTGTACGGCGGCGACGAGGACCACCGCCTCCGCCAGGAGATGCTGCTGGGCATCGGCGGGGTGCGGGCCCTGCGCGCCTACTGCTCGCTCACCGGCACCCCCCAGCCGGAGGTCTTCCACGCCAACGAGGGGCACGCCGGCTTCCAGGGCGTCGAGCGCATGCGCGAGCTCGCCGAGGCGCACGGCCTCTCCTTCCCCGAGGCGCTGCAGGCGGTGCGCGCCGGCACCGTGTTCACCACGCACACCCCGGTGCCGGCCGGTATCGACCGGTTCCCCAAGGCGCTCATCGAGCGCTACTTCGCCGGCTTCGGCGTGCCGATGGACCAGCTGCTGCCGCTGGGCGCCGAGGAGGACCCGGCGAAGTTCAACATGGCCCACATGGGCCTGCGCCTCGGGCAGCGGGCCAACGGTGTGAGCCAGCTGCACGGGCACGTCAGCCGGGGGATGTTCAAGGGCCTGTGGCCGGGCTTCGACGAGGGCGACGTGCCCATCGGCTCGATCACCAACGGGGTGCACGCGCCGACCTGGACCGCCCGCGAGCTGGTCGAGATGGGCACCCAGTCCTCCAGCGAGGGCGACCCGGTCGAGGTCGACGGCGACGTCCACTTCGACGGCGTCGACCGCATCCCGGCCGCCGAGCTGTGGGGGACCAGGCGCGTGCTGCGCGCCCGCCTGGTCGAGGAGGTGCGCCGGCGGGTCCGCGAGACGGCGCTCTCGCGCGGGGCCACCGAGGCCGAGGTGGGCTGGACCGACAGCGTCTTCGACCCCGACGTCCTCACCATCGGTTTCGCCCGCCGCGTGCCCTCCTACAAGCGGCTCACCCTGATGTTGCGCGACCCGGAGCGGCTCAAGGCGCTGCTGCTGGACCCCGAGCGGCCGATCCAGCTGGTCATCGCCGGCAAGAGCCACCCGGCCGACGACGGCGGGAAGAAGCTGATCCAGCAGATGGTGGCTTTCGCGGACGACCCGGAGATCCGGCACCGCATCGCGTTCCTGCCCGGCTACGACATCGGCATGGCGCGCTACCTCTACTGGGGCTGCGACGTCTGGCTGAACAACCCCCTGCGCCCGCTGGAGGCCTGCGGCACGTCGGGGATGAAGGCGGCGCTCAACGGCGGGCTGAACCTCTCCATCCGGGACGGCTGGTGGGACGAGTGGTTCGACGGCCAGAACGGCTGGGCGATCCCGACCGCCGACGGCGTCGCCGACCCCGACCGCCGCGACGAGGTCGAGGCGCGGGCGATCTACGACCTCCTCGAGAACCAGGTGCTGCCGCGGTTCTACGAGACCGACCGCGACGGCATCCCGGGCCGGTGGGTGGAGATGGTGCGGCACACGCTGCGCGAGACCGGCCCCAAGGTTCTGGCCACCCGGATGGTCCGCGACTACGTCCGCGCCCTCTACGTCCCGGCCGCGGGGTCGGCCCGCGCGATGGCCGCCGACGGCTACACGCCGGCGCGCAGCGAGGCCTCCTGGCGCTCGCAGGTGCTGCACCACTGGCACGACGTCCGGGTGGCCCACGTCGAGGCGACCGGCGCCGGGGACACCCCGGAGATCGGGTCGACGCTGGCGCTGCGCGCCGAGGTGGAGCTGCCCGGGCTGCAGCCCGGTGACGTCGAGGTGCAGGCCGCCTACGGCCGGGTCGACGACGCCGACGGGCTGCACGAGGTGACCACCGTGCCGATGGCGCACGAGCACACCGACGGGTCGCGGCACTGGTTCACCGCCACCGTGCCGCTGGAGCGCACGGGCGCCTTCGGCTACACGGTGCGCGTGCTGCCGCACTCGGAGCACCTCGCCGATCCGGCGGAGCTCGGCGTGGTGAGCACGGCCTGACGGTGAACCAGCGGGCACTCGGGCCACGCCGGTCACAGTGACCTCGTGTGACGTCGTCGCGCCCCGGCGTGGCGGCGGCCCGCGGTCAGCCAGAACGCTCGCCCTTCACTAGGCTGGACGCCATGCCCGACCGCTGTGAAGTGCTCCCCGGAGATGCCGTCGTCGCCCGCCGTGGCGGCGGCCTGCTGTGGGTCGACGCTCCCGGCTCGCCCGTCCTCGTGTCGGCTCTGCACGCCTGCCTGGGCGTGACGGGCCCCGGCGCCGACCGCGTGCTGGCCGCCGTGGCCGGTGAGGTGAGCTCCCTGGCCTCCGGTGGCGTCTCGTTCGCCCTCGTCGTCACCGGCGACGCCGGTAACGGCGTCGCGCTCTGGGCGGGCAAGGGTCAGCCGGCCGTCGACGGCGTCCCGCTCTCCGGCTCATCCGTCGAGGGGGGCACGCTCGCCTCCGGCTTCTCGCTGGGGCAGTCGCTGTACGTGGGCCCCGGCCAGTCCGCGCCGCGCACCACGCCGGGCGTGAGCTACGACCTGGTCGAGGGCACCGTGCCCGGTGGCGGCGCCACGCTGCACCTGGCCGGGGCGGCCCCGGCCGCCGCGGCCCCGGTGGCGGCGGCGTCGTCCTTCTCGGCGAGCACGGACTCCGGCTTCGGCGCCGGCCGCGGCTCCTCCGCGTCGGCGGCCCAGCCCGACTCGGGCGAGCAGACCGCGTTCTGGCGCCCCGAGTCGACCGAGGCCACGCCGATCCTGCGCTTCGACGACGGCATGGTCGTCACCATCGACGAGGACCTGGTGCTCGGGCGGCGTCCCGACAACCACGAGATGGTCTCCAGCGGCTCGGCGCGCGCGGTCCCGATCGCCGACACCCAGAACGTGCTCTCCTCGGCCCACGCGGCGCTGACCCGCAACGGCCGCGAGGTCTCGCTGGTCGACCTGGGCTCGCTCAACGGCACCCACGTCGCCGGCCCCGAGGCCACCGAGTGGACCCAGCTCGAGCCGGGCGTGGCGCACCCGCTCTCCGACGGTGACCGCCTGCTCCTGGGCTGGACCGTCATCACCTTCGAGCAGCCGCAGGAGTAGCACTTCTGCCCTGTCACGCCGAGTGGGGCCCGGAGGGCTCCGCGCAGGCGTGACGCAGCGGCTCCGCACAGGTGGGGACGGCACCTGGCCGCGGTGCGATCCGGAGGATCGCGGTGTCACGGCCGGCGCTCGACCCGCAGCAGCCAGACGCAGCGGCCGGGCAGCTCCACCGGTCCGGGCGGCAGGAACGTGATCGCCGGCGGGGCGCCGCGGGCGTACTCGGTGGAGACCACCAGCTCGTAGCCGTCCGCCCACGGTGGCCCGGGCAGCTCGACGGTCACCGGGTCGGGGCCGGCGTGCAGCTGCACCAGGTAGGAGTCGTCGACGACGGGGTGGCCGTACTCGTCGCGGTGCCGGATGCCCCGGCCGTCGAGGTACATGCCCACGGTCTGCAGTCCGGTGTCGAACCAGTGCGCCGTGGTGAGCTGGCCGCCGCCCGGGGCGAACCAGGCGAGGTCGCGGGTGCCCTCGGTGCCCGGCAGCTCGTGGCCCTCGAAGAACGCCTCCTGCCGCAGCACCGGGGCGCCGCGGCGCAGCCGGACCAGCCGGGTGACGAAGGCGAGCAGGTCCTCGTCGGCGGCGGCCCAGTCCAGCCAGGAGATCTCGTTGTCCTGGCAGTAGGCGTTGTTGTTGCCCTGCTGGGTCCGGCACAGCTCGTCGCCGGCGGTCAGCATCGGCACCCCGGTGGAGAGCAGCAGGGTGGCCAGCAGGTTGCGCACCTGGCGCGCGCGCAGGGCCAGCACCTCGGGGTCGTCGGTGGGCCCCTCGACGCCGCAGTTCCAGTTCCGGTTGTGGCTCTCGCCGTCCCGGTTCTCCTCGCCGTTGGCCTCGTTGCGCTTCTGCTCGTAGGCGACCAGGTCGGCGAGGGGGAAGCCGTCGTGCGCGGTGACGAAGTTGATGCTGGCGAACGGGCGGCGGCCGTCGGAGCGGTAGAGGTCCGAGGAGCCGGTCAGCCGGTAGGCGAGGTCGCGCACGCCGACGTGCGCGCCCGACCAGACGTCGCGCACGGTGTCGCGGTACTTGCCGTTCCACTCCGTCCACGGCGGCGGGAAGTTGCCCACCTGGTAGCCCCCCGGACCGACGTCCCAGGGCTCGGCGATCAGCTTCACCTGGCTGACCACCGGGTCCTGGTGCACGACGTCGAAGAACGCCGACAGCCGGTCGACGTCGTGCATCGAGCGGGCCAGCGCCGAGGCGAGGTCGAAGCGGAAGCCGTCGACGTGCATCTCGGTGACCCAGTAGCGCAGCGAGTCCATGAGCAGGCCCAGCACCGCCGGCCGGCGCACGTCCAGAGTGTTCCCGCAGCCGGTGTAGTCGGTGTAGCGGGAGGGGTTGGCCCCGTCGAGCCGGTAGTAGCCGGGGTTGTCGATGCCCTTGAACGACAGCGTGGGCCCGGTGTGGTCGCCCTCGGCCGTGTGGTTGTAGACGACGTCGAGGATGACCTCGATGCCGGCGGCGTGCAGCTCCTTGACCATCGTCTTGAACTCGGTCACCTGCTGGCCGCCGCTGCCCGCGGCGCTGTAGGCGGCGTGCGGCGCGAAGTAGCCCAGCGTGTTGTAACCCCAGTAGTTGGTCAGCCCGCGGCGCAGCAGGTGCGGCTCGCTGACGAAGTGGTGCACCGGGAGCAGCTCGACCGCTGTCACGCCGAGCGCCAGCAGGTGCTCGACGAAGGCGGGGTGGGCCAGCCCCGCGTAGGTGCCCCGCAGGTGCGGCGGGACGCCGGGGTGCCGGGCGGTGGCCCCCTTGACGTGCACCTCGTAGATGACGGTGTCCGACCACGAACGGCGCAGCGGGCGGTCGCCGTCCCAGGGGAACGGGTCGTGGACGACGACGCCGCGGGGGACGTGGGGAGCGGAGTCCTGGCCGTCGGGGACGGCGGAGTCCGGGTGCTCGACGGGGTGGCCGAACAGCGCTTCGTGCAGCTCCAGCTCCCCGTCCACGGCCCGCGCGTAGGGGTCCAGCAGCAGCTTGGCCGGGTTGTACCGGGAACCGGAGAACGGGTCGTAGCCGCCGTGGACCCGGTAGCCGTAGCGCTGCCCCGGGCCGACGCCGGGCAGCCGGCCGTGCCACACCTGGTGGGTCGTCTCCTCCAGCCGGTGCCGGTGCTCGGTCCCGTCGGGGTCGAACAGACAGAGGTCGACGGCGGAGGCGCCGGCCGACCACAGCGCGAAGTTCGTCCCGCGGCCGTCCCAGACCGCACCCAGCGGTGCGGGGGCGCCGGGCAGCACGTCGAGGAGCGGGCGTCCGGCCGCAGTGTGTTCGGTCACCGGGCGATCGTGCCAAGCCGCCGACCGGAGCGGGCGCACCGACCGGCGCGACGGTTGGTTGGATGGGGGCGTGCCGAACCCTGACGCCCCCGGAGGGGCGGTCGTACGGATGACCGGAGTCGACGTCGTCCGGGGCGGGAACCACCTGCTCCGCGGCGTCGACTGGGCCGTGGAGGAGGACCACCGCTGGGTGGTGCTCGGCCCCAACGGGGCGGGCAAGACCACGCTCCTGCAGCTCGCGGCCGCGCAGCTGCACCCGACGCGGGGCGAGGTGCGGCTGCTCGGCGAGACGCTCGGCGCCGTCGACGTCTTCGAGCTGCGGCCCCGCATCGGGCTGACCAGCGCCTCGCTGGCCCAGCGGATCGGGCCCGCGGAGAAGACCGGGGACGTCGTCGTCTCGGCCGGGTACGCCGTCGTCGGCCGATGGCGGGAGCGGTACGACGTCCACGACCTCACCCGGGCCGGGATGCTCATGGCGCAGTGGGGCGTGGCCCAGTACGCGCACCGCCCTTTCGGCACCCTCAGCGAGGGCGAGCGCAAGCGCACCCAGATCGCCCGCGCGCTGATGCCCGACCCGGAGCTGCTGCTGCTCGACGAGCCCGGGGCCGGCCTCGACCTGGGCGGTCGCGAGGACCTCGTCGCCCGGCTCTCCGACCTGGCGAGGTACCACTACGCGCCCGCCCAGGTGCTGGTCACCCACCACGTCGAGGAGATCCCGCCGGGCTACACCCACGCGCTGCTGCTGCGCGAGGGGGAGGTCGTCGCCTCGGGCGCGGCCGACGACGTCCTCACCTCGGACCACCTCTCGGACACCTTCGGCCTGCCGCTGGACCTCGCCCGCACCGACGGCCGGTTCACCGCCAAGCGCGCTTCCTGAGGCGGCCCCCCTCCCGAGGCTCGGCCCGAGCGGAGCGAGGGTCGAGGGGGAGGGGGTCCTTATAAGGTGCCGTCCATGGCATCGACCCCCGAGTTCGTGACCCTGCAGGTGGACGACGGGGTGGGCACCATCCGCCTCGACCGGCCGAAGATGAACGCGATCGACGAGCAGCTGCACCTGGAGATCCGGGCGGCCGCGCTCGAGGCCGGTGCGCGGTCGGACGTGCGCGCCGTCGTCCTCTACGGCGGGGAGCGGGTCTTCGCCGCGGGCGCCGACATCAAGGCGATGTCGCAGCTGGACGGGCGGTCCATGGTCGCCTGGGGCCGCGAGCTGCAGAACTCCTTCCGCGCGGTCGCGCGGATCCCGAAGCCGGTCATCGCCGCCGTCACCGGCTACGCCCTCGGCGGCGGCTACGAGCTGGCGCTGTGCGCGGACTTCCGCGTGCTCGGCGCGGGCGCGAAGGTCGGCCAGCCCGAGATCCTGCTCGGGGTGATCCCGGGCGCCGGCGGGACCCAGCGGCTGGCCCGCCTCGTCGGCCCGGCCCGGGCCAAGGACCTGGTCTTCACCGGCCGGCACGTCGGCGCCGAGGAGGCCCTGGAGATGGGGCTGGCCGACGCCGTCGTCCCCGACGCCGAGGTGTACGACACCGCTCTCGCCATGGCGCGCAAGCTCGCCGGCGGCCCGCCGCTGGCGCTCGCGGCGGCCAAGCGGGCGATCGACGAGGGGCTGGACCTGCCCCTGGACCAGGGGCTGGACCTGGAGAGCCGGCTGTTCGCCGAGCTGTTCGACACCGAGGACCAGGCCGCCGGGATGCGCTCGTTCCTGGAGAGCGGCCCGGGCAAGGCCGAGTTCTCCGGCCGCTGAGCCCGGTGGAGGGTGTGGTCGACCGGTCGGGCCCCGGCGGCCGGGCGTGGGTGGACCGGGCCGTCGCCGCCGTCGAGGCCGACGCCCGGCGGAGCGCGGACACCCACCTGCTGGTCTACCCCCTGCCGCCGGAGTGGGGGGTGAACCTCTACCTCAAGGACGAGTCCACCCACCCCACCGGCAGCCTGAAGCACCGGCTCGCGCGGTCGCTCTTCCTGTACGGGCTGTGCTCCGGGCAGATCACCGAGGGCAGCACCGTCGTCGAGGCCTCGAGCGGGTCGACAGCGGTGAGCGAGGCCTACTTCGCCCGGATGCTGGGCCTGCCGTTCGTCGCCGTCATGCCGCGCTCGACCAGCCCCGAGAAGGTCGCGCTCATCGAGTTCCACGGCGGCCGCTGCCACTTCGTCGACCGGGTGGCGGAGATCTACGAGGAGGCCCGGCGGCTGGCCGCCGAGTGCGGCGGGCACTACCTGGACCAGTTCACCTACGCCGAGCGGGCCACGGACTGGCGCGGCAACAACAACATCGCAGAGTCGGTCTTCGAGCAGCTCGCCGCCGAGCGGTACCCGGTGCCGGAGTGGGTCGTGGTCGGCGCCGGCACCGGCGGCACGAGCGCGACGATCGGGCGGTACATCCGCTACCGGCGGCACCCCACGCGGCTGGCCGTCGTCGACCCGGAGAACTCCGCGTTCTTCCCCGGGTACGCGGCCGGGGACCCGGGGTGGACGACCGGGGCGCCGTCACGCATCGAGGGGATCGGGCGGCCGCGCGTGGAGCCCTCGTTCGTGCCGACCATCGTCGACCGGATGATCGCCGTCCCCGACGCCGCGTCGCTGGCCGCGATGCGGCACCTGGAGCAGGTCACCGGACGCCGGGCCGGCGGCTCCACCGGCACGAACCTGTGGGGGGCCTTCGGACTGGTCGCCGAGATGGTCGCGGCGGGCCGCACGGGGAGCGTGGTGACGCTGCTCTGCGACGGCGGAGAGCGGTACGCGCGGACGTACTACTCCGACGACTGGGTGGCCGCCCAGGGGCTGGACCTGGCGCCGTACACGGCGGTCCTGCGCCGGTTCGCCGCGACGGGGGAGTGGCCGGGCCCGCCGGCGTGACGTGCCTCACCCGCCCCTCGTACCGCGGCGGCGTTACTCCGCAGTAGCCTCCATGATCGGAGCCAGGCGGGCCTCGTGCCCGCATCCTGAACGCGTCCTGAGGAAGGTTCAGCGCGATGAACATCGTCGTTCTTGTCAAGCAGGTCCCGGACTCGGGAAGTGAGCGCAAGCTGGACCCGGCCGACAACACCGTCGACCGTGCGTCCGCCGACAACGTGATCAACGAGATGGACGAGTACGCCATCGAGGAGGCGCTCACCATCAAGGAGGCGCAGGGCGGCGAGGTCACCGTGCTGACCGTCGGGCCCGACTCCGCCACCGACGCCATCCGCAAGGCGCTCTCCATGGGCGCCGACAAGGCCGTGCACGTCGTCGACGACGCCATCCACGGCTCCTGCGCGGTGCAGACCTCCGCGGTCATCGCCGCGGCGCTGGGCCAGATGGAGTTCGACCTGGTCATGTGCGGCGCGGAGGCCACCGACGCTCAGCTGTCGGTCATGCCCGCCCTGCTCGCCGAGCGCCTGGGTCTCCCGCAGCTCTCCGGCGCCCGCAAGGTCACCATCGAGGGCGGCGTCGCCAAGGTGGAGCGGCAGACCGACGGCGGCTACTGGGCACTCGAGGCCCCGCTCCCGGCGATCATCTCCACCTGGGACACGATCAACGAGCCGCGGTACCCCTCGTTCAAGGGGATCATGGCCGCCAAGAAGAAGCCGGTGGAGACCAAGACCCTGGCCGACCTGGGCCTCGACGCCGGCAGCGTCGGCCTGGCCACCGCCACCAGCAAGGTGCTCGACTTCGCCGGCCGCCCGCCGAAGGGCGAGGGCGTCAAGGTGACCGACGAGGGCGACGGCGCGCAGAAGTTCGTCGACTACCTCGCCGCCCAGAAGATCGTCTGACCCCGCCCGGATCCAAGGAAGAGGAGAACATCCCATGGCAGAGGTCCTGGTCCTTGCCGAGCTCAACCCGGCCGGCGGCGGTGTTCGCAAGACCACGCTGGAAGCCCTGACCGCGGCGCGCGCGCTCGGTGAGCCGTCGGCCGTCGTCCTCGGTGCCCCGGGCACCGCCGCCGGCGTCAAGGACGCCCTCGCGGAGTACGGCGCCGCCACCGTCTACGTCGCCGAGTCCGAGGACGTCGACGCCTACCTGGTGGCCCCCAAGGCCGAGGTGCTGGCGCAGCTGGTGAGCGAGAAGTCGCCCGCCGCCGTCGTCATCCCCTCCTCGCCGGAGGGCAAGGAGATCGCCGCCCGCCTGGCCATCAAGACCGGCAGCGGTTTCCTCACCGACGTCACCGAGATCGCCCCCGACGGCACCGCCACGCAGGCGGCGTTCGCCGGGGCGACGATCGTGCACTCGCAGGTGACGGTCGGCACCCCGATCTACACGCTCCGCGGCAACTCGGTCACCCCCGAGCCGGCCCCCGCCGCCGGTGCCGAGCAGACCGTCGACGTCGCGGTGAGCGACGCGGCCAAGCAGGTCCGGGTCGTCGAGCGGGTCGTGGAGCAGAAGAGCAACCGCCCCGAGCTCACCGAGGCCTCCATCGTCGTCTCCGGTGGCCGCGGTGTGGCCAGCGCCGAGAACTTCTCGATCATCGAGGGCCTGGCCGACTCGCTCGGTGCGGCCGTGGGCGCCTCGCGCGCCGCGGTCGACTCCGGCTTCTACCCCCACAGCTTCCAGGTGGGGCAGACCGGCAAGACCGTCTCGCCGCAGCTCTACGTGGCCGTCGGCATCTCCGGCGCCATCCAGCACCGCGCCGGCATGCAGACCAGCAAGACGATCGTCGCCATCAACAAGGACCCCGAGGCGCCGATCTTCGAGCTGGCCGACTTCGGCGTGATCGGTGACCTGAACACCGTCGTGCCGGCCGCCACCGAGCAGATCAACGCCCGCAAGTAGCGGCACCCGTCGAGGGCCGGTTCCCGTGCAGGGGGTCGGCCCTCGACGCATGTCCGGGGACGGGAAGCAGGCGGGAAGTCCGGTGGTTGGGCACCGCGTGAGCACCGGAGCGCCGCCGACGCTGTTCGACCGGGCGCACCGGCTGACCACCGCGGGGCTGCTGATGCTGGTCACCTTCGTCGCCTTCGAGGCGATGGCGGTGGCGACCGCGATGCCGACCGCGGTCGCGGAGCTAGACGGCCTCGCCTGGTACGCCTGGCCCTTCAGCGCCTTCCTCGTCGCCTCGGTGGTCGGGATGGTCCTCGGCGGGGACCTCGGTGACCGCCGCGGGTCACGGGTCGCGCTCCTGACCGGGGTGGCCGTCTTCGCCGCGGGGCTGCTCGCCGCCGGCGTCTCGGGGAGCATGGCGCTGTTCGTCGCCGCCCGGGCGCTGCAGGGCATCGGCGGGGGCGCGATCGCCGTCTCCCTGTACGTGGTCGCCGGCCAGGCCTTCGCGCCCGGGCTGCGTCCGCGGCTCTTC
Source organism: Blastococcus sp. SYSU DS0510 (assembly GCF_054050835.1). Taxonomy (NCBI): domain Bacteria; kingdom Bacillati; phylum Actinomycetota; class Actinomycetes; order Geodermatophilales; family Geodermatophilaceae; genus Blastococcus; species Blastococcus sp. SYSU DS0510. The sequence goes on along the minus strand of NZ_JBJHAC010000001.1, from coordinate 140,092 downwards.
GGCGCGTTCGCCGCCGCGTGGGTGCTCCCGGCGCTGATCGGCCCCGTCGTCGCCGGCCTGCTCACCACCCACCTCACCTGGCGGCTGGTCTTCCTCGCCCTCCTGCCGCTCATCCTGCTCGGCCTGGGCCTGGTCCTGCCCGCGGTCCGCGCGCTGCCCCGGCCCGCCCCGGACGCGGCCCCCGCCTCGACGCGGCGCTGGTGGGCGCTGCTGGCCGGCGGGGGCATCGCCGCCCTGCAGTACGCGGGGCAGCGCCTCGATCTCCTGGCGGCCGGGATCGCCGTCGCCGGGCTGCTGGCACTGGTCCTCGGCCTGCGCCCGCTGCTGCCGACCGGGACCGCCGTCGCCCGCCCGGGTCTGCCCGCCGTGGTCGCCGGCCGCGGGCTGCTGGCCGGTGCCTTCTTCGGCATGGACGCGCTGCTGCCGCTGGCCCTCACCGAGCTGCACGGCTACTCGGCCACCGCCGCGGGGATCCCGCTCACCGCCGGCGCCCTGGGCTGGGCGACCGCCTCCCAGCTGCAGGGCCGCCACCCGCACTGGTCGCGGGTGCGCCTGCTGCGCCTCGGGTTCGCCGTCCTCACCGCCGGGCTGCTGGCCACGGCCGCGATCGCCGTCCCCGGGGTCGGTGGGTGGCCGGCCTGCGTGAGCTGGGCGGTCGCCGGCCTCGGCATGGGCCTGGGCATGCCGAGCCTCAGCGTGCTGCTGGTGGACCGCTCGTCGGACGCGACCCGGGGCGCGGACTCCGCTGCCTTCCAGATCGCCGACGTCACCGGCGCGGCGGTCTGCATCGGGCTCGTCGGCGTGCTGGTGGCCGCCGCGGCGGGCGGAGCGCTCTCCCTCGAGGTCGCGGTGCTGGCCGGTGTGGTGCTGCTCTCCGCCGTCGCGGTCGGCGGCGCGGTGCTCGCCCCGCGTGCGGGTGGTCCTCCGGCGGCGGCGACCGGCCCGGCCGTGCCCGCGACTACCCTGAGCGCGTCATGACCTACTCGGATCCGGTCTACCTCGACCACGCGGCGACCACGCCGATGCTGCCCGAGGTGCTGGCCGCGATGACCGGCCAGCTCGGCCGCGTGGGCAACGCCTCCTCCTTGCACGCGAGCGGCCGGGCGGCCCGCCGCGCCGCGGAGCAGGCCCGCGAGCGGCTGGCCGAGGCGCTGGGCGCCCGGCCGTCGGAGGTGCTGTTCACCGGCGGCGGCACCGAGAGCGACAACCTGGCGATCAAGGGCCTGTTCTGGGCCCGGCGCGAGGCGGACTCCCGCCGTCGCCGCATCGTCGTGAGCCCCGCCGAGCACCACGCCGTCCTCGACAGCGTCGAGTGGCTGGCCAAGCACGAGGGCGCCGAGGTCACGTGGCTGCCGGTGGAGCCCTCGGGTCGGGTCACCCCGCGGGCGCTGGCCGAGGCGCTGGGCGACGGCACCGACGTCGCCGTCGCGAGCGTGATGTGGGCCAACAACGAAATCGGCACGGTGAGCGACGTCGCGGCGCTCGCGGCCACCGCGCACGACGTGGGGGTGCCCTTCCACACCGACGCGGTGCAGGCGGTCGGGCAGGTGCTGGTCGACTTCGGCGCCAGCGGGGTCGACGCGCTCACCATGACCGGCCACAAGCTCGGCGGACCGATGGGCGCCGGCGCGCTGCTGCTGCGCCGCGACGCCGAGTGCACGCCCCTGCTGCACGGTGGGGGCCAGGAGCGCGACGTCCGCTCCGGCACCCTGGACGTCGCCGCCATCGTCGGGCTGGCGGTCGCGGCGGCCGCGGCGGTGCGGGGCCGCGTCGAGCGGGCCGCCGAGCTGGCGCGGCTGCGCGACCGGCTGGTGGCCGGGGTCGTGGAGCAGGTGCCCGACGCCCAGCTCAACGGCGCCCCGCTCGACGACGTCGTCCGCTCGGGGCCCGGCCGGCTGCCCGGCAACGCCCACCTCTCCTTCCCCGGCGCCGAGGGCGACGCGCTCCTCATGCTGCTGGACGCCCGCGGCATCGAGTGCTCGACCGGATCGGCGTGCAGCGCCGGGGTGGCCCGCCCCAGCCACGTGCTGCTGGCGGTGGGCGCCGACCCCGACCGGGCCCGCAGCTCGTTGCGCTTCAGCCTCGGGCACACCAGCACCGACGCCGACGTCGACGCGCTGCTCGACGTCGTCGCACCGGTGGTCGAGCGGGCCCGGCGGGCCGGGACGGGGCGCCGATGAGGGTGCTGGCCGCCATGAGCGGGGGGGTCGACTCCGCCGTGGCCGCGGCCCTCGCCGTCGACGCCGGGCACGACGTCACCGGCGTCCACCTCGCGCTCTCGCAGAACCGGCAGACGCTGCGCAGCGGCTCCCGCGGGTGCTGCAGCGTCGAGGACTCCCACGACGCCCGGCGGGTGGCCGACGAGCTCGGCATCCCCTTCTACGTCTGGGACATGGCGGACCGGTTCACCGAGGACGTCGTCGAGGACTTCGTCGCCGAGTACGCGGCCGGCCGCACGCCCAACCCGTGCCTGCGCTGCAACGAGAAGATCAAGTTCTCCGCCGTCCTCGACCGGGCCGTCGGGTTGGGCTTCGACGCGGTCGTCACGGGGCACCACGCGCGCCTGGCCGGCGGCGAGCTGCGCCGCTCCGTCGACGCCGCCAAGGACCAGTCCTACGTGCTCGGCGTCCTCACCGCGCAGCAGCTGGCCGCGGCGGTGTTCCCGCTGGGCGGCATGACCAAGGAGCGGGTGCGGGAGATCGCCGCCGAGCGCGGGTTCGCCGTCGCCACGAAGCCCGACTCGCACGACATCTGCTTCATCCCGGACGGCGACACCCGCGGCTTCCTGGCCCGCCGGCTGGGCAGCCGCCCGGGACCGGTGGTCGACGCCGCCACCGGCGCGACCGTCGGCGAGCACGAGGGCACCTACGGCTTCACCGTCGGCCAGCGCCGAGGTCTCGGGGTCAGCGCCGGGGACTCGCGGCCTCGCTACGTGCTGGGCATCGAGCCGGTGACCCGGACGGTGACCATCGGCACCGCCGACCTCGCCGGCGTGGACCGGGTCGTCACCGCGGCTCCCACCTGGACCGGGGCGGCGCCGGAGCTGCCGTTCCGGGCGGAGGTGCAGCTGCGGGCGCACGGCACCCCGGTGCCGTGCGAGGTGACCGGCGACGACGCCGGTGGGCTGCACATCCTGCTCGACGAGGAGCAGCGCGGGGTGGCCGCCGGCCAGTCCGCCGTGCTCTACACCCCCGACCCGGAGCGCGGTGACCTGGTGCTCGGGCAGGCCGCGGTCCGGGCCACCGGCATCCGTGCCGGGATGCCCGCATGAGTGACGCCGGGGGTCTCTGGGGCCCCGCCTGCGGCGTCGGGTCGTTGCCGGGCACCGAGCCGGCGGAGGCGGTCCGCACCGTGGTCGGCGAGCTGCCGGGGTTCGCGCACCTGCCCGAGCTCCCCGGTCGCGGGGCGGGTGCGGACATGCTCGGGCGCAGCGCCGCCCTGCTGGTCGACCTCGCCGTCGACCTCACCCCGGCGGGCTGGCGGCTCGTCCCGCGGGCGGGGATCGACCAGCAGCGGGCCGAGGAGTTCCTCGCCCGCGACCTCGACGCCCTGCACGACGTCGCCGTCGACTGGACGGGACCGTTCAAGGTGCAGGCCACCGGCCCGTGGACCCTCGCTGCCGGGCTGGAGCGCACCCGGGGCGACCGCGCGGTCGTGGACGCGGGTGCCCGCCGCGATCTGGGGCAGTCGCTGGCCGAGGGGCTCGCCGCGCACGTGGCGGCCGTGCAGGCACGGGCGCCCGGGGCGCGGATCGTGGTGCAGCTCGACGAGCCCTCGGTCCCCGCCGTCCTGCAGGGCGCGCTGCCGACCGTGAGCGGGTTCGGCAAGCTGCCGGCGGTCGCCGAGGACGTCGTCGAGCGGGAGCTCGCGGCCGTCGTGCGGGCGCTGCCCGGACCGGTGGTCGTGCACTGCTGCGCGCCGCGCACGCCGCTGGGGCTGTTCCGTGCCGCCGGTGCGGCGGGGCTCTCCTTCGACCTCGGCCTGGTCCAGGACCTCGACGGGGTGGGGGAGGCGGTCGACGCGGGGGTGCACCTGCTACCCGGTGTCGTCCCCGGCACCGACGCCGCGCTCCCGGCTCCGGAGGCGACGGCGTCGCGGGTGCAGGCGTGGTGGCGCGAGCTCGGCTTCACCGCCGACCGGCTGCCGGAGGCGGTGACCCTCACCCCCGCCTGCGGTCTGGCGGGGGCGACGCCGTCCTACGCCCGGGCCGCGATGCGCCAGGTGCGCGAGGCCGCGAAGTACCTGCTCCCGGAGTGAGGCGCCCGGCCCCGACCGGGTGAGCGCCGGTTGACCGTCGTAGCCGCCGGATACCGTTCGACCGTGAGCACCGACGCCGACCTCGTCGAACCGTCCGTCACCCCGGTGGCCGACCGCGAGGACCTCACCGAGGTCCCCGACGACGTGCGCACCCGGCACCGCGACCTCTCCGAGGAGCTGGACCGGTACGCGTTCGCCTACTACGTGCGCGACGAGCCGCTCATCAGCGACGGCCAGTACGACGAGCTGATGGGTCAGCTCAAGGCACTGGAGGCCGCGCACCCGGCGCTGGTCACGCCCGACTCGCCCAGCCAGAAGGTCAACGGCGGGTTCACCGCCACCTTCGCGCCGGTCCAGCACCTCGAGCGGATGCAGAGCCTGGACAACGCCTTCACCAGCGACGAGCTGTCGGCCTGGGCGGCGCGGGCCGAGCGGGAGGGCGCGGCCGGGGGGAGCTACCTCTGCGAGCTGAAGGTCGACGGGGTCGCCGTCGACCTGGTCTACGAGCAGGGCCGCCTGGTGCGGGCCGCCACGCGGGGCGACGGCGTCACCGGCGAGGACGTCACCGCCAACGTCCGCACGATGCGCGACGTCCCGCAGCAGCTCACCGGCGACGACGTCCCCGAGCTGCTCGAGGTCCGCGGCGAGATCTACTTCCCGGTGGCGGCGTTCGCCGACGTGAACGCCGCCATGGTCGAGCAGGGGCGGCCGCCGTTCGCCAACCCGCGCAACGCGGCCGCCGGGTCGCTGCGCCAGAAGGACCCGAAGGTCACCGCCTCGCGGCCTCTACGGCTGGTGGTGCACGGCCTGGGCGCCCGGAGGGGGTTCGAGCCCGAGCGCCAGTCGGCCGCCTACGACGGGCTACGGGCGCTGGGGCTGCCGGTGAGCGACCGCTTCGAGGTCGTGCCCGACCTGGAGGGCGTGCGGGCCTACATCGAGCGCTACCGCGAGCAGCGCCACTCGGTGGAGCACGAGATCGACGGCGTCGTGGTGAAGGTCGACCAGGTGGCGCTGCAGCGGCGGCTGGGCTCGACCTCCCGGGCGCCACGGTGGGCCATCGCCTTCAAGTACCCGCCGGAGGAGGCGACGACGAAGCTCGTCGACATCCGGGTCAACGTGGGGCGCACCGGCCGGGTGACGCCGTTCGCCTTCATGGAGCCGGTCAAGGTCGCGGGCTCCACCGTGCAGCTGGCCACCCTGCACAACGCCAGCGAGGTGAAGCGGAAGGGCGTGCTGATCGGGGACACCGTCGTCATCCGCAAGGCGGGCGACGTGATCCCCGAGGTGCTCGGCCCGGTGGTGGCGGCCCGCACGGGCGACGAGCGCGAGTTCGTCATGCCGACCCACTGCCCCGAGTGCGGCACCGAGCTGCGACCGGAGAAGGAGGGCGACGCCGACATCCGCTGCCCCAACGCCCGGTCCTGCCCCGCGCAGCTGCGGGAGCGGGTCTTCCACGTGGCCGGTCGCGGCGCCTTCGACATCGAGAACCTGGGTTACGAGGCGGCGATCGCGCTGCTGCAGAGCGGTCTGCTCCAGGACGAGGGCGACCTCTTCTTCCTCGACGAGGAGGCGCTGTGCCGCAGCGCGTTCTTCACGAAGAAGGACGGCGCCCTGTCGGCCAACGGGCGCAAGCTGCTGACCAACCTCCAGACCCGCAAGGACGTCCCGCTCTGGCGGGTGCTGGTCGCGCTCTCCATCCGGCACGTGGGCCCGACCGCCGCCCAGGCGCTGGCGCGTGACTTCCGGTCGATGGACCGCATCATGGCCGCGACGGAGGAGGAGCTCGCTGCCGCCGACGGCGTCGGGCCGACGATCGCGGCGTCGATCCGCGACTGGTTCGCCGTCGACTGGCACCGCGAGGTGGTCGAGAAGTGGCGGCAGGCCGGGGTCTCGCTGGCCGATGCGGGCGAGGACGCCGGCCCGGGCCCGCTCACCGGGGTCACCGTCGTGGTCACCGGCTCGCTGCGCGACTTCAGCCGCGACCAGGCGATCGCGGCGATCCAGGAGCGCGGCGGCAAGGTGACCGGTTCGGTGTCGAAGAAGACCGGCTTCGTGGTCGTCGGCGCCGACCCGGGCAGCAAGTACGACAAGGCCGTCCAGGTGAAGGCGCCGATCCTGGACGACGACGGCTTCCGCGTGCTCCTCGAGCAGGGCCCGGACGCCGCCCGCGAGGTCGCGACGATCGGTGACGGCACCGAGGAGTAGCCGCTTAGAACGGTGGGGGAGTGGTCGTCGCGACCAGGCCGGTCGGGGTGGTCACGGTCAGTCGACCGTCGGGCGCCAGCTCGTACCGCCAACCGGGCGCCTGGTGCTTGCCGCGGTGGTGGCCGGTGCAGAAGCCGACGAGGTTCTCCGCGCTGGTCGGCCCCTCGGGCCAGGGACGGTCGTGGTCCAGCTCCCCGCCGAGCGGCACGCGGCGGCGACAGCCGGGGAAGCGGCAGCGGCGGTCGCGGGCACGGACGTACCGGTCGAGGGCCGTGCCGGGGCGGTACCCGTCGGTCGGACCGGGTGGGCCGAGCCCCGGGCGGCCGGTGAGGTCGTGCGTGCAGCGGGCCGGCGCGCGGCGGCAGGCGGCGTCGTCGCAGCGGGCCAGGCGGCGGAGCTCACGGCTGTCGGTCAGCGCGAGCAGGGCGCCGGAGAGTTCGTCGACGACCGCGATGCGCGGCCGGTCGACCAGCGTGCCGCCCCCGCTCACGTCGAGAAGTGCGGCGAGGGCCGCCCGGCGGGACTCCCCGGCCGCGGCGCACGCGTCCAGGTCGCTCGGCGCACCGGTGACCCGCCCAGCGACGCCGCGGCGCCAGGTGGCCTCGTCCGCACGGTCGGCCCGCTGGGCGTCGGCGACCATCCGTCGGGCGTGACCGATCGCCCGATCCAGGCCCAGCAGCGCATCCGCGGCGGCTTGCATCGAACCGTGAGCCGTTGCCCAGCGAGCGGATCGGTCGCCGTCGTCGTCATCCGTCGTGGGCGCTGGGCCTGCCGCGGGCCGGTGGTCGGGTGCTGTCCCGGGCTGGACGTGGGAGCCGTGTCCTGAACCCGGGCTGGCATCGGGGCCGCGTCCCGAGCCGGAGCCGGGATCAGGCTCGGAGGCCGGCGCCGGGTCGGCGAAAGCACCGGCGCGCTCCAGCCAGGCCTCGACGGGTGCCTCCTCGGCCCACCGGCGGAGCAGCTCGTCCTCCGGGGTGTAGTCCTCCCCGCCCCACTCACCTCGGAGGGCGCGGGCCTCGACCTCCGCCCACCACCGCTCGTCGGCCTCCTGCCACTCCCTGGGCCAGGTGTGGAGCGGCCAGGCGTCGGTGGGACCGAGGTCGTCCGGCCAGGAGTCCGTGGGGCAGAGGTCGTCCCGCCAGGCGTCGGTGGCACCGGCGTCCCGCGGCTGATCGTCGGCCCGGCGTTCCGCTGCGGGCGTGTGGTCGGCAGCGCGCTCGCTCGTGGTGCCCGCCTCGCCGGCATCCGGCGCCGACGCGGGCAGCAGGCCCAGGGCGCGGGCGAGGGCACGGACGACCTCGGCCGGCACCGGCTCACCCCCGATCTCGCCGGGTTGGTCGCCGCCGAGCAGGGCCCGCACGCCCGCCACCACGGTCAGCTGCGCCTGCACGGCGGGGAGCTCGTTCTCCTCCGGCCGCAGGACCAGGTCGAGCAGGCAGTCGGCCATCTTCTGACCGCGGGTCCTGGAGTCGTCCGGCTCGTCGAGCGCGTCGGCGTACCGGCCCAGCGCGTCGAGCAGCGCCTGGGCCTCGGGCACCGTGAGGAGAGCGCCGAAGGAGGCCATGCCCTCGCGCCGGTCGGAGCGGATCGAGATGCCCCGTTCCCGCAGCGACGCGGCCAGCCGAGCGGCCTCGTCGCGCGCGTCCCGGGCCAGACCGAGGCGGCGAGCCTTGGCGCCGAGCTGCGCCGGGGTGGTCACCCGGCCGGACATCCACGCGAGCAGATCGCGCTCCACGGCGGCTCGCCGCGCCGCGTCGGCGATGGGCGCCACCCGCTCGAGCACCGGCCACAGGTGCCCCGGGTGGATCTCCCCGCGCTCCAGCGCGGCCAACGTCGCGGGGAGCCGGTGCACCAGCGTCAGCGACCGGGCGAGCAGCTGCTCGGCGGCCTGGGCGGAGAGGGACAGCGCCACCACGAGTTCCTGCGCCGCCCACTCGCTGACGTCGACCAGCACCTCCGGGCGGGCGGCGCGGCGTGCCTCGCTCATCGCCCCGGGCTGACCGGCCGGCCGGTCAGCAGACGCGGGACGGGCCGCGGCGAACTCGGCCACCGCCCGGGTGCGCAGGGCCGTCTGGCGGGCGATCTCGCGGTCGGCCGCCTGCACGACGCCGAGCGGCCCGGTGGCCCACCCCGCCGCAGGAGCGACGGGCCCGACGGGGGACTCCGCCGTCTCCCGTTCCGCCACCTCCGCCACGTATTCGATCATACGTTCGAACAGGCATCGCAGCAACAGGTCTCGTGCGAACGCGCAGTTCAGTAGCGCGCCTGGCCGCGAGAGGGGAGGCGGCATCGGCTTCACCGGGCCGCCCGGGTTCAGTTCGCCGGCCCGTGGGGCGACGCTGGTCAAGCCCGGCGTGATCTCGGCACGAGGCGTCGACGAGGTGGGTGGAAGTCCGCTGCGGCCGGTCGACGCGGGCGTGCATGTGCGGCCCACTGGCGTGCCCGTCAGCCCACCTGTCACCCGCCGGCGAGCCGGTCCAGCAGTTCGCTCGCCAGCTCGTCGACCGGTCGCGCCGCGTCCATGCGCAGGACCGCAGCCTCCGCCCAGGGCGCGTACGCCGCCGCCCGTGCACGCACCTCGTCCCAGGAGGGCTCGGGTACGTGCGCCAGGCCCCGACGACGGCCCTCCAGTCGTCGGCGGTGCTCGACCTCGTCACGGAGCGTCAGCAGCACGAACGCGAGGTCGGCCCCGGCGTGGGCCGACGCGGCCCGCCACGTGTCGCGGGCCGGCTCGCTGTCGTTGACCGCATCCACCACCACGGATCCCCCGAGCGCGAGGTTCTGCTCGGCCACGACCCGCGCTGCCTCGTACGCGGCCACCCCGGTCTCCCAGGAGCGCGGCAGCCCTGCGCCCAAGAACGCGTCCTCGATCGGATCGACGGACAGGTGGACCGACCCCGACCGGGCGGCCAGTGCGGCAGCGACCGCGGTCTTCCCCGTGCCGGGCAGCCCCGAGACGACGACGAGCACCGTTTCAGGCGGGCGGGAGGTGGGCGACCGTCGTCGCGATGCCGGTCACGTGGGCCAGGCGGAGGAGCTCGGACCGGCGGAAGGCCGGGCCGCCAGAGCGCCCGAGCACGATCGCCCGGCCGGCGCCGTAGGGCACCGCCATCATCTCGATGGCCATCTCCTGCCACCGCTCGGGCAGCCACGGCTCGTCGCTGGGCAGCAGCCGCGGCCCCGCCAGCGGCAGCCACGGCAGGGTCAGCCCGAGGAAGGCGGGCGCGGCGTCCGACGCGGCGAGCACCGCCCGCTCGGCCAGGGGGGCGGGCTGGCCGGAGTCGTCGAGGACCACCGCCCAGCCGCTGTGGAACACGCGGGGGAGGGAGTCGGTGAGCAGCTCGGTCGGCGGCCGGTCACCGCGCGCCAGCGCGTCCAGCAGGTCGAGTTCCCGGTGGGTGTCCAGCGGCCCGGCGAAAGGGCGCAGCGACTCCACCTGCACCCCGGGCACGGTCTGGGCCGCGGTGATCAGGCTGTCGGGGAGCCGGTCACCGGGCAGGTCCACGACGACGTCGTCGACCGCGATGCCGTTGCCCCGTTCCAGCACGTCCAGCGACACGATGTCGATCCCCGCCGTGCCGAGCGCCGTGGCCACGGCCCCGAGGACGCCGGGGCGGTCGGGCACGACGAGGCGCAGGAGATAGGACACGGTTCCTCCGGGGGAGTGCTCGCCGGTTCGGGCCGATCTCCGTCGATCGCGGTCGGGGGCAGCCTCTCACGCTGACCAGCGCCGGGAGGGCTGCACGTACAGTGACCCGGTCACGTCCCGGGCCGAGAGCGGGCCGCCGGGCACTGCCGAAGTGGAGTTCCACCGCAGCATGAGCACCCCCTCCCCGAAGGGCCAACTGACCCGTGACGAGGTGGCGCACCTCGCCCACCTCTCCCGGCTCGCGGTGAGCGACGAGGAGCTGGACCTCTTCGCCGGTCAGCTCGCCGCCGTGCTGGACGCCGTCGCGCAGGTCGGCAAGGCCGACGTCGCCGACGTGCCGCCGACCACGCACGCGGTGCCGATGACCAACGTCATGCGCCCCGACGTCGCCCGGCCCAGCCTGCCCCGCGACGTCGTCCTCGCCGGGGCCCCGGCCGCGGAGGACGACCGCTTCCGGGTCCCGCGCATCCTGGGGGAGGAGGCGTGACCGCCACCGACCTCACCACCACCAGCGCCGCCGCGCTCATCGAGGCGCTGCAGTCCGGCGACCTCAGCTCCGTGGAGGTGACGCGCGCCTACCTCGACCGGATCGAGGCCGAGGACGCCACGATCGGCGCCTACCTGCACGTCGACGCCGACGCCGCGCTGGAGTCCGCCGGCGCCGTCGACGACGCCCGCGCGGCCGGCGCCGAGCTCGGCCCGCTGGCCGGCGTCCCGCTGGCGCTCAAGGACGTCGTCGTCACCGAGGGCGTGCCCACCACCAGCGGCTCGCGCATCCTCGAGGGCTGGCGACCGCCGTACGACGCCACCCTGGCCGCCCGGCTCAAGGCCGCCGGCACGGTGCTGCTCGGCAAGACCAACATGGACGAGTTCGCGATGGGCTCCTCCACCGAGAACTCGGCCTACCGGGTCACCCGCAACCCCTGGGACACCGACCGCATCCCGGGCGGCTCCTCGGGCGGCTCCTCGGCCGCGGTCGCCGCCGGCCTCGCCCCGTGGGCCATCGGCACCGACACCGGCGGGTCGATCCGCCAGCCGGCCGCCGTCACCGGGCTGGTCGGCCACAAGCCCACCTACGGGTCGGTCTCCCGGTACGGGCTCATCGCCTTCTCCTCCAGCCTCGACCAGGCCGGCCCCATGACGCGGACGGTCCTGGACGCCGCGCTGCTGCACGAGGCCATCGCCGGGCACGACCCGCTGGACTCCACCAGCATCGACGCGCCGGTGCCCGTGCTCGCCGAGGCCGCCCGCCGCGGCGCCGGGGGCGACCTGTCCGGCCTGCGGGTCGGCGTCGTCACCGAGCTCGGCGGGGACGGCCACACCGACGGGTACGACCCCGGTGTCCTGGCGCGCGTCGCCGAGGCGGTCGCCCTGCTCGAGGGCATGGGCGCCGAGGTCCGGCAGGTCTCCTGCCCCGCCTTCGACCTGGCCCTGCCGGCGTACTACCTGATCGCGCCGAGCGAGGCGTCGTCCAACCTGGCCCGCTTCGACGGCGTCCGGTACGGCGTGCGGGTCGGCGACGACGGCAGCCGCGACCTCGACGAGGTCATGGCGCTGACCCGTGAGCAGGGCTTCGGTCCCGAGGTGAAGCGCCGCATCATCCTCGGCACCTACGCGCTGTCCAGCGGCTACTACGACGCCTACTACGGGCAGGCGCAGAAGGTCCGCACGCTCATCACGCGTGCGTTCACCTCCGCCTGGGACGACGTCGACGTGCTGGTCAGCCCGACCAGCCCCACGGTCGCCTGGTCGATCGGCGCCCGCGTGGACGACCCGATCTCCATGTACGCCGCCGACCTCTGCACGCTGCCGGCGAGCCTCGCGGGTGTCCCGGCGATCTCGGTGCCGTGCGGCCTCTCCGAGGGGCTGCCCGTCGGCTTCCAGATCATGGCGCCGGCCCTCGCCGACGACCGCTGCTACCGCGTCGCCGCCGCGCTGGAGGCGGCTCAGGACGCCGCCCGCGGGCACGCGCTGCTGGCCGCGATCGGCTCGAAGGAGAACGCCCCCTCATGACCGACACCCTCGTGGACTTCGACGAGGTCCTGACCCGCTACGAGCCGGTCATCGGCCTGGAGACCCACGTCGAGCTGGGCACCGCGTCGAAGATGTTCTGCGGCTGCTCCACGACCTTCGGGGCCGAGCCCAACACCCAGACCTGCCCGGTCTGCCTGGGGCTGCCGGGTTCCCTGCCGGTGGTCAACGCCGACGCCATCGAGTCGACCATCCGCATCGGCCTGGCGCTGGGCTGCCGGATCGCGTCCTGGTCGCGGTTCGCCCGGAAGAACTACTTCTACCCGGACATCCCCAAGGGCTTCCAGACCAGCCAGTACGACGAGCCGCTGTGCACCGCCGGTCACCTCGACGTCGAGGTCGACGGCAAGACCTACCGCGTCGAGATCGAGCGGGTGCACATCGAGGAGGACACCGGCAAGAACCTGCACGTCGGTGGCGCCACCGGGCGCATCCACGGCGCCGACCACTCGCTCGTCGACTACAACCGCGCCGGCATCCCGCTCGTCGAGATCGTCACCCGCCCGATCCCGGGGACCGGCGCCAAGGCGCCGGAGGTCGCGAAGGCCTACGTCACCGAGCTGCGGGAGATCCTGCTCGCCCTCGGGGTCTCCGAGGTCCGGATGGAGCAGGGCAACCTGCGCTCGGACGTGAACACCTCGCTGGCGCCGATCGGCAGCCTGGAGTGGGGCACGCGCACCGAGACCAAGAACGTGAACTCGCTGCGCTCCGTGGAGCGGTCGGTGCGCTACGAGATGCGCCGGCAGGCCGCCGTCCTGGACGCCGGCGAGCGCGTGGTCCAGGAGACCCGGCACTTCCACGAGGACACCGGCTCGACGTCCGAGGGGCGCAGCAAGGAGGAGGCGACCGACTACCGGTACTTCCCCGAGCCCGACCTCGTGCCGATCGCGCCCGACGAGGAGTGGATCGAGAAGCTCCGCGCCGCCCTGCCCGAGCTCCCGGCGGCCCGCCGGGCGCGGCTCTCCGACGAGTGGGGCATCTCGCCGACGGAGATGGGCTGGCTGGTGAACGCCGGCGCGGTCGAGCTGGTCAGCGACACCGTCGCCGCCGGCGCCTCGCCGAGCGATGCCCGGAAGTGGTGGCTCGGTGAGCTGGCCCGCCGGGCCAACGACGCCGGGACGGAGCTGGGCGAGCTGGCCGTGACCCCGGCGCAGGTCGCCGAGCTGATCGGGCTGGTCTCCGCCGGCACCCTCAACGACCAGCTGGCGCGGCAGGCGCTGGACGGCGTGCTGGCCGGCGAGGGGGACCCGGCGGCGGTCGTGGAGTCCCGCGGGCTGGCGGTCATGGGGGAGTCCGACGAGCTCGTGGCGGCGGTCGACGCCGCCATCGAGGGCAACCCCGACGTCGCCGAGAAGGTGCGCGGCGGGAAGGTCCAGGCGATCGGCGCGCTGGTCGGGGCGGTCATGAAGACCACCCGTGGCAAGGCCGACGCCGCCACCGTCAAGCGCATGCTGGAGGAGCGCCTGGTCGGCTCCTAGCCTGGCCGGGTGGAGCTGCCCGCGGTGCGGCTGCGGGAGCTGAGCCGGCGGGCGCACGTCGTCCACCGGGTTCGTGCGCCGACGCCTCAGAGCGGGGAGTTCGGCTGACCGCCGGGCGGGCGGATCCGCAGCACCTTGTCGTCGTCCTCGGCGGGGGAGCCGGCGTCGTCACGGTTCGACGTCGTCACCCAGAGCGCGCCCTCGGCGTCCAGGACGACGGTGCGCAGCCGGCCGTACCGGTCGCCGAGCACCTCGTCGACGGCACCCTCGATCGGGACGCCGCTCTCGTCCAGCGTGACCACGTGCACCTGCTGCCCGTCCAGCGCGCCCAGGAACACCGTGCCGTTGGCGACCGCGCAGCCGCCGAGGCCGCCCTCCTCGGCGGGGATGGTCAGCAGGGGGACGCCCACGCCCTCCTCCTGCACGCGGTCGACCTCGTCGGGGCCCTGGCGCGCCTGGTCGGTCGCGTACACCCGTTCGCCGTCCTGGCAGAGCGCCGTGACGTCGCGGTAGCCCCAGCTGTGCACCGGGTCGCCCCCGTCGACCCCGCGGCCGAAGACGTCGATGCGGAGCACCTTGCCGGCCAGCGACGCCGGGTCGGCCGCGAGCGCGGGGTCCCCGGTGTCGCCGGTGCCGACGTAGAGGTGGCCGTCGGCGCCGGTCATCAGGCCGCCGCCGTTGCCGGTCGCGCCGCGCGGGACGCCGGTGAGCACCGGGTTCGGCGTCCCCCCGATCGGGAACCGCACGACCCGGTTGTCGGTCGCCGTGGTGACGTAGGCGAACAGCAGCCCGTCCTCCGCGAACGAGGGGGAGAGGGCCAGCCCCAGGAGCCCGCCGTCGCCGCTGGTGTCCAGCCCCGGCAGGGTCATGAGCTCCTTGGCCGGCGACCGGTCGGGGAAGACCTGCAGCAGGCGCCCGGTGTCCCGCTCGCCGACGATGGCCGTGCCGTCGGGCAGCAGCACCAGGCCGGTGGGCACGCTGAGGTCGGTGGCGACCACGTTCGGATCGCCCTCCTCCTCGCCCGAGCCCGGCTGCGCCGGGTCCGCGGGCGGCGGCAGGGTCTGCGTGGGCGGGCCCACCTGCGGCGGTGGGCCCTCGGGCAGCGGCCGGAACGGGCCGGCGGGCTCGTAGCCGCCGCCACCGCAGCCGGCGAGCAGCAGGGCGGCCAGCACGGCGGCGGCCGCCCGCGGTGCGCCCCCCGCCCTCGTCGGCCTCACCCGGCCCAGAGTACGTGCGGTGGACGGGCGGCCGGCCCGCGCGCGCGGAGGCGGGGCTGGCTAGCGTGAGACGGTGACCACCCTGGAGCTCGCGGCGGACGAGACGCTGCACGTGCTGGTCCCGTCCCGCCGGCTGGCCGACGCGGTCGAGGCGCTCTCCCCGCGGGTGCGGGCCCACCGGGTGCCGCCGGCGGAGGGGCCGCCCCGCGGGGAGCCCGCGCAGGCCCAGGTCTGGGTGGCCGGCGGTGGCTCGGCCGCGCCGCCCGACGGCTTCCTCGACGCGCTCCCGCGGCTGCGGCTGGTGCAGCTGACCAGCGCCGGCGCCGAGGGCTTCGCGGGGCGGATGCCCGACGGCGTCGTCCTCTGCAACGCCCGCGGCGCGCACACCCCGGCCACCGCCGAGTGGGTGATGGCGGCGGCGCTCGCGGCCCAGCGCGGGCTGCCGTTCTTCGTCCGCGAGCACGACGCCAACCGGTGGACCTTCAGCACCCAGCGCTCCCTGGTCGGCGCGCGGGTGCTGGTGATCGGCGCCGGCGACATCGCCGCCGCGGTGGGCCGGATGCTCGAGGGGTTCGACGTGCGGCTCACCTACGTGGCGCGCCGCCCGCGGGAGGGGGTGCGCACGGTGGCCGAGCTGCCCGAGCTGCTGCCCGAGGCCGACGTCGTCGTGCTCCTCGTGCCCCTGACGCCCGAGACCACGGGGATGGTGGACGCGCGCTTCCTGGCCGCCATGCCCGACGGCGCCCTGCTGGTGAACGCCGCCCGCGGGCCGGTCGTGGACACCGCGGCGCTGCTGGCCGAGCTCACCTCGGGGCGCCTGCGCGCCGCGGTCGACGTCACCGACCCCGAGCCGCTCCCCGAGGAGCACCCGCTCTGGCGCGCGCCGAACCTGCTGCTCACCCCGCACATCGGCGGGGAGGTGCCGGGGACCCGGGAGCGGGCGACGGCGGCGGTCACCGAGCAGATCGGCCGCGTCCTCGCGGGCCGGCCGCTGGAGAACGTCGTCGGCGACTACTGACCCGAGGGGCGGGCGGAGGGGTCGGCGAGACGGCCGCCCGAGGCGGCGGCCAGGCGCGGCAGGTCCCGCACCCGCAGCACGGGGAGGCGGACCTCGGTGCCGGCCGTCGTCACCAGCCACAGCCTGCCGCGCTCCCCGAGGCGGATGCCGGAGAGCTCCGGCCAGGCCACCGTGCGGGACCCGAGCAGCGAGCGGGCGGTGATCCCGTCCTCGCCGACGTCCACCCCGGCCCGCAGCACCCACGCGGTCACCACGGCGGGGATCAGCAGGAGCAGCAGCGTCCAGGCGCTGGCAAGGGCCGTGGGGAGGACGCAGAGGGCCAGCAGGACCACGGGGATGAGCGCGCTCCGGGTCATGCGGAAGCGGCTGGGAGGGCTCACGGACGTCGATCCTCCCAGACCGCTCAGCCGGCGAGCCGGGCCAACCGGGCGGCGCTGTCCGCCTGGGCCGCGGTGTAGACGACCAGCTGCAGACCCGGGGCGTCGGCCGGGGTGAGCTGGTGGTGCTCGAGGACCAACGTGCCCACCTCCGGGTGCTCGAACCGGCGCTCGGTGGACGTGAACCGGTCGACGTCGCGGCTCGCCCACCCCTCGCGGAACGTGGGGCTGGCCGCCTGCAGCCGCGTCACGAGGTCCGCCACCTCCGGGTCGGCCAGCCGGGGACCGACTTCCGCGCGGAACTGGGCGAGGAAGCGCCGGCTGTCGGTGGTCCAGTCGCCGAGGAGCCGGCGCACGGCCGGATCGGTGAAGACCAGCCACAGCAGGTTCCGGTCCCCGGCCGGCACCCGGGCCACTCCCGGGTAGAGGCGGGCGTAGGCCGCGTTCCAGCCGGCGATCGACCAGCGGGAGGTGATCGCGTACGCGGGGGAGGAGCCGAGGGAGTCCAGCAGCCGCTGCAGGTGGGCGGGCATGGCGTCGACCGCCTCGTGGGTGCGCACCGGGTCGTTGCCGGAGAGCCGCAGGATGTACTCGCGCTCGGCCGCCGACAGCTGCAGCGTGCGGGCGAGGGCATCGACCACCTGCGGGGACGGCCGGATGTCGCGCCCCTGCTCCAGCCACGTGTACCACGTGTGGCTCACCCCGGCGAGGAGTGCCACCTCCTCCCGGCGGAGGCCGGGAGTGCGCCGGTTCGCACCGGCGGGGAGGCCGACCGCCGCCGGGGCGAGCTGGCGCCGACGCGAGGTGAGGAACTCGCCCAGCTCACGGCGTGCGGCGACGGTCATGCGCTCCCCGTCCGATCGCGGCTCGGTGGTGGTGTCGGTACTAGTACCACGGCAGTCTCCGCGATGCTGGACCCGCGGCCTAGCATCGTTTCCCGTGACGATCGGCGAGGACCTCATTCCCGGAAACGAGCCCGCGGGCGCGACCCACAGCCCGCTCAAGCCCCGCAGCCACGAGGTGACCGACGGGCTGGCCAAGGCCCCGGCGCGCGCGATGCTGCGCGCGGTCGGCATGGGCGACGAGGACTTCGCCAAGCCGCAGATCGGCGTGGCGTCCTCGTGGAACGAGATCACCCCGTGCAACCTCTCGCTGGACCGGCTGGCCAAGCGGGCCAAGGAGGGCGTGCACGCCGCCGGTGGCTTCCCGCTGGAGTTCGGCACCATCTCCGTCTCCGACGGCATCTCCATGGGCCACGAGGGCATGCGGGCCTCGCTGGTCTCCCGCGAGGTGATCGCCGACTCGGTCGAGACGGTCATGTTCGCGGAGCGGCTGGACGGCTCGGTGCTGCTGGCCGGCTGCGACAAGTCGCTCCCCGGCATGCTCATGGCCGCCGCACGGCTGGACCTGGCCAGCGTCTTCCTCTACTCGGGCTCCACGCTGCCGGGCAAGCTCGGCGACCGTGACCTGACGATCATCGACGTCTTCGAGGGCGTCGGCGCGTGCGCCCGCGGGCTCATCACCCAGGACGAGCTCGACGCGATCGAGCGGGCTGCCTGCCCGGGCATGGGCTCGTGCGGCGGCATGTACACCGCGAACACGATGGCCAGCGTCGCCGAGGCGATCGGCATGGCCCTGCCGGGCAGCGCCGCGCCGCCCGCCCCCGACAGCCGCCGCGACGCCTACGCGGTCGCCTCCGGCGAGGCGGTGGTCAACCTGCTCCGCAAGGGCATCACCGCGCGGCAGATCATGACCCGCGAGGCGTTCGAGAACGCCATCACCGTCGTCATGGCGCTGGGCGGCTCGACCAACGCCGTCCTGCACCTGCTCGCCATCGCCCACGAGGCCCAGGTCGAGCTGACCCTCGACGACTTCAACCGCATCGGCGACCGCACCCCGCACCTGGCCGACGTGAAGCCCTTCGGCAAGTACGTCATGACCGACGTCGACCGGGTCGGCGGCGTGCCGGTCGTCCTGCGCGCGCTGCTCGACGCCGGGCTCCTGCACGGCGACACGCTCACCGTCACCGGGAAGACGATGGCCGAGAACCTGGCCGACATCGCCCCGCCCGACCTCGACGGCACGATCGTGCACGCCATGAACGACCCGATCCACCGGACCGGCGGCCTGAGCATCCTGCGCGGCTCGCTCGCCCCCGAGGGCGCGGTCGTGAAGTCCGCCGGCTTCGACGCCGACGTCTTCGAGGGCACCGCCCGGGTGTTCGACGGCGAGCAGGGCGCCATGGACGCCGTCACGGACGGCACGCTGCAGCCCGGCGACGTCGTCGTCATCCGCTACGAGGGCCCGCGGGGTGGCCCGGGCATGCGGGAGATGCTCGCCGTCACCGGCGCGATCAAGGGTGCGGGGCTCGGCAAGGACGTCCTGCTGCTGACCGACGGCCGGTTCTCCGGAGGCACCACGGGCCTGTGCATCGGGCACGTCGCACCCGAGGCGACCGACGGCGGCCCGATCGCCTTCGTGCGGGACGGCGACCGGGTCCGGCTGGACCTGACCACCCGGACCCTCGACCTGCTCGTCGACGCCGACGAGCTCGCCCGCCGGGCCGAGGGCTGGGAGCCGCTCCCGCCGCGCTACACCACCGGTGTGCTCGGCAAGTACGCCAAGCTGGTCGGGTCGGCGGCGCAGGGCGCCATCTGCGGCTGACACCCGATCGGGTGAGGCCGGGGTGGGGCGGAGTCCACCGCCCCGGCCGGGGTGCCGACCAGAGGGTCGTGGACCTGGCCGCGCAGCGACGGGACGACGAGGCTGCGGCCCCGGCCGTCCCGCTGCCCGCCGTCCCCCCGTTCGCCGCCCCGCCGCGCACCGGCTCGGCCCCCGGGCTCCCGCCGGCCGCGTCCCCGGCGGAGCGGCGCGAGTCGCGGCTCCTCCACGTCCTCCTCGCCGTCCTGGCCGTGTCCGGGGCGGCCGTGGGGCCTGCCCTGGGCGCGGCCGCCGCCGAGGGTCTGTTCAGCGTGCTGCTGGCGGTCGGTGCCCTCACCACCGCCGCTGTCGTCGTCCGGCACGCGGCCCGGCTCGACCGCACCGCGCGGCGGCCGTGGCAGGCGTTCTCGGCGGTCGCCGTGCTGCTCGCCGTGGGTCGCCTGGCGAGCGTCGTGGACGGCGGGGCGGGCACGGTCGCGCACGCCGCGCAGGTGCTGGCGCTGCCCCTGGGGCTCGCCGCGTGCTGGCTGCTCCTGCCGCCGCGGAGCGAGCGGGCCGGTGTGCGAGAACTCCTCGACGGCGCCATCGTGGTGATCGCGGGGCTGCTGCTCGCCGGCCTGGTGCTGTCGCGGTCGGGTGCCCCCAGCGGCGGCGGGTACGTCGCGGTGCTGCAGGCGATGGGCTACCCCGCCGGCGGCGCGCTGCTCTGCGCGGTGGCGCTCCTGACCGTCTCCCGTGCGCCGGCGTCCCGCCGCGAGCCCGCGGTGTGGCTCCTGGTGTCGATGCTCGCGACCGCGGTCATGGCCGTCGTCGGGGCGCTCATCCGGGTGCTGGGCGAGACCCCCTCCGAGTTGCTCGTCAGCATCGCCTGGTCGGCGATGCTGGCGGCCGCCGTCCGGGCCGTCGACACCGATCGCGGGCACCACCGGGAACCCCGCCAGGACGCCGACGGCCTGCCGCTCTTCGGGCTCGCCGTCAGCCACGCGACCGCCTACGGCGTCGCCGGTGTGGTCATCTGGTTCCTCGTCACCGGGCACTCGTTCACGACGCCCGAGCAGGTGGCGATCGGGGTGCTGGTCCTCTGCACCTCGCTGCGCAGCCTGGTCTGGGTCGTCGACGGCGGCCGGCTCACCCGCCGGCTCCAGCGGGCCGAGGCCTACTTCCGGGCGCTCGCCGCCAGTGCCGAGGACGTCACCGTGGTGCTGGACGGCGACGGTCGGGTGCGCTGGGTCTCCGGCGCGGCCGACGGCCAGCTCGGCTGGTCCGAGCGGGAGCTCACCGGCCGCCGGCTGGCCGACCTGGTCGACCCCGGCGACCGCGCGGTGCTCGAGGGCGTCCTGCGCGGGGGCGTGCCCGCGGGCCCTGCCGCGCTGCCGCCCACCGTCCGGCTGGCCACCCGCACCGGCGACCACCGTGACGTCGAGCTGTCGGGCGCCGCCCGCGCCGGCATCCCGGGGAGCGCGCTGGGCTCGGGTCTGGTGCTGCACCTGCGCGACGTCACCGCCCGCCGGTCCACCGAGCGCGAGCTCGAGCGGATGGCCTACACCGACTACCTCACCGGCCTGCCGAACCGGGCCCGGTTCCTCACCGCCCTCGAGGACGCGCGGGCAGCGGCCACCGAGGGCCGCCCGGGCTGCGTGCTGCTGGTCGACCTCGACGGCTTCAAGGCCGTGAACGACGTGGCCGGTCACGACGCCGGCGACGAGCTGCTGGTCCAGGTCGCCGACCAGCTGCGCTCCGGAGCGCGGGAGCAGGACCTGGTCGCCCGTCTCGGTGGCGACGAGTTCGCGCTGCTGGTGCCCGGCGGCCTGGAGGAGGCCACCGGCCTGGCCGAGCGGCTGGTCGTGGCCCTCGACCGGTCGTTCCAGGCGCCGTCCCCCGGCGGGGAGGGCGCCGGTCCGCGCTTCGTGGTCTCGGGCAGCATCGGCCTGGCCGAGCTGGACCCTGCCGCGGAGGCGTCCGCGACCGTCCGCCAGGCCGATCTCGCGCTGCGCGCCGCGAAGGCCGCGGGGAAGCGCTGCGTGCGCTCCTCGGGCGAGGCGATCGACGAGGCCGTGGGACGGCGCACCCGGCTGGCCCGCGACCTGCCCGCGGCGCTCGCCGAGGGGCAGCTGCGCGTGCTGTACCAGCCCGTCGTCGGCGTGCACGACCGCCGCGTGCTGGGCCTCGAGGCGCTGGTGCGCTGGGAGCACCCGCTGCTGGGCACCGTGCCCCCGGACGAGTTCATCGCGCTGGCCGAGGAGGACGGCCTGATCGTCCCGCTCCAGCGCTGGGTGCTCGGGGAGGCGACCGAGCGGGCGGCCGTGCTGCTGGCCGACGGCTGGGACGTGCAGATGGGCGTCAACGTGTCGGTGCGCCACCTGCAGGCCGGGTGCCTGGCCCCGGACGTGGCCGCCGCGCTCACCGCCGCCCGGCTGCCCGCGAGCAAGCTGATCCTGGAGATCACCGAGTCCGTCCTCCTGGACGTGCACGACGGGGTGCTCAGCGACCTGGAGACGCTCCGTGGCATGGGCGTCGTCCTCTCGCTCGACGACTTCGGCCAGGGGTGGTCGTCCCTGGCCTACCTGGCCCGGTTGCCGGTGCAGATCCTGAAGATGGACCGGGCCTTCGTCGCCGGCATCGACACCGACCCGCGCGGTCGCGCGCTCGTGGCCAGCGTCGTGGACCTCGGCCGCGCGCTCGGGATGGACGTCGTCGCCGAGGGCGTCGAGACTGAGGCCCAGCTGGCCGAGCTGCAGGCCATGGACTGCCGCTACCTGCAGGGCTACCTGTTCGGCAGGCCCATGCCGTTCACCGAGCTGCGGGCGCTGCTGGCGAGCTTCGACGACTCGGTCCTGGACGTCCCGCAGCCGAGCCGCTCGAAAATGGACCGGGGTGTCCACCTGGTGGGACGCGACGGTTGACGACGGGCCGCCTGCGGGCGCACAGTGTCCCCGTGCCTCGCACCAGCATGCTCGCCGACGCCCGCACCCACGGCGTCCTCGTAATCGCCTAGCGCGTCCGGTCACCGACCGACGCGCTGACCCTTCGTGCCTGCGGCACGAGGGGTTTTTTGTTGGCCGTGATCCGCCGCACAGCGAGCACGCCGCCCGTCGCACCAGCCCGTACCACGCCGCAAGGCACAGGAGACCCGCGCGATGACCAGCACCCCCCACGAGGCCCCCGACTCCGAGGCCACCACCCGCGAGGCCGCCGCGTCGCTGACCGGCGTCGAGACCACGGCCCGCTCGGTCGCCGACGCCGCCGCCCAGCCGGCCACCGGCATCACGGGCGCGCAGAGCCTCGTCCGGTCCCTGGAGGCAGTGGGCGTCGACGTGGTCTTCGGCATCCCCGGCGGCGCGATCCTCCCGGCCTACGACCCGCTCTTCGACTCCCACGTGCACCACGTGCTGGTCCGCCACGAGCAGGGCGCCGGCCACGCCGCCACCGGCTACGCCCAGGCCACCGGCCGCGTCGGGGTCTGCATGGCGACGTCGGGCCCGGGCGCGACCAACCTGGTCACCCCGCTGGCCGACGCCTACATGGACTCGGTCCCGATCGTCGCGATCACCGGGCAGGTGCCCAGCGCCGCCATCGGCACCGACGCCTTCCAGGAGGCCGACATCCGCGGCATCACGATGCCGGTCACCAAGCACAACTTCCTGGTCACCAGCGCCGCGGAGATCCCGCAGCGGATCGCGGAGGCGTTCCACCTGGCCGCCACCGGCCGGCCCGGCCCGGTCCTGGTCGACATCCCCAAGGACGTCCTGCAGGCGACCACCGACTTCTCCTGGCCGCCGCGGCTGGACCTCCCCGGCTACAAGCCGACCACCCGCCCGCACGGCAAGCAGGTGCGCGAGGCGGCGGCGCTCGTCGCCGGCGCCCGCCGGCCGGTCCTCTACGTCGGCGGTGGCGTGCTCAAGGCGCGGGCGACCGACGAGCTGGCCGCGCTCGCCGAGCTGACCGGGGCGCCGGTGGTCACCACGCTCATGGCCCGCGGCGCGTTCCCGGACAGCGACCCCCGGCACCTGGGCATGCCCGGGATGCACGGCACCGTCGCGGCGGTCACCGCGTTGCAGAAGGCCGACCTCATCGTCGCGCTGGGCGCGCGCTTCGACGACCGGGTGACCGGGGAGCTGTCCAGCTTCGCGCCCGAGGCACAGGTCATCCACGCCGACATCGACCCGGCCGAGATCGGGAAGAACCGCAAGGCCGACGTCCCGATCGTGGGCGACGCGAAGGAGACCATCGCCCAGCTGGTCGAGGCGCTGCGCGCGGAGCACGCGGCCGGCCGCACGCCGGACCTGGCGGCCTGGTGGGCCCAGCTGGACGACTGGCGCGAGCGCTACCCGCTCGGCTACGACTGGCCCGAGGACGGTGCGCTGTCGCCGCAGTACGTGATCGAGCGGCTCGGCGCCATCGCCGGGCCGGAGGCGATCTACACCTCCGGCGTCGGCCAGCACCAGATGTGGGCCGCGCAGTTCATCAAGTACGAGCTGCCGGGCACCTGGCTCAACAGCGGGGGCCTCGGGACCATGGGCTACGCCGTGCCCGCGGCGATGGGGGCCAAGTACGGCCGCCCCGAGGCCACCGTCTGGGCCATCGACGGCGACGGCTGCTTCCAGATGACCAACCAGGAGCTCGCCACCTGCGCGATCGAGGGGATCCCGGTCAAGATCGCCGTCATCAACAACGGCAACCTCGGCATGGTCCGGCAGTGGCAGACCCTCTTCTACGAGGGCCGCTACTCCAACACCAAGCTGCACGCGCGGAACGCCGACGGCACCCCGAAGCCGGTGCGCATCCCCGACTTCGTCGCGCTCGCCGAGGCGCTGGGCTGCGTGGGCCTGCGGTGCGAGACCAAGGAGGAGGTCGATGCGGTCATCCAGAAGGCGATGGAGATCGACGACGCCCCGGTGGTCATCGACTTCGTCGTGGGGGCCGACGCCCAGGTGTGGCCGATGGTGGCCGCGGGCGCCAGCAACGACGCGATCCTGGCCGCGCGCGACCTGCGCCCGGTCTTCGGCGACGGACAGGTGTAGGGACCCTCCCTCCCCACCACCTCGCTCCGCTCGGCGGTGGGCCCCTGGGAGGGGGCCGCCGCTGGTGACGACTTCCTGGAAAGGAACCGTGAGATGTCGCGCCACACCCTGTCGGTCCTGGTCGAGAACAAGTCCGGTGTCCTGGCCCGCGTCTCGGCGCTGTTCAGCCGCCGCGGGTTCAACATCGAGTCCCTCGCCGTCGGGCCGACCGAGAACCCCGACCTGTCCCGCATGACGATCGTCGTCGACGCGGAGAGCCAGCCGCTCGAGCAGATCACCAAGCAGCTGAACAAGCTCATCGAGATCATCAAGATCGTCGAGCTGGACGGCGAGGCCGCCGTGCAGCGCGAGCTCCTGCTCGTCAAGGTGCGCGCGCCGATGGCCGAGCGCACCCAGGTGCTGCAGACCGCGGAGCTCTTCCGGGCCCGCGTCGTCGACGTCAACCCGGACACGGTGACGCTCGAGGCGACCGGGACGCCCGACAAGCTGCAGGCGCTGCTGGCGGTGCTCGCACCGCTCGGCATCAAGGAGATGGCCCAGTCGGGCACCGTGGCCCTGGGCCGGGGCCCGCGCGCCATGAGCGGCGCCGGTACCTTGCGGCCGGTCGAGCGCACCGCCTGACGAAGGACCCCCTCGCCCCCCACGAGGCGCTCCGCACCCCGCGGGGCCCTGCGAGGGGGCCGTTCCAGCACCTCACCAATCGAAGGAGCACCTACCGCATGGCCGCCGAGATCTTCTACGACGACGACGCCGACCTCTCGATCATCCAGGGGCGGACCGTCGCCGTCCTGGGCTACGGCAGCCAGGGCCACGCCCACGCGCTGTCGCTGCGCGACTCCGGCGTCGACGTCCGCGTCGGCCTGCCCGAGGGCAGCAAGAGCCGGGCCAAGGCCGAGGCCGAGGGTCTGCGGGTGGTCACGCCCGCCGAGGCGGCCGCCGAGGCCGACCTGATCATGATCCTGGCGCCGGACCACGTCCAGCGGCACCTCTACGCCGAGTCGGTGGAGCCCAACCTGCAGGACGGCGACGCGCTGTTCTTCGGCCACGGCTTCAACATCCGCTTCGGCTACATCAAGCCCCCGGCCGGCGTCGACGTCGCGATGGTCGCCCCCAAGGGCCCGGGCCACCTGGTGCGCCGCGAGTTCGAGAACGGCAAGGGGGTGCCCTGCCTGGTCGCGGTCGAGCAGGACGCCAGCGGCAACGCCCTGCAGCTCGCGCTCTCCTACGCCAAGGGCATCGGCGGTGCCCGCGCCGGCGTCATCAAGACGACCTTCGCCGAGGAGACCGAGACCGACCTGTTCGGCGAGCAGGCCGTGCTCTGCGGTGGCGCGAGCGCGCTGATCACCGCCGGGTTCGAGACGCTGACCGAGGCCGGCTACCAGCCCGAGGTCGCCTACTTCGAGTGCCTGCACGAGCTGAAGCTGATCGTCGACCTCATGTACGAGGGCGGCATCGCCAAGCAGCGCTGGTCGGTGTCCGACACCGCCGAGTACGGCGACTACACCTCCGGCCCCAAGGTCATCGACGCCCGCGTCAAGGAGTCGATGAAGGAGGTCCTCGACGCGATCAAGGACGGCTCCTGGGCCGCCGCCTTCATCGCCGACCAGGACGCCGGGGCGCCGGACTTCAGGGCCAAGCGGGCCGCCGCCGAGGCGCACCCCATCGAGGAGACCGGGCGCAAGCTGCGCGGGCTCATGAGCTGGGTGTCGGCGTCCGACGACTACACCGGGACCGCCGCCCGGAACTGAGGAAGGACCACCCTTCCCCCCCACGCCTCGCAGGCTCGGCGCGGGACCCTGAAGGGTGGCCGTTCCACCACGTGGCACGGCCCCCGCTGCGCAGGCAGCGGGGGCCGTTCTCGTGCGGCGGGAGGTCAGACGGACTGACCGCGCGAGGCGAAGTACTGCCGGGACTGCTCGGTGCGCAGCAGCACGACGATGAGGATCGGCAGCACGAAGCCCAGCAGGCCGGTGAAGACGAAGCCCTCCTCCTGCACCAGGCTCCAGAGCAGGTACAGCAGCTGCAGCGCGATGGACGCGTAGCTGCCCAGCAGCAGCAGCTTGGGGTCCTGCCCGCGCAGCACCTGGATGCCGCCGAGGAGCAGCACGACGGCCGCCGCGAACGACAGCAGGGCCAGGATGCCGAGCAGCGCGTCGATCTCGAAGAGCGCGCCGATCGCGAAGAGGGTCAGCAGCCCGCCGAGCGTGCCCAGGCCGCCGATGATCACGCCGATGACGGCGGCCGCGGTGACCTGACCCGGGCGCTGACCGCCGGGCGCCTGACCGTAGCCGGGAGGGGCGCTGGGGTAGCCGCCCGGCTGCTGGCCGTAGCCCTGGCCGTACTGCGGGGCGGGCTGCTGGCCGTACCCCTGGCCGGGCTGCTGGCCGTAGCCCTGGCCGGGCTGCTGGCCGGGCGGCGGGCCCCAGCCCGGCTGGCCCTGCGGCGAACCCCCCTGCGGGTGGTCGGGATCGGAACCGGTAGGGCTGGACATGGTGGCTTCCTCCTGCTCGGGGTCCCCGGCGCGATAGCCGCGGACGTGTCGTAGGGATGGTCACACCGGCGCGGAAGTCGGGCACCCCCGAGCGGATCGCTCCGGCCGGAGGCACCCGGTTCAGCGACCGGTCCGGCGGTACCGGTGGGCGGCGAAGAACTGGCCGGCCGGCTTCAGCGACAGCAGGACGACGATCGCCAGCGCCGCCAGGAAGAAGAGCAGATTGACCACGACGTCCCCTGCGGTCCCGTCGACGAGGCTGCCGAGGAGGCCGATCGTCGTGAAGGTCAGGGCGATCGAGCCGCCCACCAGCAGGAGCACCCGGCTGCGGCCGGTCAGCGCCCAGATCGAGCCCCAGACCATGAGCACCGTCCACCCCAGCGCGAGCACGCCGAAGACGATCAGCGCCCCTCCGACGGCGCCGGTCATGGCACCGAAGCCGGGGATCTCCTCGTCCAGCCCGCCGCCGGCGCCGCTGGCGGCCGCGCCGATGATCAGGAGGAAGAAGGTGACGAGCAGACCGATCGCGCCGTAGACGAGACCGAGCACGGCCGCCGTGATCACCCCGCCCGGCTTCGCGGGGACACCCGGGTCGCCGTACTGCTGGGGGTAGCCGGGGGCGCCGTACTGCTGGGGGTAGCCGGGCTGCGCGTACTGCGGCTGCTGCCCGTACTGGTCCTGCCCGTAGCCGCCCTGGCCGTACTGCGGTTGCTGCCCGAACTGCGGCTGCCCGTACTGCGGCTGCTGGCCGTACTGCTGCCCGTACTCGCCCTGGCCGCCGTACTGCTGCTCGTAGGAGGGCCGGCCGGGCTCCGGACCGCTGCCGGCACCGTGCGGCTGGGACTCGGGACGACCCTCGTCGTCGGACTGGCTCACTGTTCTCCTCCGTCGCGGCGGGCGTGCACCGGCTTCGCAAGCCAGGATGTCGGTGCCGCCGGGCGGGGGCAAGGACCCCCGGGTGAGCCGCTGCGTCCCTAGGCTCTCCTCTCGTGACCACGACCGCACCCGTCGTCCTGATCGCCGAGGAGCTGGCGCCCTGCGCGCTCGGGGCGCTCGGGACCGACGTCGAGATCCGGCACGTCGACGGCGCCGACCGAGCGGAGCTGCTCCCTGCGCTGGCCGAGGCGGCGGCCGTCGTCATCCGCAGCGCCACCCGGATCGACGCCGAGGCGCTGGCCGCGGCCCCGCGCCTGCAGGTCGTCGCCCGGGCGGGCATCGGCCTGGACAACGTCGACGTCGCCGCCGCCACCGGGCGCGGCGTGCTGGTGGTGAACGCACCGACCGCGAACGTCGTCAGCGCCGCGGAGCACGCCGTCGCGCTGCTGCTGGCCGCCGCCCGGCACATCCCGGCCGCCGACGCGTCCCTGCGCGCGGGCAGGTGGGACCGGTCCGCCTTCACGGGGGTCGAGCTCGCCGGCAAGACCGTCGGCGTGGTCGGCCTCGGCCGCATCGGCCAGCTCGTCGCGCAGCGCCTCGCGGCCTTCGACGTCGAGCTGGTCGCGCACGACCCCTACATCCAGCCCGGCCGGGCCGCCCAGCTCGGCGTCCGCCTGGTCTCCCTCGAGGAGCTGCTGCGGGAGTCGGACGTCCTCACCATCCACCTGCCGAGGACGCCGGAGACCCTCGGCCTGATCGGAGCCGCGGAGCTCGCGGCGACGAAGCGCGGGGTGGTGGTCGTCAACGCCGCCCGCGGCGGCCTGGTCGACGAGGCGGCGCTGGCCGACGCGCTGCGGACCGGCCAGGTCGGCGCCGCCGGTCTCGACGTCTTCGCCGAGGAGCCGTGCACCGGCAGCCCGCTGTTCGATCTCCCGAACACGGTCGTCACGCCGCACCTCGGTGCGTCGACGGCCGAGGCGCAGGACAAGGCCGGGACCGCCGTCGCCCGCTCGGTGCGGCTGGCGCTGCGGGGCGAGTTCGTCCCCGATGCGGTGAACGTGCAGGCCGGCGGCGTCGTCGCCGAGGAGGTGCGGCCGGGCCTGCCGCTGGCCGAGAAGCTGGGCCGGGTCTTCACCTCCGTCGCCGACGGGCTCGCGCAGTCGGTCACCGTGGAGGTCCGGGGCACCCTGGCCGAGTTCGACGTCTCGGTGCTGCCGCTCGCGGTGCTCAAGGGGGTCTTCTCCGGCGTGGTGGAGGAGCAGGTCACCTACGTCAACGCGCCCCTGCTCGCCGAGCAGCGGGGCCTGGAGGTGGTCCTCACCAGCGACCCCGAGAGCCCGACGTTCCGCACCTACGTCCGGGTGTGCGGTGCCATGGCCGACGGCACGCAGGTCACCGTCGCCGGCACCCTCTTCGGCAAGAACCAGGCGCCGCGGCTGACCGAGGTCGCCGGCTTCGAGATCGACCTCGCCGCCTCCGGGCACCTGCTGTTCTTCGTCTACGCCGACCGCCCCGGGGTGGTCGGCGCGGTCGGCGCCGAGCTGGGGGAGGCCGGGGTCAACATCGCCGGCGCCCAGGTGAGCCCGTCCGACGAGGGCGGTGAGGCGCTCATGGCGGTGACCGTCGACAGCCCGGTCGGACCGGAGCTGCTCCAGCGGATCGCCGCCCGCATCGGGGCGTCGGCAGCCCGGGCCGCGGACCTGAGCACCCTCTGACCTAGGGTCCCTGACCATGCGCCTGGCAGTGATCCCCGGAGACGGCATCGGACCCGAGGTCGTGGAGGAGGGGCTCAAGGTCCTCCGCGCGGTCGCCCCCGACCTGGAGGCGACCCCCTACGACCTGGGCGCCGCGCGGTGGCAGCGCACCGGCGAGCTGCTGCCCGACGCCGTGCTCGACGAGCTCCGGCAGCACGACGCCATCCTGCTCGGCGCCATCGGCGACCCCAGCGTCCCGCCGGGCATCCTCGAGCGCGGGCTGCTGCTGCGGTTGCGCTTCGAGCTGGACCACCACGTCAACCTGCGCCCCGCGCGGCTGTTCGACGGCGTCCGCAGCCCGCTCGCCGACGCCGGCCCGATCGACATGCTCTGCGTCCGCGAGGGCACCGAGGGCCCCTACGTCGGCAACGGCGGAGTCCTGCGCAAGGACACCCCGCAGGAGGTCGCCACCGAGGTCAGCCTCAACACCGCCTTCGGTGTGGAGCGCGTCGTCCGCTACGCCTTCGAGCGGGCCGTCGCCCGCCCGCGCAAGCACCTGACCCTGATCCACAAGACCAACGTGCTCACCCACGCCGGCGGTCTCTGGTCGCGGATCGTGGAGGAGGTGTCGGTCGAGTTCCCGGAGGTGACCGTCGCCTACCAGCACGTCGACGCCGCCTCGATGTTCTTCATCACCGACCCGGGCCGCTACGACGTGATCGTCACCGACAACCTCTTCGGCGACATCGTCACCGACGTCGCGGCCGCGGTGACCGGCGGCATCGGCCTGGCGGCCAGCGGCAACCTCGACGCCTCGGGCACCAACCCGAGCATGTTCGAGCCGGTGCACGGCTCCGCCCCGGACATCGCCGGCCAGGGCATCGCCGACCCCACGGCCACCGTGCTCTCCGTGGGCCTCCTGCTGGAGCACCTGGGCCGCAGCGAGCAGGCGCGGAAGGTCGACGCCGCCGTCGCCTTCGACCTGTCCACACGCGACCCGGGCGCCACGATCCGAACCGCCGACGTCGGCGACCGGATCGCCGCCCTCGCCGGCGGCTGAGGGCGGCCGTCATCGTCGGGGCCGTCCCGTTGTGATTCACTGACCGGGATGCACCCCAGCGGCACGATCATCATCGCCTAGCGCGCAGTCACCTCCCCGACTGCGCGCAGACCTCCCGTACCCGGGGGGTCTTTTTCGTGTTCGGGCCGTCCACCACCGCCCCGGGAGACCCCATGACCAGCACCGACTTCCACGTCTTCGACACCACGCTGCGCGACGGCGCCCAGCGCGAGGGCATCAGCTACTCGGTCGCGGACAAGCTCGCGGTCGCCCGGCTGCTGGACGAGATCGGGGTCGGCTTCATCGAGGGCGGCTGGCCCGGCGCGCTGCCGAAGGACACCGAGTTCTTCTCCCGGGCCCGCACCGAGCTCCACCTCAAGCACGCGCAGCTGGTCGCCTTCGGCGCCACCCGCAAGGCCGGCGTCGCCGTCGAGGACGACCCGCAGGTCCGCGCGCTGCTCGACGCGCAGACGCCGGTGGTCTGCCTGGTCGCCAAGTCCGACGTCCGCCACGTGCGGGAGGCGCTGCGCACCACGCTGGAGGAGAACCTCGCGATGGTCGCCGACACCGTCGCCTACCTGGTGTCCGAGGGGCGCCGGGTGTTCCTCGACTGCGAGCACTTCTTCGACGGCTACGCGGCCGACCACGACTACGGGGTGCGGGTGCTGCAGGCGGCGTTCGAGGCCGGGGCCGAGGTCGGCGTCCTGTGCGACACCAACGGCGGCATGCTCCCGATGGACGTCGGCCGGGTGGTCGCCGAGGTGCGCTCCCGGGTCGAGGGGAAGCTCGGCATCCACTGCCAGGACGACACCGGGTGCGCCGTGGCCAACACCCTGGCCGCGGTCGAGGCCGGGGTCACCCACGTGCAGGGGACGGCGAACGGCTACGGGGAGCGGGCCGGTAACGCCGACACCTTCGCGCTGATCGGCAACCTGGTCACCAAGATGGGGATCCCCGCCGTGCCGGCCGAGTGCCTGCCCGAGCTGCAGCGGGTCAGCCACGCCATCGCCGAGCTCGCCAACATCGCCCCCGACGAGCACCAGCCCTTCGTGGGCGCCTCGGCGTTCGCGCACAAGGCCGGCCTGCACGCCAGCGCGATCAAGGTCAGCCCGGAGCTCTACAACCACCTCGACCCCGCGGTCGTCGGCAACGACATGCGCATCCTCGTCACCGAGATGGCCGGCCGGGCGTCGGTCGAGCTGAAGGGCCGCGAGCTCGGCGTGGACCTCGCCGGCCAGACCGACGCTATCGGCCGGGTGGTCGACCAGGTCAAGGTGCTCGAGGCCGACGGCTGGTCGTTCGAGGCCGCCGACGCCTCCTTCGAGCTGCTGCTGCGCTCCCAGCTGCCGGAGGCGCCGCCGCCGCTGTTCGAGCTGGAGAGCTACAGGACCTCCGTCGAGCACTGGGGCAACGGCGTGGTGGTCAGCGAGGCGACGGTCAAGGTGCACGTCGACGGCGAGCGGATCATCAGCACCGGAGAGGGCAACGGGCCGGTGAACGCCCTCGACAACGCGCTCCGCCAGGCGCTGGTGCACCGCTACCCGCAGCTGGCCGAGGTCTCCCTGGCCGACTACAAGGTCCGCATCCTCGGGTGGAAGGGTGGCACCAGCGCGACCACCCGCGTGCTCATCGACACCACCGACGGGGTGGGGGAGTGGACCACCGTCGGCGTCCACGCCAACATCGTCGAGGCCTCGTGGCACGCGCTGGTGGACGCGCTGACCTACGCGGTGCTGCGTCATCCTCAGCCGTAGCGGTCGCCCTCAGCCGTAGCGGTCGTCCTCAGCCGTAGCGGTCGGCCTCAGCCGTAGCGGGCGACGAAGTTCGCCAGCAGCCGGCCGGGCGCGGTCACCACCGCGGGGGTCAGGCGCCGCACGACCGCCTCCACCTCGCTGGGCGCGAAGTAGCCGGCGTGCTGGTAGATGCGCACCCGCGCGACGATCGCGGCGACGTCGAGCTCGGGGTGGAACTGGGTGGCGTAGACGTTCTGCTTCACCTTGAACATCTGCACCGGGCAGGTCGCCGAGGAGGCCAGCAGCACGGCGGTGGGCGGCAGCACGCGGCACGCCTCCTTGTGGCCGACGAAGGCGGTGAAGCGGTCGGGCACGCCGGCGAGCAGGGGGTCCTCCCGGCCGTCCGGGGTGAGGGCCACCTCCACCGCCGACACCGGCTCCCCGAACGTGCGGTCGACGACACCGCCCTGGTGGGTGCCGAGGGTGCCGATCCCGTAACAGGCGCCGAAGAAGGGCAGGTCCCGGTCGACGATCTCGTCCAGCAGGCGGCCGACGTCGCGCTCCACCCGCACCTGGACGGCGGACTTGTCCTCGTCGGAGGAGTTGAACGGCCCGCCGCCGAGGAAGACGCCGGCGTAGCCGTCGAGGTCGAGCGCCGGCAGCGGCCCGGCCTCGAGCCGGATCCGGTGCAGCCGCCCGGCGGGCAGCGCTGTGCAGCGGAGGAACGAGGCGAGCTCCCCGTCCGCGGCCTCGTCCTCGGGGCGGGAGGAGAGCAGCAGGAAGGGCTTCACCCGGTCAGCGCGGCTGGATCTCGCCCATCGGGCCCCAGCCGCTGACGTCGGGTGCGTCCACGTAGATGATCTGCGGCTGCGCGGAGACCAGGTCGGGCGCCTGCTCGACGAAGCGCTTGAAGGCGTCGGTGGACACGTGGGCGGCGCCCGCGTCGGCGTCCCGGAAACCCTCGACGCAGACGAAGGTGTGCGGCTCCTCCAGGCTGCGCGACCACTCGAAGAACAGCGAACCCTCCTCGGCGTTGACCGCGCGGGCGTAGTCGGCGGCCAGCCCGGTCCACTCGTCGGCGCGCTCGGGACGGACGGGGAACTTCACGACGATGAGGATCACGGGGTCATTGTCGGCCTCCGGCCGACGCCGCGGCCAGTTGCCGTTCCCCACGACCCGGGGAACCGTCCCCCTGGGGACGAGCTGCCGGCAGTAGCGCTCTGCCCACACCGGCGGGGCAGAGACCGACTGCCCTGCGGAAGACCTGGTGCCGCCGGCGGCCGCCCGTCACACGGGGTCCAGCCGGGTCCTCAGCAGGCAGAACTCGTTGCCCTCCGGGTCGGCGAGGACCTGCCAGGTCGCGTCGTCGGACTGGCCGACGTCGGCCGGCGTCGCGCCCAGCCCGAGCAGCCGCTGGAGCTCGGCGTCCTGGTCGCGGTCGGTCGGGCTGACGTCGATGTGCAGGCGCACCTTCCCCGGTGTCGGGTCGGTGACCGGCACGAAGACCAGCGTGGGCGCGGGCCCGCCGAAACCGGCCTCCGGGCCGATCTCGACGGCGCCGTCGTCCTCCCGCCCCACGACCCGGTAGTCCAGCACCGCCGCCCAGAAGGCGGCGAGGGACTCGGGGTCCCGGCTGTCGACGACGAGCTCGCTGAACCGGCAGGCCATGGGTGCACGGTAGGCAGGAGAGGGCGCGACTAACCTCGGCTCGTGCGCATCGTCCGTTTCGCCTCCCCCCAGGGCATGTCCTTCGGCGTCCTCGACGGAGACGGTCAGGTGGCCCAGATCGAGGGCCACCCCTTCGGCCAGATCTCCTTCACCGGCGCCCGCTTCGCCCAGGCCGACATCCGGCTGCTCTCGCCGATCCTCCCGAGCAAGGTGGTGTGCGTCGGCAAGAACTACGCCGAGCACGTCAAGGAGATGGGCACCGGCGACGCCCCGCGGCAGCCGCTGCTGTTCCTCAAGCCCTCCACCTCGGTCATCGGCCCCGGCGACGCGATCCGCATCCCGGCGGGCAGCACCAACGTGCACCACGAGGCCGAGCTCGCCGTGGTGATCGGCGCGCGCGGGGCCCGCAACGTGACGCCGGAGCAGGCGATGGGCAGCGTGTTCGGCTACACGATCGCCAACGACGTCACCGAGCGGGACATGCAGAGGAGCGACGGGCAGTGGACCCGCGCCAAGGGCTTCGACTCCTTCTGCCCGCTGGGGCCGTGGATCGAGACCGACCTGGCCGGCATCGGCCTGGACGCCGCGGACCTCGAGGTGACCTGCGACGTCGACGACGAGCGCCGCCAGACCGGGCGCACCAGCCAGCTGCTGTTCGACATCCCCACGCTGATCTCCTACATCTCGCAGGTGATGACCCTCCTGCCCGGCGACGTCGTCCTCACCGGCACGCCGTCCGGCGTCGGGCCGATCCGCCCGGGCCAGACCGTCACCTGCGCCGTCCAGGGCCTCGGCACGCTCACCAACTCGGTGACGGCGGCCGACGCCGTCTCCACCGCCGGTGGCGCCCGATGACGGCCACGGCTGTCCCACCCACCACCCCGACCGGAGCGGTCCGCACCCGCTTCTGCCCGTCGCCGACCGGGCTGGTGCACGTCGGGCTCATCCGCACGGCGCTGTTCAACTGGGCGCACGCCCGCCACCACGGCGGCACGTTCGTCTTCCGCATCGAGGACACCGACGCCGCCCGCGACTCCGAGGAGTCCTACCGGCACCTGCTCGACAGCCTGCGCTGGCTGGGCCTGGACTGGGACGAGGGCCCGGAGGTCGGTGGGCCCCACGGGCCGTACCGGCAGTCGGAGCGGCAGGACGTCTACCGCGAGGTGGCCGCCAAGCTGCTCGAGTCCGGGCACGCCTACGAATCCTTCTCCACCAACGAGGAGGTCGACGCCCGGCGCCGGGCGTCCGGCCAGGACCCGAAGCTCGGCTACGACAACTACGACCGCTTCCTCACCGACGCCCAGAAGGCGGCCTACCGCGACGAGGGCCGCCAGCCGGTGCTGCGCCTCCGGATGCCGGACGAGGACCTCACCTGGACCGACCTGGTGCGCGGCGAGGTGCGCTTCGCCGCCGGCGCGGTGCCCGACTTCGTGCTGGTGCGGGGCAACGGCGCGCCGCTCTACCCCTTCGTGAACCCGGTCGACGACGCCCTGATGGGCATCACCGACGTCCTCCGCGGCGAGGACCTGCTGCCCTCCACGCCGCGGCAGCTGGCGCTCTACGCGGCGCTCACCGACATCGGCGTCGCCGCCGGCACCCCGCGCTTCGGCCACCTGCCCCTGGTGACCGGCGAGGGCACCAAGAAGCTCTCCAAGCGCGACCCCACGTCCAACCTCGACGTCTACCGGGAGCGCGGCTTCCTCCCCGAGGGCCTGGTGAACTACCTGGCGCTGCTGGGCTGGTCGATCGCCGAGGACCGGGACATCTTCTCGGTGGCCGAGATGGTCGAGGCCTTCGACGTCACGAAGGTCAACGCGAACGCGGCGCGGTTCGACCTGAAGAAGGCCGAGGCGATCAACGCCACGCACCTGCGCGCCCTCCCGGTGGAGGAGTTCACCGCTCGGGTGGTCCCGCACCTGGCCGCCGCCGGACTGGTCACCGACCCGCCCAGCGCGGAGCAGGACGCGGTGCTGCGGGCGATCGCCCCGCTGGCGCAGGAGCGCATGGTGGTCCTCTCCGAGGCCGTCGGGCTGCTGGGCTTCCTCTTCGTCGACGAGGTGCAGATCGACCCGGCCGCCGCCGAGAAGCAGCTCTCCGGGGACGGCGCGGTCGAGGTGCTGGACGCGGCGTCGGCGGCGCTGGGCGAGCTGCCGGAGTGGACGACGCCGGCCATCGAGCAGGCCCTCAAGGCGGCGCTCGTCGACGGGCTGGGGCGCAAGCCGCGGCAGGCGTTCGGCCCGGTCCGGGTCGCCGTCAGCGGGCGCACTGTCTCCCCGCCGCTGTACGAGTCGATGGAGCTGCTGGGCCGCGACCGGACGCTGGCCCGGCTGGCCGCTGCGCGCACGGTGGCGTCGGCGGGATGACCTCGCCGGCGGCCGGCGGGGGTCCGGTCGAGGAGCCGTACGCCGGGCCGCCGCCCACGCTGCGCCCGGAGCCGGGGCGGTTCCCGGTCGCGCCGTGGCCCGGGCCGCCGGGTGGACCCCCGGCGGGTCCGTACCCCCCGGCACCGTTCCCGCCGGGGGCCCACCCGCCGTTCCCGGCGGGTGCGTGGGTCCCCCACCCGCCGGCGCCACCGGCCGGGTGGGCCCTCCCGCCGGGCACGCCGCCGCACGACGAGCCGACGTCGTTCCTGCGGGCGATGCGCTCGCGCGACTGGGCCTGGTGGCGGCCGTTGCTGGGGCTGCTCCTGCTCGGGGTGGTCTTCCTCGTGGCGGGGGCGCTGCTCGGCGTCCTCGGCATCCTCACCGGGATCAGCCCCGACCTGACCCTCATCGAGCTCACCGACCCCGGCACCCTGCTGGTCACGAACGCGACCCTGGTCGTGGGCATCCCGGTGGTGTGGCTGGCCTGGGCCGTGGCGCACGGCATGGGCACAGGCTGGTCGTCGTCGGTGCTGGCCCGGTTCCGGTGGCGGCTGCTGCCCCGCCTGACCGTGCTGGCACTGGCCTCGATCGGCGTCGTCATCGGGCTGTCGGTGCTCGTGGGCGTGACCGTGGGGGGCGCGGAGGTGACCGGGCCGGTCCCGTCGTGGGGCTGGCTGCTGGTGGTGGTCCTGTTCACCACACCGCTGCAGTCGGCGGCGGAGGAGTACCTCTTCCGCGGCTACCTCAGCCAGGCGGTCGCCGGCTGGATCAGCGCCCCCCGCACGGGGGCGGTGGTCGCCGCGGTGGTGACCGGCGCGCTCTTCTCCCTCGCCCACCTGCCGCCGGACCTCGCCACGTTCCTCGACCGCTTCGCCTTCGCCCTCGCCGCCTCGGCCGTGGTGTGGCTGACCGGCGGCATCGAGGCGGCCGTGGTGATGCACGCGGTCAACAACGTGGTGCTGTTCGTGCTGGTCGCCCTGCTGGGGGACGCGGTGACCACGGACGTGGTGCCGGCGGGGCTCGTCCCGGTGTCGCTCGCCCTGACCGTCGCCGGCTTCGGCGGTTTCGTCCTGCTCGTCGCCCGCTGGCGGCGGCGGGCGCAGCCCGAGCTGCGCACGCCCGCCCTGGACCTGCGGCACCCGCCCGCGGTCTCCGTCCCGGCCCGCTGACCCGCCGACCGGGGGGTGGTGCGACCCGCCTCCGCGGCGTCGGGTACAGTTCTTCCCGGCGCCGCGAGGTGCT
Source organism: Blastococcus sp. SYSU DS0510 (assembly GCF_054050835.1). Lineage (NCBI taxonomy): Bacteria > Bacillati > Actinomycetota > Actinomycetes > Geodermatophilales > Geodermatophilaceae > Blastococcus > Blastococcus sp. SYSU DS0510. The sequence continues at coordinate 103,051 of NZ_JBJHAC010000001.1, read as the reverse complement.
ACCCATGGGGTATGGGGTAATTGGCAGCCCGACGGTTTCTGGTTCCGTTAGTCTAGGTTCGAGTCCTGGTACCCCAGCGAGGAAGCCTGGTTCCTCTTGCAGTACCGCACCACAGCACGGCCCCGTCGTCTAGCGGCCCAGGACGCCGCCCTCTCACGGCGGTAGCGAGGGTTCGAATCCCTTCGGGGCTACGCGACCGAGAGCCCCCGACCACCCGGTCGGGGGCTCTCGCCGTTCCCGGGGCGGCCTCGAGGGGCTGGCGGGCGCGCCGACACGTGCTCGAACGCGGTGCTACCGAGGCGTCAGCGTGCGGAGCGGGAGATCGCCGTCGCGGCGTCCAGCACCGCGCCGACGACCTCCGGGCTGGGCCGGCGGCCCAGCCGCTCCACCGGGCCGGAGATGGAGACGGCGCCGAGCACCGACCCGCCGCCGTCGCGCACGGGCGCGGACAGGGAGGCGACGCCGGGCTCCCGCTCGGCCACGCTGTGGGCCCAGCCGCGGCGGCGGACGTCGAGCAGCGTGCGCGCGGTGAAGCTGGCCGAGGGCAGCAGCCGGGTCACCTCGTCGGCGGGCATGAAGGCCAGCAGCGCGTGGGCCGCGGATCCCGCCGTCATGGGCAGGCGCGCACCGACCGGGACGGTGTCCCGCAGCCCGCTGGTGCGCTCCGCCGCGGCGACGCACACGCGGGTCGCGCCGTCGCGCACGTAGAACTGCGCGCTCTCGCCGGTGACGTCGCGCAGGGTGACCAGGTGGCGGGAGGCGATCTCGCCGATGTCGGCCGTGCCGCGCCCCAGCTCGGCCAGCGCCGGGCCGGGCGCCCAGCTGCCGCTCTCGGTGCGCCGGACGAGGCGGTGCCCCTCCAGCGCGACGGCCAGCCGGTGGGCGGTCGCCCGGGGCAGACCGGTGCGCGCGACGAGCTCCGCGAGGGTGGCCGGCTCGTGCGCCACGGCGTGCAGGATCGACACCGCTTTGTCCAGAACCGCGACCGGGTTAGGCTGTCCCACACAGCAATACTCGCATCCCGCAGAGTGAGACAGTCAACTCGGGATCGACCAGTCACCCGAAGGGGACGCGCCCGTGCCGAAGACCCTGGCCGAGAAGGTCTACGACGCCCATGTCGTGCGCAGCACGTCGGGGGAGCCCGACCTGCTCTACATCGACCTCCACCTCGTGCACGAGGTGACCAGCCCGCAGGCCTTCGACGGCCTCCGGGCGGCCGGGCGCACGGTGCGGCGGCCCGACCTGACGATGGCGACCGAGGACCACAACGTCCCGACCCTGGACATCCTGAAGCCCATCGCCGACCCGGTCAGCCGGGCGCAGGTCGACGCGCTGCGCCGCAACGCCGCCGAGTTCGGCATCCGGCTGGCGCCCATGGGCGACCGCGACCAGGGCATCGTGCACGTCATCGGCCCGCAGCTGGGGCTGACCCAGCCCGGCATGACCATCGTCTGCGGCGACAGCCACACCTCCACGCACGGCGCGTTCGGTGCGCTGGCCTTCGGCATCGGCACCAGCGAGGTCGAGCACGTGCTGGCCACCCAGACGCTCCCGCAGTACCGCCCGAAGCAGATGGCGGTCACCGTGGACGGCGAGCTGGCGCCCGGCGTCTCGGCGAAGGACATCATCCTGGCCGTCATCGCGCAGATCGGCACCAACGGCGCCGCCGGCCACGTCATCGAGTACCGCGGCAGCGCCATCGAGGCGCTGTCGATGGAGGCCCGCATGACGATCTGCAACATGTCGATCGAGGCCGGTGCCCGCGCCGGGCTGATCGCCCCCGACCGGACCACCTTCGACTTCCTGCAGGGGCGGCCGCACGCCCCCCAGGGCGCGGACTGGGACGCCGCGGTGGAGTACTGGTCGACGCTGCGCACCGACGAAGCCGCGGTGTTCGACAGCGAGGTCGTCCTGGACGCCTCGACGCTGACGCCGTTCGTCACCTGGGGCACCAACCCCGGCCAGGGCCTGCCGATCAGCGAGCGCGTCCCCGACCCGGCGGAGATGGCCGACGAGGGGGAGCGGCGGGCCGCCGAGCAGGCGCTGGCCTACATGGGGCTGACCCCGGGCACCCCGCTCACCGAGATCGAGGTCGACACGGTCTTCCTCGGCTCCTGCACCAACGGGCGGATCGAGGACCTCCGCGTCGCCGCCGAGATGCTGCGGGGCAAGAAGATCGACCCGAGCACGCGGATGCTCGTCGTCCCCGGCTCGGTCGGCGTGAAGAACCAGGCCGAGGCCGAGGGGCTCGACCGGGTCTTCGTCGACGCGGGGGCGGAGTGGCGCGGCGCCGGCTGCTCGATGTGCCTGGGCATGAACCCCGACCAGCTCAAGCCGGGTGAGCGCTCCGCCTCGACGAGCAACCGCAACTTCCAGGGCCGGCAGGGCAAGGGCGGGCGCACCCACCTGGTCTCACCGTCCGTGGCCGCCGCCACCGCGCTCACCGGCCGCCTCACGGCCCCCGCCGACCTGATCGGAGCCTGACCCCGTGGACGCCTTCACCACCCACACCGGCACCGTCGCACCGCTGCGCCGCAGCGCCGTCGACACCGACCAGATCATCCCGGCCGAGTACCTCAAGCGGATCACCCGTACCGGGTTCGAGGACGGGCTGTTCGTCGCCTGGCGCACCAACGAGCCGGACTTCGTGCTCAACAAGCCCGAGTACGCCGACGCCTCGATCCTCGTCACCGGCCCCGACTTCGGCACCGGCTCCTCCCGCGAGCACGCCGTCTGGGCGCTGCTGGACGGCGGCTTCCGCGTGGTGATCAGCTCGCGCTTCGCCGACATCTTCAAGAACAACTCCACCAAGGCCGGGCTGCTCACCGTCGTGCTGCCGCAGGAGCAGGTGGAGGTGCTGTGGGCGGCCGCCGAGGCCGACCCCACCACCCAGGTGACCGTGGACCTGCAGGCCAAGCAGATCACCTACGGCGACACCGCGGTGCCGTTCGAGGCCGACGACTACACCCGCTGGCGGCTGCTGGAAGGGCTCGACGACGTCGGCCTCACCGAGCGGCACCTGGACGACGTCGAGGCCTACGAGGGGCGGCGCCCCGCCTGGTTGCCCAAGGCGCTGCCCGCGCTGCCGGCTTAACGGGGCGCGTCGGGGTCGGGCTCGAGGTCGCGGTAGTAGTCGGCCACCAGCGCGCCCGGCCGGCCGCCGAGGGCCCACACGCTGCCCTTGGCGGCCGGCGGCGCGAGGCCGGGGACGCCGTGCCCGTGCACCCCGAGCGCCTGCAGCAGCGACGGGATGGCCCCGCCCTGGCTGCACAGCACCGTCACCCCGGCCTCGGGGGCGTCCGCGAGCAGCCGCTCGAGCGCGGTGAGGGCGGCCTGCGGGTCCTCCGCGAAGCACTCCTCCCCGAACTCGGGCCGGTCGTGCACCCGGAGCCCCACCTGCTCGGCCAGGGGCGCCACCGTCGCGCGGCAGCGCAGCGGCGGTGCCGCGGCCACCGCGCGGGGGGAGAACAGCGGGAGCGCCTCGGCCAGCCGCCGCGCCTGGCGTTCCCCCTTGGCGTCCAGCGGCCGCAGGTCGTCGGGGCCGTCGAAGTCCTGCCTGCTCCCCGCGCGGCCGTGGCGCACCAGCAGCACGCCCACCTCGCGCGGGACGTCGGTGCGCGCGGCGTCGGCGACCACCAGCCGGTCGTGCTCGTGGGTGACCTGCGCGGCGGCGGCGTCGGGGGAGAGCCAGCGCAGCTCGTCGACCTCGTCGTTGGCCGTGAACTCGCCACCGGCGCAGCGCATCAGCCAGTAGTCGACGCGCTTGGGGGCGCCGTCGACGGCGTAGCGGGTGGTCGGGGCACGGCGTCCGGCCACCACGGCGAGCCCGGTCTCCTCGACCACCTCCCGGCAGGCCGCCTGCAGGGGGTGCTCGCCGGCGTCGAGCTTGCCCTTGGGCAGCGACCAGTCGTCGTAGCGCGGGCGGTGCACCACGGCGACCTCGATCCCGCCGTCCGCGGCCGGTCGCCAGAGCACCCCGCCCGCGGCGACGACGGTGCGGGGCTCAGCCGGCGAGCTCATGGACCCGCCGCATCAGCACCGCCTGGTGGTCCCGGCCCTCGAGCCGCTCCCAGCTGCCGTCGCTGCGCAGCTCCCAGCAGCGCACCCCGGGCCCCATCGCCGGCTCCAGGGCCTCCTGGAGCTGCGCCCGGGCCGCCTCGTCGCAGACCCGCAGCAGCACCTCCACGCGGCGGTCGAGGTTGCGGTGCATGAGGTCGGAGCTGCCGATCCACCACTCGGGGTCCCCGCCGTTGTGGAACGACATGACGCGGGAGTGCTCCAGGAAGCGGCCGACGATCGAGCGCACCCGGATGGTCTCCGAGAGGCCGGGCACCCCGGGCCGCAGCGCGCAGATGCCGCGGACGAAGAGCTCGACCGGGACGCCGGCGCGCGAGGCCTCGTAGAGCGCGTCGATGATCCGCTCGTCGACGATCGAGTTCGCCTTCATCCGGATGCCCGAGGGGCTGCCCTCGGCGGCGTGCCGGGCCTCGCGGCGGATCTTCTCGATCAGGCCGTTGCGGATGCCGTGCGGTGCCACCATGAGCGTGCGGTAGTTGGTCTGCCGCGAGTACCCGGTGAGCACGTTGAACAGGTCGGTCAGGTCCGCGCCCACCCGCGGGTCGGCGGTCAGGATGCCGAGGTCCTCGTAGATGCGGGCGGTCTTCGGGTTGTAGTTGCCCGTGCCGATGTGGCAGTAGCGCCGGATGACGCCCTGCTCGCGGCGGACGACGAGCGCCGTCTTGCAGTGGGTCTTGAGCCCCACCAGCCCGTAGACCACGTGGCAGCCGGCGCGCTCCAGCGAGCGGGCCCAGCTGATGTTGGCCTCCTCGTCGAAGCGGGCCTTGATCTCCACGAGGACGACGACCTGCTTGCCCGCCTCGGCCGCCTCGATGAGCGCGGTCACGATGGGCGAGTCACCGGAGGTGCGGTACAGCGTCTGCTTGATGGCGAGCACGTTCGGGTCGGCCGCGGCCTGCTCGATGAAGCGCTGTACGCTCGTGGCGAACGAGTGGTAGGGGTGGTGCACCAGCACGTCGCCCTCGCGGAGGGTGGCGAAGACGCTCTTGGGCGTCTCGCCCTCGGAGAGCCGCGGGTGCGTGGCGGGGACGAACGGGTCGTCCTTGAGCTCCGGCCGGTCCAGGTCGTAGAGCGCCATGAGCGAGGCGAGGTCCAGCAGCCCGGGCACGTGGACGACGTCGTCGGGGGAGACCTCCAGCTCCGAGATGAGCACCTCGAGGATCCGCGGATCCATCGGCTCGGCCACCTCGAGCCGGACGGCGGGGCCGAAGCGGCGCCGGGCCAGCTCGCGCTCCAGGGCCTGCAGCAGGTCCTCGTCGCGGTCCTCCTCCACCTCCAGGTCGGCGTTTCGCGTGACCCGGAAGAAGTGGTGGTCGATCACCTCCAGTCCCGGGAACAGCTGGGCGAGGTGGGCGGCGATGAGGTCCTCGAGCGGCAGGAAGGTGGCCGTGGAGTCCGCCGACTCGACCGGCACGAACCGCGGCACGTTGTTGGGCACCTTCAGCCGGGCGAACCGCGGGGCGCCGGTGTCGGGATCGCGCACCGACACCGCCAGGTTCAGCGAGAGCCCGCTGATGTAGGGGAAGGGGTGCGCCGGGTCGACCGCGAGCGGGGTGAGCACGGGGAACACCTGGTCGCGGAAGTAGTCGCGCAGCCGGCGGGTGTCCTGGTCGGCCAGGTCCTCCCAGTGCACGAGCCGGATGCCCGCCTCCTCCAGCCGCGGCAGCACGTCCTTGTTGAAGACGTCGGAATGGCGCTGCACCAGCTCCTGGGTGCGACCGGTGACCAGCTCGAGCTGCTCCCGGATGGTCAGCCCGTCGGGGGAGCGGACGGTGAGACCGGTGTTCTGCCGGCGCTTCAGGCCGGCGATGCGCACCATGTAGAACTCGTCGAGGTTGGTGGCGAAGATGGCGAGGAACTTGACCCGCTCCAGCAGCGGCAGGGACTCGTCCTCGGCGAGCTCCAGCACGCGCGCGTTGAAGTCGAGCCAGGACAGTTCCCGGTTCAGGTAGCGGTCGGCGGGCAGGGCATCGGTCCGGGGAGCGCTCTCTGGGGCCACGTCCTCATCGTGCCGTACCGACCCGGCGCGCGAGCACCGGTGAGGCCCGCACGAGCCCGCTCGTGCGCGGGCCGGCGCCGAGCTCCAGCGCGGCCCGGAGGTCGGCGGGGACGTCCACGTCGCGCTGCAGGCCGGGCCAGGCGCCGGGCAGCCGGACCGCGCCGTCGGCCTCGTGGGCGTGCGCGGAGCCGCGGCCGAACCGCGGGCGCAGCGGGGCCCCGGCGGCGGTCAGCAGGGTGGTGCCCGTCCCCTGGGCGTCGGCCACGAAGCACCGGGGTGCCGCCGCCGCGGCGGCCAGCGCGGCGTCGAGCTCCCCGGGGCGCAGGGCCGGGAGGTCGGAGGAGAGCGCGGCCACCTGCGCGCTCCCGGCCCACCGGGCCCCGTGCTCGAGCGCGGGGTTGAGGCCGCGGTCGGGCTCGTCGGGGACGACGGCGGCACCGAGGTCGCGCACCAGCTCCGCGGACGCCGCCTCGTCGGTGACGACGACGACAGAGCCCACCCGCGGGCAGGCCAGCGCCGCGGCGACCGTGTCGGCGAGCAGGGCGAGGACCAGGGCGCCGTGGTCACCGCCGGGGCCGGCGGTGAGCGGCCGCAGCCGGGTCTTGGCCGCCGCGAGCCGCTTCGCCGGGACGACGACCGACCACGTGGACACGGCCCCACAATGTCAGCACGCGGTCGCTCGGCGGCCCGCCGGACCGGGACCCGGTGGTCCGGGCCGGGTGGGGCGGGTCGATCATGGGCGGGCTCACACCAGAGGGAGGCGGGTCGGTGACGGAAGAGGCGTCCCCTCATGGCACGACCCCGTCCGGGCACGCGCGTGGCCGGCCGGAGAGCCGGTGGCGCACCCGCGGGCGGATCTCGTCCCACCTCTGGCTGTGCATCCTGGTGATCTACCCGGTCTCCGCCCTGATGTTCCGGCTGCGCTACCACCACATCGAGCGCATCCCGGTGCGCGGGCCGGTCCTGCTCGTGGTCAACCACGTCTCGGTGCTCGACCCGCTGGCCTGCGCCCGCCTGGTGTTCGACCGTGGGCGCATCCCGCACTTCCTGGCCAAGGAGGCGGTCTTCAAGGGGCCGGCGGGCACGATCCTGCGGGCCGCGGGGCAGATCCCGGTGGCCCGGTACTCGTCGGCCGCCCGGGGTTCGCTGGACGCGGCGCGCGCCGACCTGCAGGCCGGCAGCATCGTGGTGATCTACCCCGAGGGCTCGGTGACGCGGGACCCCGCGTGGTGGCCCATGCAGGCGCGCACGGGCGCGGCGTACCTGGCGCTCACCACCGACGCCGTCGTGGTTCCGGTGGCGCAGTGGGGGCCGCAGCGGGTGCACGACTACCACGCCAGGAAGCTGCACCTGCGGCTGCGCACGCCCGCCGACTACCTGGTCGGCGAGCCGATCGACCTCTCGGCCCTGCGCGCCGAGGTCCGGGCCGGCCGGCCGCTGGACGCCCCACTGCTGCGGGAGACGACCGACCTGATGATGACGAGGGTTCGCCACCAGCTCGCCGAGCTCCGGGGGGAGCCGGCCCCGGCCGCCGTCCACCCCGGTCCGCGGCGCTCGCGCCCCGGCGGCGCCGCGGGGAGCGCCGCGTGACGCGCGCGGCGGTGCTCGGTGCGGGTTCCTGGGGCACCACGTTCGCCAAGGTGCTCACCGACGCCGGGTGCGAGGTGCGGCTGCACGCGCGGCGGCCCGAGCTGGTGCGGGCCATCTGCGACCACCGGGAGAACCCCGACTACCTGCCGGGGGTGCGCCTGCCCGACCGGCTGCGGGCGACCGTCGACCCGGCCGAGGCGCTCGACGGCGCCGAGATCGTCGTGCTGGCGGTCCCCTCGCAGTCGCTGCGCGACAACCTCACGTCCTGGTCCGGCCTGCTGCCGCCGGACGCCACGCTGCTGTCGCTCATGAAGGGCATCGAGCTCGGCAGCACCATGCGCATGAGCGAGGTGATCTGCGAGATCACCGGCTCCGGGGCGGGGAGGGTCGCGGCGCTGTCCGGCCCCAACCTGGCCCGGGAGATCGCCGAGGAGCAGCCGGCGGCCACGGTCATCGCGTGCTCGGACCCGGACCGGGCCGCGGTCCTGCAGGCGGCCTGCCACACCCCCTACTTCCGGCCCTACACGAACCCGGACGTCGTCGGCTGCGAGCTGGGCGGAGCGGTCAAGAACGTCATCGCGCTGGCCGCCGGCATCGCCGAGGGGCTCGGCTTCGGCGACAACACCCGCGCCTCGCTGATCACCCGCGGGCTGGCCGAGACGGCGCGGCTGGGACTCGCGCTGGGCGCCGAGCTCACCACGTTCGCGGGGCTGGCGGGGCTGGGCGACCTGGTGGCGACCTGCAGCTCGCCGCTGTCGCGCAACCGCACCTTCGGCGAGAAGCTCGGCCGGGGCATGAGCGTCGAGGAGGTGCAGGCGAGCACCCGGCAGACCGCCGAGGGCGTGAAGAGCTGCCGCTCCGTGCTCGACCTCGCCCGAGCGCACCGCATCGACGTCCCGATCACCGAGGCCGTCGTCCGGGTGTGCCACGAGGGCGAGGCGCCGGCGCAGATGGTGCGGGAGATCATGTCGCGGGAGGCGAAGCCCGAATGAGCAGCGAGCTGGGCGGTCACGGGGACGGGACCCGGTCGGTCCGGGCGGGGGAGGACCCGGCGGTCCCGGGCGCGCCGCTGCGGCCCTCGCCGGTCTTCGCCGCACCCTTCCACCTCGGGGACCGGCCGCCGCGCGCCGGCGGGGCCGACGCGTACGCGCGGACCGAGCAGCCGACGCTCCGGCACTTCGAGGACGCCGTCGGGGAGCTCGACGGCGGCCGCTGCCTCTCCTTCGCCACCGGGATGGCCGCGCTCACCGCCGCGGTGCTGTCCTGCGTCGGCAGCGGTGACCGCGTCGTCCTGCCGTCGGACGGCTACTACACGACCCGCCTGCTGGCCGCCGAGGAGCTGGCCCGGTTCGGCGTCGAGGTGCGGTACGTACCGACGCCGGAGATCGAGCGGGTGGCCGCCGAGGGGGGCCTGGCCGGGGCCCGCATGGTCCTGCTGGAGACGCCGAGCAACCCGCAGCTCGACGTCTGCGACATCGCCGCGGTCGCGGCAGCCGCGCACGCGGCTGGTGCGCTGGTGGCCGTCGACAACACCACCGCCACCCCGCTGGGCCAGCGCCCCCTGGCGCTCGGCGCCGACCTCACCGTCGGCAGCGACACCAAGGCGCTCACCGGGCACAGCGACATCCTCCTCGGGCACGTGACCGTGGCCGACGACGCCCTGCACGCGGCGGTGAAGGGCTTCCGCGACCGCACCGGCAGCACGCCGGGGCCCTTCGAGGCGTGGCTCGGGCACCGCTCGATGAGCACCCTGGACCTGCGGCTGGCCCGCCAGGCGGAGAACGCGGCCGCGGTCGCCGAGCTCCTCGCGGGGCACCCGGCCGTGACCGGTCTGCGCTGGCCGTGGCGGCCGGAGGACCCGTCGTTCGCCCTCGCCTCCCGGCAGATGCTGCGCCCCAACGGCGTCGTCTCCGCCGAGCTGCCCGACGAGGCCGCCGTCGCCCGGCTGCTGGGCGCCAGCCGGCTGTGGGCGGCGGCGACCAGCTTCGGCGGGGTGCACAGCACCATCGACCGGCGGGCCCAGTGGGGCGGGGACGCCGTCCCGGAGGGCTTCGTGCGGCTCTCCTGCGGCATCGAGGACACCGCGGACCTGGTCGCCGACCTATCCCGCGCGCTCGACGCCCTCGGCTGACGCGGACCGGCGGCGGGTGCCGGCCACCGTGAGCCAGATGCTCACGCCGAAGTAGTAGGCGAGGTAGACCATGCTCACCGCGACGACCACCGGGTGCGGGTCGGGGTACTGGACGATCAGGACGGCGAAGGCGACCAGCCAGACCGCCGCCAGCCCCAGGTTCACCCCCCGCAGCAGCTTGGTGCGCGACGGGTAGACGTACTTGACCGGCACGAACACCAGGACGGTCAGGACGGCGAGCGCGATGCCGACGCCGGTCGGGCCGACGTCCAGGACGATCGCGTAGAAGGCCACCACGTTCCAGTAGCTCGGGAAGCCGAGGAAGTAGTGGTCCTCGGTCTTCGCGTCCACCCGGCAGAACTGGTAGCAGGAGGCGAGCAGCGGCAGCGCGGCCAGGACCCAGCCGAGCGCGCCGCCGGGCAGCCGGTCGGTCGTCCAGAGCAGCACGATCGGCGCGAAGACGTAGGTCAGGTAGTCGACGATGTCGTCCATCCGGGCGCCGTCGAACCAGGGGATCGTCTCCTTGACCCGGAACCGCCGGGCCAGCATCCCGTCGGTGCCGTCGATGAACAGCGTCGCGAGGATGAGCCACAGGGCCGTCTCCACGGCGCCGTCGAAGGCCGCGAGGACGATGAGCAGGCCGAGCACCGAGCCGCTGGCGGTGTACAGGTGCACCGCCGCACCGGCCAGGCGCAGTCCTGGGGAGTGCTGGGGCCCGTCGGTGGTGCGCGCGGCCCCGGGTGCGGTCTGGTGAGCTGGGTCGTCGGGCACGGCGACGAGGCTGCCACACCACGCCCGGCCCGGCGGACCGACGCGTGCACCGACGTCGCGGCGGGGGCGGCGTCGGGGCCTCGGTTAGGGTCGCGTCGATGAGCGGACAGCAGGGCAGGGTGCGTGTGGCCGTCGTCTTCGGCGGGCGGAGCGAGGAGCACGCCATCTCCTGCATCTCCGCCGGCAGCGTCATGGCCGCGCTGGACCCGGAGCGCTACGAGGTGGTCCCGGTCGGCATCGCGAAGGACGGGCGCTGGGTGCTGCCCGACCCCGGCCAGCGGCTGGCGCTCAGCGACGGCGCGCTGCCCGAGGTCACCGGGGGGACGGCGGTCTCCCTCGTCGGCGACCCCGAGGCCCGCGGACTGGCCGTCCTCGAGCCCGGCGCCGCGGTCGGGCGGGCGCTCACCGAGGTCGACGTCGTCTTCCCCGTCCTGCACGGGGCCTTCGGCGAGGACGGCACCGTCCAGGGCCTGCTGGAGATGACCGGGCTGCCGTACGTGGGCTCGGGGGTGTTCGCCAGCGCCGCCTCCATGGACAAGGAGTTCACCAAGAAGCTCCTCGCCGCGGCGGGCCTGCCCCAGGGTGACCACGTCGTCCTGCGCGACGGGCACGGGGCGGTCTGCGCGGACCCCGTCCTTCTCTCCGAGGCGCAGCGCGAGCGGCTCGGCCTGCCGGTCTTCGTGAAGCCCGCGCGCGCCGGCTCCAGCATCGGCATCAGCAAGGTCACCGACTGGGCGCAGTTCCCGGCGGCGGTCGCGGCGGCCGCCGCGGTGGACCCGAAGGTGATCGTCGAGGCCGCCGTCCCCGGCCGCGAGATCGAGTGCGGCGTGCTCGCCGCGCGCGGCTCGGGCCTGCCCGAGGCGAGCCTGCCCGCCGAGATCCGGCTGCGGCCGGGGGTGGACTGGTACGACTTCGCCGCGAAGTACCTCGACGACGCCGCGGAGTTCGACATCCCGGCCGACCTCACCGCCGAGCAGCTCGCCGCCGTCCAGGACACCGCGCGCCGCGCCTACCTGGCGCTGGACTGCCGCGGGCTGGCCCGCGTCGACTTCTTCCTCGGCGCCGGCCCCGACGGCGCGGACCGCCTGGTCGTCAACGAGGTCAACACCATGCCCGGGTTCACGCCGATCTCGATGTTCGCCCGCATGTGGGGCGCCACCGGGGTCGACTTCGGCGAGCTGGTGGACCGCCTGGTGAGCGGGGCGCTCGCCGGCGGCGCGCGGCCGGGCCGGTGAGAACCGGGCGGCCGGGCCGTGGCGGAGGCGCCACCGGTCACCGGATCGCCCCGGGTCTCCTCCTGGCCGTCTTGCTGCTCGCTGCCTGCGGGCGCGCGGTCGACGGCGTCGCCACCGCCGCCCCGGCCTCCGACCGACCCTCCGCACCGGGGGAGCTGGAGGAGCTCCTCGTCGAGGAGGTGCCCTCCGGGCTGCCGCGGCTCCCCGACGACGAGCTCGATCCGCCGGCCGGCGAGAAGCGGCTGGAGGACGTCGCCGCCTACGCGCCGGACCCGGAGCGCGAGCTCGCGGTGCTCGCCGACTACGGCTACCGGTACGGGTGGGAGCGCTTCTGGGGGCGGGAGTCCGGCCCCATGACCGGCCTGTTCGTCGACCAGTTCGAGCAGCGGGCCGGCGCCGGCGCCTACGCCGAGGCCCTGGCCCGCAACGACGCCGACCTGTACGGGGGCGTCCTCAGCGTGGACCCGCCCGAGCTGCCGGCGAACTGCCGCCTGCTCACCGTGGAGACCCCCGTGCCGGACGCCGGGCTGACCGACCCGGCGGCGTTCGCGTGGTGCTGGCACGGCGTGTTCAGCGTGTCGGTGACGTCCGTGGCCGGGTCGGTCCCCGAGGCGGTGCGGGAGGTCGGCGCCGTCCTCGAGGAGCAGCTGGCGCTGCTGCCGCCGGCGTGACCAGGCGCGGGCGCTCAGGGGCCGGGCGCGGGCTCCTGGTAGGGGAGGGCCTCGGCCAGCGGCACGGTGAGCGCCGTGACGGGGGCGCTGTCGACGCCGGGGGGCAGCCGCACCTCGACGTAGACGGGGCGGTCCACCGCCGTCCACACCGTCGCCTCGGGGTCGCTGGTGTCGACGTGCCACTGCACGCCGTTGATCTGGATGGCGGACGCTCCGACGGTCCACCCGGCCGGCCGCTCGACGCCGCAGGTCAGCACCACGGGCGGCTCGCCCCAGGCGTAGACGTTGGCGCGTTCGGAGCGCACCCGGCGCGAGGGCTCGCCGGCCAGCTCCAGCGGCAGGTTGCTCATCAGCGCGGTGCAGGACTCCTCGGCCTCGGGGCCGAGTTCCGGGCTGTCGAGTTCGAGCGTCGGGAGGTCCTCGGGGCGGACCGGCGTGACCCCGTCGACGGCGGCCGGGCCCTCGGGGTCCGGCGGGATCTCGCCGCCGCGCAGGTTGACCAGCACGACGAGCGCGATCACCACCGGGAGGGTGACCGCCGTGATCAGGATCGCGGCCCGGCGGAGCGGGTCCACGGGGGGAGCGCTCAGATGTTGACGACCGGGCAGGTCAGCGTCCGGGTGATGCCGTCGACCGACTGCACCCGGGCGACCACGAGGCGGCCGAGCTCGTCGACGGTGTCGGCCTCGGCGCGCACGATGACGTCGTACGGGCCGGTGACGTCCTCGGCCTTCGTGACGCCGCTGATCTCGCTGATCGTCTTGGCGACCTGGGCCGCCTTGCCGACTTCGGTCTGGATGAGGATGTAGGCGTGGACCACGGGAGATCCTTCCTCCGGCAACAGTGCCGAGACGTCGTCCCCGCCGGCTGGCGGACTGGTCGGCAACCTACCGCAGCGACTGGAGAGCATCGATGAGCCGACCCCGCCCCCTGGTCCCGCGCGGCGATCCGGCCGACACCGTGCGGGTGGTCGGCGAGTTCGGCGTCATCGCCCGGGTGCTGGCCCGGTCGGGCACCGCGGCGGCCGCCGAGGTCGGACCCGGCGACGACGCCGCCGTGGTGCGCACCCCGGACCGCCGGGTCGTGGCCACCACCGACGTGCTGGTGGAGGGCCGGCACTTCCGGCGGGACTGGTCCTCGGCCGAGGACATCGGGCACAAGGCGGCCGCGGCCAACCTGGCCGACGTCGCGGCGATGGGCGCCCGGACGACGGCGCTCGTGGTGGGGCTGGCCTGCCCGCCGGAGACGCCCACCAGCTGGCTCGAGGGGGTCGCCACCGGCCTGGCCGACGAGTGCGCACCGCAGGGGGCCGCCGTCGTCGGCGGGGACACCGTGGCGGCCGCCCCCGGCAGCACCGCCGTCGTCCTGTCGGTGACCGCCCTGGGCGACCTCGGTGGCCGGGCGCCGGTGCTGCGCTCGGGCGCCCGGCCGGGGGACGTCGTCGCGCTGGCCGGGCGGCTGGGGTGGTCGGCGGCCGGGCTGGCGGTGCTGCGCCGCGGGTTCAGCAGCCCGCTGGCGGTGGTGTCGGCGCACCGGCGCCCCACGCCGCCGTACGCGGCCGGGCAGGTGGCGGCCGATGCGGGCGCCACCGCGATGTGCGACGTGAGCGACGGCCTGCTCGCCGACGCCGGGCACATCGCGGAGGCCAGCGGAGTCGTCCTCGACCTGGACCGCGCGGCGCTGGTGCGGGCGTGCCTGGAGCCGGTGGGCCCGCTGCAGCAGGTCGGCTCGGCGCTGGGGGTGGACCCGATGGCGTGGGTGCTCACCGGCGGGGAGGACCACGCCCTGCTGGCCACGTTCCCGCGGAAGGTGGCGCTGCCCGCGGGGTGGACGCAGATCGGGGTGGTGCGGCCGGGCAAGCGCGGGCCGGACGTGCGGGTGGACGGGGTCACGGCCGCCGACGTGCTGGCCGCCGTGGGAGCGGAGAGGGCGGGGCATGCGCACTTCGGCTGAGCGGGTGCTGCGGGACGGCGCGGCGGTGCGCCTGCGGCCGCTGCCCTACGAGGACCCCCTGGCGCAGCTCCTGGTGGAACAGGTGCAGCAGGAGTACGTGACGCGGTACGGCGGCCGCGACGAGGCCGTCGTCGACCCGGGGGAGTTCCGGCCGCCGGCCGGGCTGTTCCTGGTCGCCGAGGTGGCGGGGGAGCCGGCCGGGTGCGGCGCGTGGCGGGCCTACCCGCCGGGTGGTGCGGAGATCAAGCGGGTCTACGTCGCGTCGGGGTTCCGCCGGCGGCGGCTGGCCCAGGTGCTGATGGCGGAGCTGGAGGCCTCGGCTGCCCGTGCCGGGCACCGCTCCGTGGTCCTCAACACCGGGCAGCGGCAGCCGGAGGCGGTCGCGCTCTACCTCGAGCTCGGCTACGCGCCCGTGCCCGGCTACGGGGTGTACGCCTGCTCGCCGGAGGCCGTCTTCCTCGGCAAGGAGCTGCCCGTGCACGAGGAGGAGCCGACGTGGGCGTCGTGACGATCTCGGCGCCCTACGGCGCCGCGGGGGCGGAGGTGGCGCCCGCGGTCGCCGCGCGGCTCGGGCTGCCGTTCCACGACCGCGCGATCCCCGCCCAGGTGGCCGGGCGGCTGGGGGTGCCGCTCGAGGAGGCCGAGGCCAACGACGAGACGGTGGTGCGCGGGCTGTGGCGGCTGGTGGCGTCGCTGGGCACCATGCCCGACCCGGTGGGCGGGGTGGTGCCGGGGGCGCCGCTGCCCGACACGCGGGCCTACCGCGACCAGACCGAGCGGATCCTGGCCGAGATCGCGGCCGGCGACGGCGGCGTGGTGCTCGGCCGGGCCGCGATGGTCGTGCTGGCCGACCGCGCCGACGCGCTGCACGTCCGGCTGGACGGGCCGCGGGAGCGGCGGCTGGCCGCGGCGGTGGCCCGGTCGTGGCGGCCCCGCGAGGAGGTGGCCCGGGAGATGGCGGCCAACGACCGCGCGCGCGAGGCCTACGTCCGGCACTTCTACCGCCGCGACCCGGCCGATCCCCGCCTCTACCACCTGGTGGTGGACGCGACCGCGTTCCCGGTGGAGACCGTCGTGGACCTCGTGGTGACCGCCGCGCGCGGGCGGGGCATCGGGGGCTGAGGCGCGCACGCGAGGAGCCCCGGAGGTCGGTGACCTCCGGGGCTCCTCGATGTCTCGCGCCCCCTCAGGGGGCCTGCGTCACGCGCGGGCGACCTTGCCGGCGCGGATGCACGAGGTGCACGCGTTGATCCGGCGACGGTTGCCGGGGGCGATCAGCGCCCGCACGGACTGGATGTTCGGGTTCCAACGGCGCGGCGTGCGGCGGTGCGAGTGCGACACCGACATACCGAAACCGGGGCCCTTGCCACACACATCGCACACGGCAGCCACGGTGGATCACTCCCAGAAGAATCGTTCACAGACGGCGGGGCAAGGCAGCACCCGCATCAAGACCGTCCAGCAGTCTAACCGCTCTCCGCGGCGGATGCCGCAGCCCCCTCCGGCGGGGCCCGCGCGGGCGGTCCCGGGGCTCGCGGAGCCGGGCGGTGTCGGTGCCGGTGGGTAGCCTGCTCCCGTGCTGACGGCGCTGGACGACGCCGCGGTCGGTCAGTGGTGCCGCGCCGCGGTCGAGGCGCTGTCCGACTTCCGGGGGCGGCTCGACGACCTCAACGTCTTCCCCGTGCCCGACGGGGACACCGGCACCAACCTCCTGCACACCGCCGAGGGCGCGCAGGCCGCGCTGGACGAGGCGGCGCCCGGCGAGTCGACGTGGGCCGTCGTGGCCCGCGGCGCGGTGCTCTCCGCCCGTGGCAACTCCGGCACCATCCTGGCCCAGTTGCTGCGCGGGCTGGCCGACCAGCTCGCCGACCAGCCCCCGGCCGACGGCCCGGTCCTCGCCTCCGCGCTGCGCAAGGCCGCCGAGAGCGCCTACACCGCCGTCGCCGACCCCGAGGAGGGCACCTTCCTCACGGTGGCCCGGGCCGCCGGGGAGGCCGCCGTGGCCGCCGTGGACGCGGGTCGCACGGCGCTCGCCGACGTCGTCGGGGCCGCCGCCGACGGCGCCCACCGCGCCCTGGAGGGCACCCCCGACCAGCTGGCCGCGCTGCGCGAGGCCGGCGTCGTCGACGCCGGCGGCGCCGGGCTGTCCCTCGTCCTGGACTCCCTCGTGCGCACGGTCACCGGCATCCAGCCGGTGCGGCCGGCCCTGGCCCGCCGCACGCACGGCCCGCACGACCACCTCCACACGCCGCACCAGCCGCCGCCCGGGCCGGGCAGCGAGGTGCAGTACCTCCTCGCCGACGCCGACGAGGGGTCGGTCGCCCGCCTCCACGAGCGGCTGGCCGAGCTCGGCGACAGCCTCGTCATCGTGGGCGTCGACACCTCGACCGGCCGGGAGTGGAACGTCCACGTGCACGTCTCCGACGTCGGCGCCGCCATCGAGGCGGGCATCGAGGCGGGCCGCCCGCACCGCATCACGGTCAGCCCGCTGGCGCCGGTGCCCCCGGCGGCGCCGGTGCACGGCGTGCGGGCGGTCGTCGCGGCGGTGCACAGCGACGGGCTGGCCGAGCTCTTCCGCGCCGAGGGGGTCCGCGTCGTCGTCTGCGACGTCGGCGGGATCACCGAGGACGAGGTCTACGACCAGATCGTCGCGGCCGCCGCCCAGGAGGTGGTGGTCCTCCCGAACGACGCCGGCCTGCACGCCGTCGCCTCCCTGGCGGCCGAGCGGGCGCGGGAGGCCGGCCGGGAGGTCGCCGTGGTGCCCACCCGCTCGCCGGTGCAGGGGCTGGCCGCGGTGGCCGTCGCCGATCCGCAGCGGCGCTTCGGCGACGACGTCATCGCCATGGCCGAGGCCGCCGCCGCGACCCGGTGGGCCGAGCTCTCCGTCGCCGACCAGGAGGCGCTCACCTCCGCGGGTCGCTGCCACCCCGGTGACGTGCTCGGCTCCGCGGAGGGTGACGTCGTCGTCATCGGCGCCGAGCTCGCCGCCGTCGCCTGCGACCTGCTGGACCGGCTGCTCTCCGCGGGCGGGGAGATGGCCACCCTGGTCGTCGGCCCCGACGAGGTGCTCGGCGACGCGGTCTGCGCCCACCTCTCGTCGGCGCACCCGACCGTCGAGGTGGTGCGGTACGGCGGCGGCCCCGGCTCGCTACCCCTGCAGATCGGGGTCGAGTGACGTGGCGGTGACGCTGGAGACCCCGCTGGCGAAGGTGCTCGGGCCGAAGACCGCCACCGGGATGGCCGAGCAGCTGGGCCTGCACACGGTGCGCCACCTGCTGCGCCACTACCCGCGCCGCTACGCCCGGCGCGGCGAGATGGCCCGGCTCGACGACCTGCAGCCCGGCGACCGGGTGACGGTGCTCGCCCAGGTGAAGACGGTCAGCACCCGGCCGATGCGGCAACGCCGCGGCACCCTCACCGAGGTCACCGTGGGCGACGGCGCCAGCACCATGAAGCTGGTCTTCTTCAGCCACCGGCACGCCCGCCTGGCGCCCGGGGTGTGGGGCATGTTCGCCGGCACCGTCGGCACCTACCAGGGCAAGCTGCAGTTCACCCACCCCGACATGCACCTGCTCAGCGGCGACGATGACGACGACGACTGGGCTCGCGAGCTGGTGCCGATCTACCCGGCGAGCAAGGACGTCTCGAGCTGGGTGATCCAGAAGTCGGTCAAGCTGCTGCTCGGCGGGGCGGGCAACCTCGCCGACCTGGTCACCGACCCGCTGCCCGACGAGATCCGCGCCCGGCACGGCCTGCTGTCGCTGCCGGCGGCGCTGCTCGACATCCACCGCCCCACCACCAGCCAGGACGTCGAGCGCGCCGAGCACCGGCTGAAGTGGGACGAGGCGCTCACCCTGCAGCTCACCCTCGCCGCCCGGCGCCGGGCCGCCGCGCTGGAGCCGGGCACCGCCCGTCCTCGCAAGGCCGGCGGGCTGCTCGACGCCGTCGACGCCGCCCTGCCGTTCGCGCTCACCGACGGCCAGCGGGCCGTGGGGGAGGAGCTGGCCGCCGAGCTGGACCGCGACCAGCCGATGCACCGGCTCCTCCAGGGCGAGGTGGGGTCGGGCAAGACCGTCGTCGCCCTCCGCGCGATGGCGCAGGTGGTGGACGCCGGGGGCCAGGCCGCACTGCTCGCGCCCACCGAGGTGCTCGCCGCCCAGCACGCCCGCGGCATCCGGGCCCTGCTCGGCCCGCTCGGCCGTGCCGGGGAGATCGACGGCGACCCCGCCGGCACCCGCGTCACCCTGCTCACCGGCTCGCTCAAGGCCGCGGCGCGCCGCGAGGCCCGCGCCGAGGTGGCCGAGGGGCGGGCCGGCATCGTCGTCGGCACGCACGCGCTGCTGCAGGAAGGCGTGGAGTTCGCCGACCTCGGCCTCGTCGTCGTCGACGAGCAGCACCGCTTCGGCGTCGAGCAGCGCGACGCGCTGCGGGCCAAGGGGAGCCGGCCCCCGCACGTGCTCGTCATGACGGCGACGCCCATCCCGCGCACCGTCGCCATGACCGTCTACGGCGACCTGGAGATCTCCACGCTGCGGCAGCTGCCCAGCGGGCGTGGCGGCGTCGCCAGCTCGGTGGTGCCGGTCGTGGAGAAGCCCGGCTGGCTCGACCGGGCCTGGGCGCGGCTGCGCGAGGAGGTCGCCGCCGGCCGGCAGGCCTACGTGGTCTGCCCCCGGATCGGTGACGTCCCCGGCGCCGACGACCAGCCCGGGGACGCCGACGGCGCGCCGCCCGAGGAGGAGGGGCGCAGCGACCGCCGGCCCCCGCTCGCCGTCCTCGACGTCGCCGAGGCGCTGCGCGCCGGTCCGCTGGCCGGCCTGCGGCTGGACGTGCTGCACGGGCGCATGACCCCCGAGGAGAAGGACGGCGTCATGCGCGCCTTCGCCGCGGGGGAGACCGACGTGCTGGTGGCGACCACCGTGGTCGAGGTCGGGGTCGACGTGCCCAACGCCACGGTCATGGTCGTGATGGACGCCGACCGCTTCGGCGTCAGCCAGCTGCACCAGCTGCGCGGCCGCGTCGCCCGCGGGAAGCACGCCGGGCTGTGCCTGCTGGTCAGCGACGCCCCGACGTCGTCGCCGACCGGGCAGCGGCTGGCCGCGGTCGCCTCGACCTCCGACGGCTTCGAGCTCGCCCGCCTGGACCTGGAGACCCGGCGGGAGGGCGACGTCCTCGGCGCCGCGCAGTCCGGCCGCCGCTCGACCATCAAGCTGCTCTCCCTCCTGGCGGACGAGGAGCTCATCGCCGAGGCGCGGGCGGAGGCGACGGCGCTGCTGGCGACCGAGCGCGGCCTCGCCGACCACCCGGGGCTCGCCGCCGAGGTCGCGGCCCTGGCCAGCGACGAGCGCGCCGAGTGGCTCGAGAAGGCGTGACCAGGATCATCGCGGGGCTGGCCGGCGGCCGGCGGCTCACCGTCCCGCAGACGGGTGTCCGGCCCACCGGGGACAAGGCGCGCGGGGCGCTCTTCAACTCCCTGGGCTCGCTGGTCGACCTGGAGGGGGCTGCGGTCCTCGACCTCTACGCGGGCTCCGGTGCCCTGGGCCTGGAGGCGCTCTCCCGCGGCGCGGCCACCGCGGTCTTCGTCGAGCAGGGCCCGAGGGTGCTGCCCGTGCTGCGGGCCAACCTGGCGGCGATCGGGCTGCCCGGGGGGCGGGTGGTCGCCGGCTCCGTGCCCGCCGTCGTCGCCGGGCCGGCGCCGCAGGCGTTCGACGTCGTCCTCGCCGACCCGCCCTACGAGACGCCGGCAGAGGAGGTCCACGAGGTGCTCCGGGCCCTGGTCGCGGGGGAGTGGCTGGCCCCCGGCGGGGTCGTCGTGGTCGAGCGGCCCAGCCGGGAGCGGGCGTGGGAGTGGCCGACACCCCTGCACGGTCTGCGCGAGCGGCGCTACGGCGAGGCCGTGCTCCGGTACGGTCGGCGTCCGTGAGGCGTGCCGTCTGCCCAGGTTCCTTCGACCCGGTGACCAACGGGCACGTCGACGTCATCAACCGGGCCGCCGGGCTCTACGACGAACTGGTCGTGGCGGTGCTGGTGAACCCGGGCAAGGCGGGGCTCTTCTCCGTCGACGAGCGGATGGACCTGCTCCGGGATGCGGTCGCCGACCTCCCCAACGTGCGCGTGGACAGCTTCCAGGGGCTGCTGGTCGACTACTGCCGCAGCCACGACATCCCGGTGATCGTCAAGGGGCTGCGGGCGGTCAGCGACTTCGAGTACGAGTTGCAGATGGCGCAGATGAACCGCGAGCTGGCCGCCGTCGAGACGCTGTTCGTGCCGACCGCCCCGCAGGTGGGGCACCTCTCCTCGAGTCTGGTCAAGCAGATCGCCACGTTCGGCGGGGACGTCTCCCGGCTGGTGCCCAAGGCCGTCGACGACCGGCTGCGCGAGCGGGCCCGGGAGGGGCGCTCGTGACCCGGCCCGGGCGCGGCCACACCACCGAGGTGGTCTACCGGCTCTACGAGACGGTGGACGAGCTCACCACGGTCATCGAGAACGCCCGCAGCGTGCCGATGTCGAGCTCCTGCATGGTGCCCCGCGACCTCGTGCTCGACCTGCTCGACGACCTGCGGGAGTCGCTGCCCGAGGACGTGCAGGCCGCCGGCGCGATCGTCGAGCAGCGGACCGAGATCCTGCAGCAGGCCCAGGCCGAGGCCGAGCGCCTCACCGGGCGGACCCGCGCGGACAGCGAGCAGCTCCTCGTGCAGGCCCGACGCCAGCGGGACGAGATCGTCGGCACGGCCCGGCGGCAGCGCGACGAGCTCCTGGCCCAGGCCCAGGCCGACGCCGAGCAGATCCTGCTGGAGGCCGAGGCCGAGGCCGAGGCTCTCGTCGCCGACGGCCGGCAGCACCGGGCCGCCCTCCTCGCCGAGGCCCAGGCCGAGCACGAGCGGCTCATCACCGAGACCGAGGTCTACCGCTCCGCGGTCACCCGCGCCGACGAGCTCGGCGAGCAGTCGCACGCCGAGGCAGCGCGGATGCGGGCGGAGGTCGACGAGTACGTCGACACCCGGCTCGCCGAGTTCGGGGCGACCCTGGAACGCATGCTCCGCTCGGTGGACAAGGCCCGCAGCACCCTGCGAGACGGCTAGAAGGACCGCCGTCCTCCCCACCCCTCGCACGCTCGGGGCGAGCCCCTGGACGGCAGCCGTTCCAGTCCCTCACCTCGGCGGGCGGTGGCGATCGGGTAGTCTCGACCACCGGCCCGACCGTCGGCTCCCGCCCGGTCGCCCACCCCTCCCGCACCCGACCGCGAGTACTGACATGCCTGCCGCTTCCCCGAACCGCCCCGGCGCCGCCTCCCCCGAGGACCGGCGCCCCTCGGCCAACCCCTGGAAGGTCGACCTGCGCGAGCTCGGCCGACGCCCGGGGAGCCTGCACGAGCTGGACCGCACGGCACCGGCCCCCGAGGGCTGGGGGCTGGAGCTGATCCGCGTCCCGGGCGGCGCCGAGGTGCACCTGCAGCTGCGGCTGGAGTCGGTCATGGAGGGCGTGCTGGTCTCCGGTGACCTGGAGGTCCCCGTCGTCGGCTCGTGCGCCCGCTGCCTCGAGCCGCTCGAGGACACCCTCACGCTGGACGTCCAGGAGCTGTACGCCTACGCGGGCAGCACCACCGAGGCCACCAGCGAGGAGGACGAGGTGCGCCGGGTCGAGGGGGACTTCCTCGACCTCGAGCCCCTGGCGCGGGACACCATCGTCCTGAGCCTGCCGCTCTCGCCGGTCTGCACCGAGGACTGCGGCGGCCTGTGCGTCGGCTGCGGCCAGCGGGTCGACGACCTGCCCGAGGACCACACCCACGAGGTGACCGACCCCCGGTGGGCGGCCCTCGCGGAGCGATTCGCTTCCTCGCCGGGCACCCCCGGCGAATCCACCACCCCAGAGGAGAACTGACGTGGCCGTTCCGAAGCGGAAGATGTCGCGGGCCAACACCCGCATGCGCCGGTCGCAGTGGAAGGCCACCGCGCCGACCCTGTCGCCGTGCCCCAACCGCGCCTGCGGTGAGCTCAAGCCCCCGCACCAGGCGTGCCCCACCTGCGGGCAGTACGACGGCCGCCAGGTCCTGTCGGTCTGACCTCCCGCACCCGTACCGCCATGGGGACGCCGGCCGCCGCTCCGCATCCTGACCGGGATGCCGTGGACGGTCGCGTCCCCGCGGCGCCTCCGGGCGGCGCCGAGCACGCCGAGCGGGCAGCCACCTGGCTGTTCGACGCCCTCGGCGTCGCGCTGCCCGGGGGCCTGCTGCCGCTGGCGCTGACCCACCGGTCCTTCGCCTACGAGAACGGCGGTCTCCCGACCAACGAGCGCCTGGAGTTCCTCGGCGACTCGGTGCTCGGGCTGGTGGTCACCGACGAGCTCTACCGCAGCCAGCCGGACCTCCCCGAGGGCCAGCTGGCCAAGCTGCGTGCCTCCGTGGTGAACATGACCTCGCTGGCCCGGGTCGCCCGGCGGCTGGGCGACGGCGGGCTCGGCCCGCACCTGCTGCTCGGCCGCGGCGAGGAGACCACCGGCGGCCGCGAGAAGGACTCGATCCTCGCCGACGCGCTCGAGGCCCTCATCGGGGCGCTGCACCTGGGCTGCGGGCTGGACACCGCCGCGGCGATCGTGCACCGGCTGTTCGACCCGCTGCTGGTCGAGTCGGCCACCCGGGGCGCCGGCCTGGACTGGAAGACGAGCCTGCAGGAGCTCGGTGCGGCGCAGGGGCTGGGCGCGCCGGTCTACCAGGTGGACGACGACGGTCCCGACCACGCCAAGACCTTCCGCGCCGCGGTGCTGCTGGCCGGGACCGTCCGCGGGGAGGGCACGGGCCGCACGAAGAAGGCCGCCGAGCAGGAGGCCGCCGAGGCCGCCTGGCGCTCGCTGTCGGAGGAGTAGGCCGGTGCCCGAGCTGCCCGAGGTCGAGGTGGTGCGCCGGGGTCTGGACCAGTGGGTGACCGGGCGGACCGTGGCCGCCGTCGAGGTGCACCACCCGCGGGCCGTCCGCCGGCACCTGGAGGGCGCCGACCACTTCGTGCAGGCGATCACCGGCCGCACCTTCACCGCCGCGCACCGCCGCGGGAAGTACCTGTGGCTGCCGCTGGCCGAGGCGGACGGGACCCCCTCGGGCCGGGCGCTGGTCGGCCACCTCGGCATGAGCGGGCAGCTCCTCGTCGAGAAGCCGTCGGCGCCCGACGAGACCCACCTGCGGGCCCGCTTCACCTTCACCGACCGCGGCCGCGAGCTGCGCTTCGTCGACCAGCGCACCTTCGGGGGCCTGGCGGTCGAGGACGCGCCGGCGGACGGCGGGGTGCCGCCGCGGCTGGCGCACATCGCCATCGACCCGCTGGACGGCTCCTTCGACGTCGACGCGTTCACCGCCGCGCTGCGCCGGCGCCGCACCGAGGTGAAGCGCGCCCTGCTGGACCAGACGCTCATCGGCGGGGTGGGCAACATCTACGCCGACGAGGCGCTGTGGCGGGCGCGCCTGCACGGCGCCCGCCCCACCGACCGGCTCACCCGGGCCCAGGTGGCCGACCTGCTCGACGGCGTGCGCGACGTGCTCGGGGAGGCCCTCGCGCAGGGCGGCACCTCGTTCGACTCCCTCTACGTCGACGTCAACGGGCAGAGCG
Organism: Blastococcus sp. SYSU DS0510; assembly: GCF_054050835.1. Taxonomy (NCBI): domain Bacteria; kingdom Bacillati; phylum Actinomycetota; class Actinomycetes; order Geodermatophilales; family Geodermatophilaceae; genus Blastococcus; species Blastococcus sp. SYSU DS0510. Next base: position 79,031 of record NZ_JBJHAC010000001.1, on the reverse strand, counting down.
GCTACTTCTCCCGCTTCCTCGCCGTCTACGGGCAGGAGGACCGGCCCTGCCCCCGCTGCGGGACCCCCATCCGCCGGGAGTCGTTCATGAACCGCTCGAGCTACAGCTGCCCCGCGTGCCAGCCCCGGCCGAGAGCGCGACGGGCGTGACCGTCCGGGTCGAGGTGCTGGTCTCCGGCCGCGTCCAGGGCGTCGGCTACCGCTGGTTCGTGCGCGGGCTGGCGCGCGAGGCCGGCCTCGCCGGGGTCGCGCGCAACCTGCCGGACGGCCGGGTCGAGGTCGTCGCCGAGGGCCCCGAGCAGGCCGTGCGCGACCTCGTCGCCGCCCTCGACGGGCCGGACGCCCCGGGGCGGGTGACCGACGTCGACGTCCGCACCGGGCCGGCGCGGGGGATGTCGGGCTTCACCACGGCGTGACGAAGACGACATCCCCCGACACGGGAGCCCTGCCCCCGCGCCGTTGACCTGCGTGTCGGGGGCTGTCACCCTGGGAACATCCAGCCCGCGCCGACCGTCCACCGGGGCGCCGGGCACACCCTCTCGCTCTCTCGAAAGGCCGTCACAGCCATGGCCAAGGCCCTGTTCGGTTCGGTCGTCACCCCCGTGGAACTCCGGGTAGCCGAGGAGAACGCCGCCCTGCGGGCCCGGGTGCAGCGGCTCGAGCACGAGCTCGCCGAGCTGCGTGCCCAGCGCGACGCCGCCATCGCGCACGAGCTGCTCTCGCTGGCGGGCGACACCGCCGAGCCCGCGCTCGCCTGAAGAAGGACTTCCTTCTCCCCACCCCTCGCACGCTCGGGGCGGTGCCCGGAAGGGGGCCGCATCCTGAACCGATCGTCCACAGGCGCACCACCGGCCCCGCGGCCCCCCTGTCCTGCGGAGATACGGGCTAGAGTCCACGTCCCGTGCACCTCTCCAGCCTGACGCTCAAGGGCTTCAAGTCCTTCGCGTCCGCCACCACGCTCCGGCTGGAGCCCGGCATCACCGCCGTCGTCGGCCCCAACGGGTCGGGCAAGTCCAACGTCGTCGACGCCATCTCCTGGGTCCTCGGCGAGCAGGGCGCGAAGAGCCTGCGGGGCGGCAAGATGGAGGACGTGATCTTCGCCGGCACCGCCGGCCGCCCGGCGCTCGGCCGGGCCGAGGTGACGCTCACGATCGACAACGCCGACGGAGCGCTGCCGATCGAGTACACCGAGGTGTCGATCACCCGCCGCATGTACCGCTCCGGCGAGAGCGAGTACGAGATCAACGGCGACAAGGTGCGGCTGCTCGACGTCCAGGAGCTGCTCAGCGACTCCGGCATCGGCCGCGAGATGCACGTCATCGTCGGCCAGGGACAGCTGGACGCGGTGCTCTCCGGCCGCCCCGAGGACCGGCGCGCGTTCATCGAGGAGGCCGCCGGCGTCCTCAAGCACCGCAAGCGCAAGGAGAAGGCGCTCCGCAAGCTCGACGGGATGCAGGCCAACCTCGACCGGCTGGCCGACCTCACCGCCGAGCTGCGGCGCCAGCTCAAGCCGCTGGGCCGGCAGGCCGAGGTCGCCCGGCGGGCCGCCGGCGTGCAGGCCGACCTGCGCGACGCCCGGCTCCGGCTGCTCGCCGACGACCTGGTGCAGCTGCGCGACGCCCTCGACCGGGACGTCGCCGACGAGACCGCGGCCCGCCAGCGGCGCGCCGTCGTCGAGCGCGAGCTCTCCGCCGTCTCCCGCCGGGAGGGCGAGCTGGAGAGCGCGCTCGCGGCGAGCGCACCGCGGCTGCAGGCCGCCTCGGACACGTGGTACCGGCTCTCCGCGCTCGGGGAGCGGTTCCGGAGCGTCGCCCAGCTCGCCGCCGAGCGACACCGGCACCTCTCCGCCGCGGCCCCCTCCGCCGCCACCGGGCGCGACCCCGACCAGCTCGACGCCGAGGCCGACCGGGTGGCCGCCACCGAGGCCGAGCTGGCCGCCGGGCTGGCGGCCGAGCGGGAGCGCCTCGCCGCGGTCGTGGCCGGCCGGGCGGAGCTGGAGACGGCGCTCGCCGCCGCCGAGAAGGCCTGGGTCGCCGCCGCCCGCGCGCTCGCCGACCGCCGCGAGGGCCTGGCCCGGCTCTCCGGGCAGGTCGCGGCCGCTCGGTCCCGGGTGCACGCCGGCGAGGCGGAGATCGAGCGGCTCTCCGTCGCCGCCGCCGAGGCCGCCGACCGCGCCGAGACCGCCGCCGACCGGCTGGCCGATCGGCGCGGGCAGGTCGCCGGCCAGGAGGACACCGACCTCGCGCTGGTCGCCGCGCACGAGGACGCCGTCGCCGCGCACACCGCCGCCGCCCGCCGGGTGACCGAGCTGGCCGAGGCCGAGCGTGCCGCCGAGCGCGACCGCGCGTCCTGGCAGGCCCGCCGCGACGCCCTGGCCCTCGGGCTCACGCCGGCCGACGGCGCGGCCGCGGTGCTCGGTGCCGGGCTGCCGGGCGTCCTGGGCCCGGTGACCGAGCAGCTCGCCGTCGCCCCCGGTGACGAGGTCGCCGTCGCGGCGGCGCTGGGCGGGATGGCGGAGGCCGTCGTCGTCGCGGGCGTCGCCGAGGCCGCCGCGGCGCTGGACCACCTGACGCGGACCGACGGCGGGCGGGCCGGGCTGCTGGTGACCGGGGGACTGCCGCCGGTCCCGCGGGACGGCTGGCCGGAGCTGCCGGCCGGCGCGCGGTGGGCCCTGGACGCCGTGCGCGCCCCCGAGGCGCTGCGCCCGGCCCTGGCCCGCGCGCTCGAGCGGGTGGCGCTCGTACCCGACCTGGACGCGGCCGTCGCCCTCGTGCGCACCCACCCCCGGGTGCGGGCGGTCACCGCCACCGGCGACCTGCTCGGCGCGGACTGGGCGCTGGGCGGGCAGACCGACGCGCCGTCGAACCTCGAGCTGCGGGCCCGCGTGGACGAGGCCGGGACCAAGCTCGCCGCCGCGTCGGCCCGGGCGGCCGAGCTCGCCGACCAGCTGGCCGCGGCACGGCAGGAGGCCCGGGCGCGCTCGGCCGCGGTCGAGGAGGCGCTGGCCGTGCGCCAGGCCGCCGACCGCACCCGCTCCGCCGAGGCGGCGGCGCTGGCCGAGCTCGGCGCCGCGGCGCGCTCCGCCGCCTCGGAGGCCGAGCGGTCGCTGGCCGCGCGGGTGCGGGCCGAGCAGGCCCTGGAGCAGGCGCAGGGCTCGCTGACCCGCCTGGAGCAGCAGCTCGCCGACGCCGGGGCCGCGCCCGTCGAGGAGGAGCCGCCGACGGAGGAGCGCGACCGGCTGCGCGTCGAGGTGGCCGCCGCCCGGCAGGCCGAGACCGAGGCCCGTCTCGCCGTCCGCACCGCCGAGGAGCGGGCGCGGGCGCTGCAGGGCCGGGCCGAGTCGCTGCGCCGGCAGGCGCGGCAGGAGCGGGCGGCCCGCGAGCGCGCCGCGGCGGCCCGGGTCGCCCGCCAGCGGGGGGCCGCGGTCGCCGACGCGGTGCGGCGGGACGCCGGGGTGGCGAGCGCTGCCCTGGAGCGCTCGCTGACCCGCGCGGCGGCGGAGCGGGATGCGCTGGCGACGTCGCGCAGCGGTGCCGAGGCCGAGCTGCTGGAGGTGCGCAGCCGGGTGCGTGCGGCGACCGCGGAGCTCGACCGGCTGACCGACGAGGTGCACCGCGACGAGGTGGCGCGCACCGAGCAGCGCTACCGCATCGAGTCGCTGGAGACCCGGGCCGCCGAGGAATTCGGCGTCGACCTGCCCACGCTGATCGGCGAGTACGGGCCCGCCGCGGCCGTGCCGCCCTCGCCGCAGCAGGTGGCCGAGGCCGAGGCGGCGGGGGAGCCGGCACCGGACCCGGTGCCCTACGACCGCGCCGTCCAGGAGCGGCGGGTGGCCCGGGCCGAGCGCGACCTCGCGACGCTGGGCAAGGTGAACCCGCTGGCCCTCGAGGAGTTCGCGGCGCTGGAGGAGCGCCACACCTTCCTCGCCACCCAGCTCGAGGACCTCAAGACCACCCGCAAGGACCTGCTGACCGTCGTGCGCGAGGTCGACGGCCGCATCCACGACGTCTTCGCCGCGGCGTTCGCCGACGTCGCGCGCGAGTTCGAGCAGGTCTTCGCCACCCTCTTCCCGGGCGGCTCGGGGCGGCTGGTGCTCACCGACCCGGAAAACATGCTCACGACCGGCGTCGAGGTGGAGGCGCGGCCGCCGGGCAAGAAGGTCAAGCGGCTGTCGCTGCTCTCGGGCGGGGAGCGGTCGCTGACGGCGGTCGCGATGCTCGTGGCGATCTTCCGCGCCCGCCCCTCGCCCTTCTACGTGCTCGACGAGGTCGAGGCGGCGCTCGACGACGTCAACCTCGGCCGGCTGCTGGTGCTCGTGGAGCAGCTCCGGTCGACGTCGCAGCTGATCATCATCACGCACCAGAAGCGGACGATGGAGATCGCGGACGCCCTCTACGGGGTGAGCATGCGCGGCGACGGGATCACCGGCGTCATCAGCCAGCGGCTGCGCGAGCTCGCGACCGCCTAGCCACCGGCCGGCCACGACAGCAGCCGGCCGCGCGACCAGCACCGGCCGAGGGCCTCGGCCTGCCGGGTCGCGCCGTCGAGCAGTGCCAGGCCGAGGATGCTGTGCCCGGAGGCGGGGCGGTCACCGAGGGTCGGGATGCCGGGCGCGACCCCGACCCCCTCGGCCGACACCCAGGCCACCGCCCGGCCGGCCGCCTCCTCGAGGCGGTGCACGAAGCGCCGGCGGCCCTCCGGCGGGAGGCGCGACAGCGCCCACGTCGTGGTGACGACGGGGAGCGCGCCGGCGGGCACGCGCGCCAGGGCCTCGGGCAGCAGGTCGACCGGGTTCCCCCGGAGCAGCAGGGGCGGGGCGCCGGCGGTCAGCGCGATCGCGGCGTCCAGGTGTGCGCGCGCCTCCCGGTCGTCCGGCGGCAGGCAGGCACGCAGCCACCGGGTGTCGTGGGGGTCGGTGACGTCGAGGGGATCGGGGTCGACGCCGACCCGGGCGACGACCTCGGGCACCGCCCGGTGGGGAACCGGCCGGTCACCCACGACCCGTACCCGCAGTCGCACGGGGGAGGCCGGTTCACCCAGCCACGGCCCGTCGCCGTAGCCGATCGCGACGCGGTCGACCCGGAGGCCGAAGCCGGCCGCGCAGCCGACGTCGACCAGCCCGACCGCGTCGGCCGCCGCCCGCCAGGCGGCCTCGGCGACCACGGGGTGCAGGACGGCGCAGCGTCCGACGTCGTCGCTCCTGATCCGGCGGTGCGCGGCGGCCGCCACCGCCGCGCCGGTCGTCCGCACGAGGACGTCGACCGCCGCACCGGCGGCCGCGTCGCCGTCCCCGGCGTCGTACGCGGCGGCGAGCGCCTGGGCGCGTCCGGCGAGGGCGAGGTCGTGCAGCGCGGCGAGGACCAGCGCCGGGCGGCGGCTCCGTGCCGGCACCGCGTCGAGGGCGCGCAGCGCCGCGTCGGAGCCGCTGACGGCGCGGGCCAGGTGCGCGTGGAGCGGTGAGGTCGCGGCGTCGGCGAAGCGCCGGTAGACCTCCCGCACCTCGGGGAGGCTAGTGCCGGGTCCGCTCAGACGCCCGAGCGGACTTCGAGGTCGACGACCACGGGCAGGTGGTCCGAGGCGCCCCCGCCGTCGAGGACGCGCGCCCCGGCGACGGCGACCCCCGGCGAGACCCACACCTGGTCGATGCGCCGGTGCGGCGACCGCGCCGGGTGGGTGTGGCCGGCGTCGGACTGCCAGAACCGCCAGCCGGCCTGGTCGTCACGGGCCCGCGCCAGCCGCCAGGCGTCGGTGAACCGCTGGCGCAGCGCGTCGAGCTCCGGGGCGTCGGGCGCGGCGTTGAAGTCGCCGACCAGCACGCCGGTCTCCATCGAGTCGGTGTGCAGCGCCGCCAGCGCCGCCACCTGTGCCCCGCGCTCTTCCGCCGAGCGCGTGGTGAGGTGCGTCGCGGTGATCCACAGCGCCCCGCCGTCGAGCTCGACCATGGTCCGCAGCGCGCTGCGCGGCTCACCGCTCCCCGGCAGTCGGTGGACGTCGCTGATCAGGATCGGCAGCCGCGAGAGCAGTGCGTTGCCGTACTGCCGAGGCGGCTGGTCGCCCGGCCGCTGCTCGTCGATGGCCGGCCCCCAGGCCAGCTGCATGTCCAGCGCCCGGGACAGCAGGAGGGCCTGGTCGACGTCCTCGCTGCGCGCGCCGAAGTGGCGGTCCACCTCCTGCAGGCAGATGACGTCGGCGTCCACCGAGGCCAGCAGCGTGGCCAGCCGGGGCAGGTCGTGGCGCTCGTCGGCGCCCACGCCGTGGTGGGTGTTGAAGGTGACCAGGCGGACCGGGATCGGCGGCTGGTCGGGACCGGGGGCCGGCTTCGTCACCTCCTCACCCTCTCAGGCGCTCGACAGCGGCGCGTCCAGGACCTGGCTCAGCGTGGTGGCGCCCCGCTCGCTCACCGACAGCACGAAGCGCGCCTCCCGGCCGTCGAGCACCAGCTCGCCGATCTGGTTGCCGAAGTAGGGGCCGGCCTGCTTCTCCCACTCGAGGCCGGTGGGTGCTGCCTTCACCAGTCGCGCCAGGCGTTCGGTCCACCGGCGCGCCGCCCGGCTCCAGCCGATCTTGAAACCGATGCGGACGGGGTGGGGCGCCTGGTTGTGCAGCGGGGAGACGGTGAGCTGGTGCACGCGGGCCCGGAGCCCGCCGGGGCGCACCAGCTCGGCCGCGTAGGCGTGGTGGACGTCACCGGAGAGGACCAGAGCGGTCGCGGGGGCCCGGCCGTGGTCGCCTCGGGCGACCGCGGTCAGCGCCGCACCGAGCCGCTCGAAGGAGTGCCCGAACGCCGACCAGTGCTCCAGGTCCGCGGCCTGCCGGATCACCTCGGCGATCCTTCCTCGCCAGCGGCCGTGGTGCCGCACGTTCAGCGTCTCGTTCCAGCGCTCCACGTTGTGGATCGCGTGCGGCAGCAACCAGGGCAGCGAGGTGCCGATGATCAGGTGCTCCACGCCCTCGTGCACGGCGCGGCGCATGGCGGCCTCGACCCAGGCGAACTCGTCCTCGTCGAGCATGCGGCGGTGCTGCTCCTCGAGGACCCGGCCGGCCCGGGTGTCGACCATGATCAGCCGGGCGTCGCCCCAGTGCCGCACGAAGCTCCACCGGATCGTCGCCGGTTCCGCGTCCGCCAGCTCGGCCATCTCGCGGAGCATCGGCTGGGCGTCCCGGGTGGGGTCGTCGGCGCTCAGGTCCTGGATCGCCTGCCAGGTCTTGTTCTCGGCCAGCTCTTGCGGGCTGAGGTTGCCCAGGTGCTGGTAGATCCAGTAGCTGACCAGACCGCCGGTGATCCGCCCGCGCCACCAGGGTTCCTGCGAGGCCGTGGCCCGCCAGGCCGCGGAGGTGTTCCAGTCGTCGATCATCTCGTGGTCGTCGAAGATCATCGAGGACGGGATCGTCGACAGCAGCCACCGCACCCGGGGGTCCTGCCAGGACTCGTAGTACAGCCGGGTGTACTCCTCGAAGTCCGCGACCTGGTCGTCCGGTCCGCGGCCGCCGGTGGTGCGCGCATCGCGCCGGCGGTGCAGCAGCGACTTCGTGTGCGTCGTGAGCTCGTCGGCGTACACCTGGTCGCCCAGGAGCACCAGCGCGTCGGGCCACCGGTCCTCCGGCAGGCCCGCCACCCGGCCGGCGTAGAGGTCGAGGGCGTCCGGTGGGATCCCTTCGGACGCCTCGACGGTGCCCGGGCTGGCGTAGCGGCAGGAGCCGAAGGCCAGCCGGAACGCACCCGGCCCGCCGGGCGTCCGGATCCGGCTGGCCGGGAACTCCGAGTCGGCCGGCGGCCAGACGAGGTCGCCGTCGAGGCGCACCTCGTAGGGGGTCGTGCTGCCCGGCTCGAGCTCCTCCACCAGCACCAGGGCGTAGTGGTGGCTGCCGACGCAGAAGGTGCGGGCCGTCCGGCCCAGGACGTCGACCTCGCACGGCCGGTCGGTCTCCACCCAGACGGTGGCCGAGACCGGGTCCACGTGCCGCAGGAGGGGGCCTAGCACGAGGGCGGGGGAGGACGAGGCGGGCGGCGGCATGGGCACAGCCTGGCGCATCGGCCCGTGCCTGCGGGGACCCGCCGTGCCGGAGGTGCTCCGCGGGCGGGTGCTGGGAGACTCGGGGGCATGGAATTCGTGCTGATCGCGATCGCGATCCTGGTCGTGGCACTGGTCCTCGGTGTCAGCCTCCTCGTCGGCCGCGGCCGGCGGACCACGCGCCTGGACGACGACGCCGTCAGCGGCACGACGCTGACCCGGCCCCGGCCTCCCGCGCCACCGGCCGACCAGCCGCGGCCGACGGGCGCCACCGCCTCCGGCCTGGGACTGCAGGACCAGCCCGACGCGGTCGTCCCCGACGCCCCGCCGACGGTGGAGCTGCCCCCGGCCGAGCCCGAGCCGGGGCTGGTCTTCGACACCCCGGCCCCCTCGGCCGGCCGGCTGGTGCGGCTGCGCTCGCGGCTGGCCCGCTCGCAGTCGTCGCTGGGCCGCGGCCTGCTCACCGTCCTGGCCCGCGAGAAGCTGACCGAGGACGACTGGGAGGAGATCGAGGAGACCCTGCTCGCCGCCGACGTGGGCATCTCCGCGACCACCCAGATCGTGGAGCGGCTGCGCACCCAGTCCATGGTGCTCGCCACCGCCACCGGCGCTGAACTGCGCGAGCTCCTGATCGACAACCTCGTCGCCGTCCTGGGTCCCGACCTCGACCGGTCGCTGGGCACCTCGCGGCACGAGGGGCGGCCCGGCGTCGTGCTGGTCGTGGGCGTCAACGGCGCCGGCAAGACCACCACCGTCGGCAAGCTCGCCCGCGTGCTGGTCGGCGACGGCAAGAGCGTGATCCTCGGCGCGGCCGACACCTTCCGGGCCGCCGCGGCCGACCAGCTGGAGACCTGGGGCGAGCGGGTGGGCGTGCTCACCGTCCGCGGTCGGGAGGGCGGCGACCCCGCGGCCGTGGCGTTCGAGGCGGTGCGCACCGGCGTCGAGGCCGAGGTGGACACGGTCGTCGTCGACACCGCGGGCCGGCTGCACACCAAGTCGGGGCTGATGGACGAGCTCGGCAAGGTGAAGCGGGTCGTGGAGAAGCAGTCGCCGGTCACCGAGGTGCTGCTGGTGCTCGACGCCACCACCGGCCAGAACGGCGTCGTGCAGGCACGGGTGTTCACCGAGGCGGTCGAGGTCACCGGCGTGGTGCTCACCAAGCTCGACGGCACCGCCAAGGGCGGCATCGTCGTCCGGGTGCAGCAGGAGCTGGGCATCCCGGTGAAGCTCATCGGTCTGGGGGAGGGTCCCGACGACCTCGCGCCGTTCGAGCCGCGGGCGTTCGCGGAGGGCCTCGTCGGAGAGGGGTGATCCCCGCGCTCGGTGGGTGAGGAGCCGGGTTCCTGGGGGCGCGCAACACGCCCGCAACGCGGGAGCGGGACACGCGGCGCGGAGTTCACGCCCGCGAAACGCGGCGCCGACGTCGCCGGAAACACGCGACCGGCACGGTGAACACCGCGTCGCCCCTCCTCGCACGGAGGGCCCGAGCCCACCGATACGGCCGCCCGGCCGACGACCCGACACAGGAGGTTGCCGTGGTCAACACCGGCGACACCGCCTGGATCCTCACCAGCGCGGCGCTCGTGCTGCTGATGACGCCAGGCCTCGCGCTCTTCTACGGCGGCATGGTCCGCGCGAAGAGCGTGCTGAACATGATGATGATGAGCTTCGGCGCCCTGGCCCTGGTCAGCGTGCTGTGGGTGCTCTACGGCTACTCGATCGCCTTCGGTGACAGCGTCGGGGGCAGCGGCCTGATCGGCGACCCGGCCGAGTACTTCGGCCTCGCCGGCCTGATGGAGGACACGACCAGCGAGGCCGGTGGCCTGCCCGCCATGGCCTTCGTCGGCTTCCAGGCCGTGTTCGCCATCATCACCGTCGCGCTGATCTCCGGTGCCATCGCCGACCGCGCCAGGTTCGGCGCGTGGATGGTCTTCGTCGGCATCTGGGCCACGATCGTCTACTTCCCTGTCGCGCACTGGGTGTTCGCCTTCGACGTCGACGACGTGATCGGCGGCTGGATCGCCAACGACCTCGCCGCGATCGACTTCGCCGGTGGCACCGCCGTCCACATCAACGCCGGTGCGGCGGGCCTCGCCCTCGCCCTGGTGCTCGGCAAGCGGCGCGGCTTCGGCCGGGACGCGATGCGCCCGCACAACCTGCCGCTGGTGATGATCGGCGCCGGGCTGCTGTGGTTCGGCTGGTTCGGCTTCAACGCCGGCTCCGCCGTCGCCGCGAACAACACCGCCGCGGTCGCCTGGGTGAACACGCTGGTCGCCACCGCGGCGGCGGTGCTGGGCTGGCTGCTCATCGAGAAGATCCGCGACGGCCACGCCACCTCGCTGGGCGCCGCGTCCGGCGTCGTCGCCGGCCTGGTCGCCATCACCCCCGCCTGCTCGGCGGTCTCGCCGGTCGGGGCGATCCTCGTCGGGGCCGTCGCCGGCGTGCTGTGCGCCCTGGCGGTGGGCCTGAAGTACAAGCTGGGCTACGACGACTCGCTCGACGTCGTCGGCGTCCACCTGGTCGGCGGCCTGTGGGGCACGATCGCCATCGGCTTCCTGGCCGACCCCGACGCCCCCGCGGGCGTGGAGAGCCTGCTCTTCGGCGGCAGCGTCGACCAGCTGTGGCGCCAGGTCGTCGGGGCGGTGGCCGTCCTCGTCTTCTCCTTCGTCCTTACGCTGGTCATCGGGTTCGTCATCCAGAAGACGATGGGCTTCCGCATCACCGAGGAGGACGAGGTCACCGGCATCGACAACGTCGCGCACGCCGAGTCGGCCTACGACTTCGCCTCGCTCGGCAGCAGCGGTTCCACCGCACCACTGGCCGGCCAGGCGCGTGCCGAGGCCCGCAACACGGAGAGGACGCTGGCATGAAGCTGGTCACCGCGATCGTCAAGCCGTTCAAGCTGGACGACGTCAAGAACGCGCTCGAGCTGATCGGCATCGCCGGGCTCACCGTCAGCGAGGTCCAGGGCTTCGGCCGCCAGCGGGGGCACACCGAGGTCTACCGCGGGGCGGAGTACCAGGTGGACTTCGTGCCCAAGGTCCGCATCGAGGTCGTCGTCGGCGAGCTCGACGCCGCGCGGGTGGTGGACGCCGTCGTCGAGGCGGCCTCCACCGGCCAGATCGGCGACGGGAAGGTGTGGGTCACCACGATCGACGAGATCGTCCGGGTCCGCACCGGGGAACGCGGGGACGACGCCATCTGAGGGACCCGGCCCCCGCCCCCGCGGCGAGCGTGCGAGCTGCGGGGGCAGGAGGTACTTCTTCCGTCGGCCGGGGTGGTGGTCTCGTCACCGCCCCGGCCGACGCCTTTCCATCCGGGCCGTACCGAGGGGGAGCCGTGCTGGACACCGAGGGGCTGCCGGGGCTGACCCGCGCTGGGCGGGTCGAGGCCCTGGACCGGTGGCTCGCCGGGCTGCTGGACGACGCCGTCGGTGGCACGCCGCCGGCCCGGGCTCGGCGGGGCGGGCCGCCGCCCCGCACGGGGACCGACGGCCTGGCCCTGGTCGCCGTCGGCAGCCTCGGCCGCCGGGAGCTCCCCCCGCACGGGGACCTGGACCTGGTGCTCGTGCACGAGGACCGGCCGGAGGTCGCCGCCGTCGCCGATGCGCTGTGGTACCCGGTCTGGGACGCCGGGCTGCGGCTGGACCACTCGGTGCGGTCGGTCGCCGAGGCGGTGGGCGTCGCCTCCACCGACGTCAAGGCCGGCCTCGGGCTCCTGGACGCCCGGCTGGTGGCCGGCGACGCCGGGCTGGCCGCCCGGCTGCGCACCGCGACCCTGGCCAGCTGGCGGCAGCACGCCGTCCGTCTGCTGCCGCAGCTGAGGGACCTGCGCCGCGACCGCGCCCGCCGGCTCGGCGAGCTCGCCTTCCTGCTCGAGCCGGACCTCAAGGAGGCCTACGGCGGGCTGCGCGAGGGGCAGGTGCTCCGTGCCGCGGCCGCCGCGCAGCTCGCCGACGAGCCCGCGTCCGAGGTCGAGCAGGCCTACGCCTTCCTCCTGGACGTGCGCGACGAGCTGCGCCGCCGGTCGGGGCGCGCCGCCGACGTCCTGGTCCGCCAGGAGCAGCGGGCGGTCGCCGCCGCGCTCGGCCTGGCCGACGAGGACGTGCTCCTGCGGGAGGTGAGCCTGGCCGGGCGGCGGCTGGCCTTCGTCGCCGACGAGACCTGGCGGCGGGTGGAGGCGGGGCTCGTCCGGCGTCCCCGCGGCCGCTACCGCCGGGTGCGCCGCGAGCCGCTGGCCGAGGGCGTCGTCCGGCAGGGCGACGAGGTGGTGCTCGCCCAGGGCGCGAAGCCCGCCGCCGACCCGGGCCTGCTGCTGCGCGCCGCGGCGGCCGCCGCCCGGGCCGACCTGCTGCTCTCCCCGTACACGCTCAAGGTGCTCGCGGTGCACAGCCCCCCCATGCCCGAGCCGTGGCCGGCCGAGGCGCGCTGGTCCTTCCTGCGGGTCCTGGCCAGCGGCCGGTCGGCGGTGCCGGTGCTGGAGCAGCTGGACCAGGAGGGGCTGCTGGCCAGGCTGCTGCCGGAGTGGGACCGGGTGCGCTCGCTGCCGCAGCGGCACCCGTGGCACCGGTTCACCGTCGACCGGCACCTGATCGAGGCGGCGGCCGCGGCCTCCGAGCTGACCCGCGACGTCGACCGCCCCGACCTCCTGCTGGTCGCCGCGTTGCTGCACGACATCGGCAAGGGCTGGCCGGGCGACCACAGCGTGGTGGGGGAGCCCGTCGCCGCAGCGATCGGTGCCCGCATGGGCTTCGCCGACGCCGACGTCGCCATCCTGGGCACCCTGGTGCGCCACCACCTCCTCCTCCCGGCGACGGCGACCCGGCGCGACATCGACGACCCCGCGACCATCGAGCGGGTGGCGGCCACCATCGGGCGCGACCCCTCGGTGCTGCAGCTGCTGCACGCGCTGGCGCAGGCCGACGGCGCCGCCACCAGCGCCTCCGCCTGGTCGCCGTGGAAAGCGCACCTGGTGGCGGCCCTCGTCGCGCGGGTGCAGGCCGTCCTCGGCGGCACCCCGCTGGTGGCGCCGGAACCCGTGCTGCACCCGGCCACGCGCGCGCAGGCCACGGTGCAGGTCCCCGGCATCCCCGGCGCGACGCGGGGCGTGACCGTCGCCATCGAGGAGGTGGCCGACGGCCAGCAGGTGACCATCGGGGCCCCCGACCGGCCGGGCCTGCTCAGCACCTGCGCCGGTGTGCTCGCACTCAACCAGCTCGACGTGCGGGCGGCGAAGATGACCGTGGCCGACGGGTACAGCACCGGCGTCTACTCGGTGCGGCCCCGGTTCGGCCGGGCGCCGGTGCCGGAGATCCTCGCCGACGGCGTGCGGGCCGCCCTCGAGGGCACGCTCCGGCTGCCGGAGCGGCTGCGCCAGCGGGAGGCCGACTACCACCAGGAGGCCCGGACCGCGCCCCCGCGGATCTCGTGGCACAACCACGAGGTCAGCGGGCAGGCGACCGGCATCGTGGAGGTGCGTGCCGGGGACCGGGCGGGGCTGCTCTACCGGCTGACCGCGGCGATCGCGGGGGAGGGGCTCGACGTCACGTCGGCCCGCATCGAGACCCTCGGGGGCGACGCCGTCGACTGCTTCTACGTCGCCAACCCCTCGGGCTCCCCGGTGGACCAGGGGCAGCGTGAACGGGTCGACGCGGCCCTGGTCGCCGCCACCCGTGGCCCCGCGGTGGCGGTGGGGCCCGACACGCCGGCCTGAGCTACCGGGTTCTGTCAGTGGTCCGTGCGAGCGTCGAGGCAGAACGGGACGGACCGGTCCCATCTGCCGAGAGGAGCTCGCTCGTGGAGAGCCGCCACTGGCCCTGCCCGTCCTGCGAGGACGACCGGGACTTCGTGCAGCCGCCGTGCGTCGACGGCCACACCGAGGACGGCGGCGAGTGCCCCGAGTGGGCCTGCGTCGACTGCGGCGCGGCCCTGGTCGTCGGGGCCGTGCCGGCCGGTGCTGTCGCGGCAGGGCTCTCCCGCGCGGCCTGACCCCGGTCAGCGGATGGTGAGCGCCACCCGTCCGTGCTCGGCCAGGGCGCCGTCGTCGACGAAGGCGATCCACCCGCCGCGCAGGAGCACCGTCTCGATCAGCTCGTCGACGACGTCGTCGACGACGTCCGGGTGCTCGACGTCGTCGGCGCGGGTGAGGAAGTCGCCGTCCGGGCTGAGCCGGGCGGCGTAGGTGAAGCCCTCCTCGACCGCGAGCATCTCCGGACGCTCCCGCCGGGCGGCGAGCCAGCAGGAGTCGATGCCCTCCACGACCGCGTTCCGCGACCGCCGCCGGTCCAGGTGCTCCAGCGCCTCGTCCTGGCGGGACCGGAGGTAGGCCTGCAGCACCTCTCTGATCCGCGGCACGAGGGTCGTCACGGGTGAGCGGGTGAGGTTGGCGTCCAGCGTCCCGGCCAGCCGGTGGGTGTTGCGCGACTGCCGGCGGAAGCGCCCGACGACGTGCTCGGCCCCGACCAGGACCAGCGGTGCCGGGTGCAGCTGGAGGTAGGTGCCCAGCGCCTCGTCCACCCGGCGCAGGAAGGCGTCGACCGGCGCCCCGTCCGCCGTGAGGGGGAAGGCGCTGCGCGGCGGTGGCCGCAGGTCGTCGGCCACCCCGACCATCAGCCTGGCCTCGTGCTCTCCGAGCAGCAGCGCGACGTGATGGGGCGTCCGGTGCAGCGCCCGCACGAGGTCGCGCGTGGCGAAGGAGGGGTCGACGACCACGCGGTCGGCGACGGGGACGGGCAGTCGCACGACCTCGCGCACGTGGGCGCTGACGTAGAGGCCGATCCCCGACCCGGTCGCCAGCGTGGAGGCGCCGGCGACCACCTCGTCGAGCGCGGTCCGGAGCAGGTGGACGTCGGGGTGGTCGCCCTCGGCCAGCCGGGCGACGGCGTCGTCGGCCAGCCGGCGAAGGCGCCGCACGTCCGTGTCGGTCATGCGCGGCGACGGGGTGGTCGCGGCGAGCACGCTGATGCACGGGTCCGCCCGGACCGACTGCAGCAGGAGCACCTGGCCGGGGGAGGGCCAGGTCACCCGGGGCCCGGTGGGGGTTATGAGGAGGACCGGCCGGCGGGAACGGGGGCGATCGCTCTCGCGGTCGGCGGGATGGCGGTGCGGCGCGACGTCACAGGGCGTCTCCCAGGGGCGGCGAGGTCTCCCCCGACCCCCGGTCAGGGCCGGTCGCGCCCGGGCCGGGGGCCGGGACT
This sequence comes from Blastococcus sp. SYSU DS0510, assembly GCF_054050835.1. Classification (NCBI taxonomy): domain Bacteria; kingdom Bacillati; phylum Actinomycetota; class Actinomycetes; order Geodermatophilales; family Geodermatophilaceae; genus Blastococcus; species Blastococcus sp. SYSU DS0510. The sequence continues at coordinate 63,825 of NZ_JBJHAC010000001.1, read as the reverse complement.
GGCGGGCAGCGACTGCGCTCGTGCGCATCGGGTACTCCCCTCGTGCGAAGCAGGTTACCCGAAATGCACTGCTTCGGACCAGGTGATGGCGTGGGAGGCGGTCGCGTAGGGTGCCCGGCATGACCGCGCCGGGGGGGAGCTGGACCTTCCTGTCCAACCACGGGCACGTCCTGGTCAGCCTCGCCGCCGATCCCGACGCCCGGATGCGCGACATCGCCACACGCGTCGGCATCACCGAGCGGGCCGTCCAGATGATCGTGGGCGACCTCGAGCAGGCCGGGTACGTCATCCGGGAGCGGGTCGGGCGGCGCAACCGCTACACCGTCGTGATGCAGGGGCGGTTCCGGCACGACCTGGAGCGGCACGTCCGGGTCGGGGACTTCCTCGCGCTCGTCCTGGACGGGGCCGGGGGTGGCCTCGCATCCGTGGACGCACCGGCAGCGGGCGCCCGGCAGTCCTGAGCCGGTCCGCGGCGGCTCAGCGACCCGCAGGTGCGAGCCGGCGCTCCTCCCCGCGGGCGGGCGCGGCGGCCGGGGGCCCCGCGGGCGAGGCGTGCCGGAGGCCTCGCGGCGCCCAGCACCGGGTGCGGGGGTGGGCGCGCAGACCGAGCAGGCCGAGTGCCAGGACGAGCGCCGTCAGGTCGAGGATGTCGGACACGGGGAGCACCTCTCCGTCCGGCCGCTCACGGTCGGCCGGGACTGATTAGCGCAACGATACTCACGAAAACGCTTTCGGCCAATGCTTGTTCGTGGTGCGCGCCGCCGTGGGAGGTCGGTGAGCCGGCCCCTGTCCGGGTGGACGCCTCGCCGCCGTCGCTCGTTCGCAGTGGCGCCCGCGTGAGAGCCGGGTGGATACGCTGGGGCCAGGAGGCGCGAGGGTCCGGCACGCCCGGACCCGTCGCCGTGTCGCCGGCCGTCGGGCCGGCGGGCCGCGCCACGAGCTGTGACGAGGACGTGCTGTGTTCGAGACCCTCTCCGACCGCCTCGACAAGGTCTTCACCGGCCTGCGGGGCAAGGGTCGGCTCTCCGACGCCGACATCGACGCGACCGCGCGCGAGATCCGCATCGCGCTGCTGGAGGCCGACGTCGCGCTGCCGGCGGTGCGGGCCTTCATCACCGCCGTCAAGGAGCGGGCCCGGGGCGCGGACGTCTCGCAGGCGCTGAACCCGGCGCAGCAGGTCATCAAGATCGTCAACGAGGAGCTCATCCAGATCCTCGGTGGCGAGACCCGCCGGATCCGGCTGGCCAAGACCTCGCCGACGGTGATCATGCTGGCCGGTCTGCAGGGTGCCGGTAAGACAACCCTCGCCGGCAAGCTCGGCCGCTGGCTGAAGTCCCAGGGCCACACCCCGCTGCTCGTGGCCGCCGACCTGCAGCGCCCCAACGCGGTCAACCAGCTGTCGATCGTGGCCGGGCAGGCGGGCGTCGACGTCTTCGCGCCCGAGCCGGGCAACGGCGTCGGCGACCCCGTGCAGGTGGCCCGCGACTCCATCGACCACGCCCGCCGCACGATGCACGACGTCGTCGTCGTCGACACCGCCGGCCGGCTGGGCATCGACGCCGAGCTGATGCAGCAGGCGGCCGACATCCGCGACGCCGTGCGCCCGGACGAGACGCTGTTCGTCGTCGACGCGATGATCGGTCAGGACGCGGTCACGACGGCGCAGGCGTTCCAGGAGGGCGTCGGGTTCTCCGGCGTCGTCCTCACCAAGCTCGACGGCGACGCCCGCGGTGGTGCGGCCCTCTCGGTGCGGTACGTGACCGGCCAGCCGATCATGTTCGCCTCCACCGGCGAGAAGCTCACCGACTTCGACGTCTTCCACCCCGAGCGGATGGCGTCCCGCATCCTCGGCATGGGTGACGTGCTCACCCTCATCGAGCAGGCCGAGCAGGCCTTCGACGCCGACCAGGCCGAGAAGATGGCCGGCAAGCTCACCTCCCGCGAGGGCTTCACTCTCGAGGACTTCCTCGAGCAGATGGTGGCCATCCGCAAGATGGGGCCGATCGCCAACCTGCTGGGCATGCTCCCGGGCGCGAACCAGATGAAGGAGCAGCTCAAGCAGGTCGACGACCGCGACCTCGACCGCACCGCCGCGATCATCCGGTCGATGACGCCGCAGGAGCGGGTCAACTCGAAGATCATCAACGCGTCGCGCCGGGTGCGCATCGCGAACGGCTCCGGGGTCAGCGTCACCGAGGTCAACCAGCTGCTGGAGCGCTTCGCCCAGGCGCAGAAGATGATGGGCCAGATGGCCGGGAGCATGGGCCTTCAGGGCATGGGGCCCATGTCGAAGAAGGCCCGCGGCCGGCAGATGCAGGCGCAGTCGAAGAAGGGCAAGGGCAAGAAGGGCAAGGGCAAGGGCGGTCCGGCCCGCCGCCCCGCCGGCGCCCCGGGCCTGCCCCCGGGCGCGGGCCTCCCGGGCGGGGCCAACCCCTTCGGCGGCGCCGGGATGCCGGGCCTCCCGCCCGGTCAGGGCCTGCCCGACCTGACCAAGCTGAACTTCGACCAGTTCAAGGACGGCAACGGGCGGTGACCGCCCCGACCCTCCACCTCTCCGGTGTGGTGCTGCCCGAGGGGGAGCACCGCGACCTCTGGATCCGCGACGGGCGGTTCACCTTCGAACCGGTGCCGGGTGCCGAGACGGTCAGCCGCGGCGGCTGGCTGCTGCCCGGCCTGGTCGACGCGCACTGCCACGTCGGCATCGCACGCGGCGGCGGGCACGTCGAGGACCTCGCCCACGCCCGGCGGCAGGCGCTGACCGAACGGGCCGCCGGTGTGCTGGCGCTGCGCGACTGCGGCTCGCCCGTCGACACCCGGGAGCTCGACGGCGACCCCGAGCTGCCCACGATCATCCGCGCCGGGCGGCACATCGCCCGCACCCGCCGGTACATCCCCGGGCTGGGCGTCGAGATCGAGCCGGAGGACCTGGTCGAGCAGACCCGCGTCCAGGCCCGGCGCGGCGACGGCTGGGTGAAGCTGGTGGGTGACTGGATCGACCGCTCGGTCGGCGACCTCGCCCCCGAGTGGCCGGCCGACGTCGTCGCGGCGGCGATCGAGGCCGCGCACGAGGAGGGCGCGCGGGTCACCGCGCACACCTTCGGCACCGACGCGCTGCCCGCGCTCATCGAGGCGGGCATCGACTGCATCGAGCACGGCACGGGGCTGACCGAGGAGCTCATCGGCGAGATGGCCCGCCGCGGCACCGCCGTCGTCCCCACGCTGGTCAACGTCGAGAACTTCCCCGGGTTCGCGGCGGCGGGGGAGAAGAAGTTCCCCACCTACGCCAGCACGATGCGGCGGCTGTACGCGAACTCGGGCGCCGTCGTGCGGGCCGCGTACGAGGCGGGCGTGCCGGTGTTCGCCGGGACCGACGCCGGTGGCGGGATCGACCACGGGGTGATCGCCGACGAGATCCGGGCGCTGTGCCGGGCCGGCATCCCCGCCGAGGCGGCGCTGGCCGCGGGGTCGTGGAAGGCGCGCGAGTGGCTGGGGCTGCGCGGCATCGAGGAGGGCGCGACGGCGGACGTCGTCGTGTACGAGACCGACCCCCGGGCCGACCTCGACGCGCTGCAGCGACCGCAGCGGACGGTCCTGCGCGGCCGCGTCGTCGCCTGAGCCGGCCGGCCCGTCCGTGACCGCGTCAGGCGGGCGCTGAGGTGCAGGCGCTCTCGTTCCTGGCCCTGACGGCGCTGATCCTGGCCGGCGCGGCGGTCAACTGGGTCCTCAGGGTCCCTCCGGGGCGCATCTCGCCGGTGCTGCGCGGGAGCGTGCTGGCGGCCGGCGCGCTGGTGGCGGTGCTGTCCACCTGGTTCCTCGTCCTGACCGCCGCACCGGGCGTGCGGTGAGAGCCGCCGGGCGCGGTCAGTTGATGCAGCCGGTGTCGGCGGCGGTGCGGGCGTCCTCGCCCTCGACCGGCGCCGCCGGCGGCTGGGCGTCGGTCGCCTGCCCGACGCCGTCGTAGTCCGAGCCCAGGACGAGCTGCACGGTGCCCGACGTGGCGTCGTCGACGACCCGGGTGACGGCGCCGGGGACGGCGGCGGCGACCGCGGCGGCGAGGGACTCGTCCCCGGCGGCGTGGCGGATCTCGCTCTGCGCGTAGTCGGAGGAGTCGGCGTTCCCCGTGGAGACCACCGTGAACCCGGCGTCCTCGAGCTCGCCCTGGGCCGTGGCGGCCAGCCCGCTCGTCCCCGAGCCGTTGAAGACGGCCACCGAGACGTCCGCGGGGTCGGCGGCCTCCGGCGGGGCGGCCTCCTCCGGTGCGGGCTCGGGCTCGGCGGAGAGCTGCGAGAAGAACTGGCGGAGGGTGGCCTCGTCCTCGAGGCGGACGATCGACGCGTCGCCCTCCCGGTCGACGCCGAGGTTGGGCACGGTCTGGAACTCGATGCTGCCCGTGGTGACCGACTGCATCTGCTCGGCCAGCTGCAGCAGGTCCAGGTCCTCGTCCACCGTGAGCGACTCCGCGGCGGCCTGCACCAGCTCGCGCTGCTTGCCGAGGTCCAGCAGCACCTCCTCGGAGAGCATCTTGCGCAGCACGCCGGCGATGAACACCTGCTGGCGGACGATGCGGTCGAAGTCGCCGCGGCCGTCCGGGCCGAAGTTGTGCCGCTGCCGCACGAACTTCAGCGCGTCCGCGCCGCTGATCGTCTGCGGGCCGGCCGGGAAGAAGGCGCCGGACCACTCGCGGTCGTCCACGGCGTTGCAGAGGTTGACCTCGACGCCGCCGACGACGCTCGACAGCTCGAAGAAGCCGAGCAGGTCGACCTCGGCGTAGTGGTCGATCTCCAGCCCGGTGAGCCGGCTGATGGTCCGCACCAGCAGCTGCGCGCCGGCCGCCTGGCGGGCTGCCTCGGTCGCGGCGTCGTCGGCGCCGGTGTAGCCGTAGGCGTAGGCGGCGTTCAGCTTGTCCTCGCCGTGGCCGGGGATCTCGACCCACGAGTCGCGCGGGAAGGAGACGAACGAGGCGCGGGACCCGTCGGCGGGCACGTGCACCAGGATGATCGTGTCGGTGTTGATGCCGGAGTCCGTCCCGGCGTTGAGCTCGACCAGCTGCTCCTCGGTCAGGTTGCTGCGGCTGTCGTTGCCCACCAGCAGGAGGTTCATCGCCTCGCCGTCGCCGTCGTTGCCGTCGGCGGGGATGGCGTCGGTGCGGTTCACCGTCGCGTCGGCGACCTGGCCGAGGTACCAGCCCCAGCCGGACCCCACGAGCAGCAGCACCGAGAGCAGCCCGGCGACCACGCGGCTGCCGACGACGAGGCGACGGCGACCGTCCCGCTCGCGCAGGCCGGCGGCGCTCGACCCGGTCCGGGCGCGGGGGCGCCCGCCGGCGCGCGGGTCGAGGCGCGGAGGGAGCGGCCGGGCGCCCTGCTGGTCGCGGTCTCGGCCCACTGGTCCCTCGCTCACGCCGGTCGGCCCCGCGGCGGGGGCGTGGATGCGCCTCTGACCGGCCCGATCGTAGCCAGGACGCGTCCGTCGCGGAGCGCTCGCGACATGCCGGTGGGGTGACCGTGCTGGTTGACTCGTCGCATGGTCACGCCGATCCCGGAGCCCGACCGTCCGATCGACCCGAGCGAGCCCGTGCCCGACGATCCGGGCGAGCTCCTGCCCGACACCCCCGACACGCTGCCACCCGCGCCGGTCGAGCCCTCGCCCGACGACCCGGGCGGAGACCCCGGCGGGGTGCCCGAACCCGCCTGATCAGGCGGGCGGGCCCAGTTCGACGGTCACCCGTGTCCCGGCCGACGACGAGGAGAGGTGCAGCCGGCCACGGGAGGCCTCGGCCGTCCGCCGGACGATGTCCAGGCCGAGCCCGGTGGACCCGCCGCCGCTCCGGCCTCGCTCGAGCGCCGTGGCATCCAGGCCAGGTCCACCGTCGGCGACCGTGAGGAGGGCGCCGCCGCCGTCTCGCGGCCGGACCTCCACGGCGACGTGGGTGCCGTCCGGCGTGTGCTGGAAGACGTTGCCGAGCAGTGCGTCGACGGTGGCGGCGAGGTCGTCGGCGGGCACCCGCACCGGGAGCGCGTCGGGACAGGCGGTGAACCGGAGCACCCGGCCCTCGTCCTCGGCGAGCGCCGACCAGAAGGTCACCCGCTCGGTCACCACGGCGGAGGCGTCGCAGCCCGTCCCGAGCCCCTCGCGCAGCGGGCGGCGGGCTTCGGCGATCACCGCGTCCACCGTGCGGCTCAGCGCGTCGACGTCTTCGCGGATCCGCTCCCGATCGGCCGGGGCGAGCCCCTCGGCGTCCAGGCGCAGGGCCGTCAACGGCGTGCGCAGCCGGTGCGCCAGGTCGGCCGCTGCCTCCCGCTCGGCCTGCAGCAGCTCGCCGATCCGCCCGGCCAGCCGGTTGACCGCCTCCCCGACCTCCCGCACCTCCGGTGGTCCGGCGGGGACGGCGCGCGCGGACAGCTCGCCGCTGCCGAGCCGGTGTGCCGTCGCGGCCAGGTCGATCACCGGGCGGGTGAGTGAGCGCGCCAGCCGATCGGCGACGACGAGGGCCACCAGCAGGAGGACGACGCCCAACCCGGTGAGCACCGCCCAGGTGCGGGCGACGCCGGCGCGCAGCTGCTCCGCCGGCACGAGCACCTCGACGACCGCCGTGCCGCCGGGACGGCCCACCGGCTGGACGAGGCGTGTGCCCTCGGCCGACTCCTCGACCACGGGGCTCCCCGGTGCGGTGGTCGTGGTCCCGCGCTCGCCGAGCCACGTCGTCCCGTCGGTCCAGAGCACCCCCGCCCGCGGCCCCCCGGAGAGGGCTGCCAGATCCGCGGCGACCTGGTCCTGGTCCCCGAGGCCGACCGACGGCAGCAGGAACTGCAGCTGCGCCTGGCCCACGTCCAGGGCTCGGGCCTCGGCCACGCGGCTGACCAGCGACGCGGCGGGGAGCAGGAAGGCGAGCAGGACGACCGACGTCGTCGCCGCCACCAGCAGCGTGATGCGGCCTCTCACGGCTCGGGCTCGGTCAGGCGGACGCCGACGCCGCGCACCGTCTGCACCATGCGGGCGCCGTCGTCCCCCAGCTTGCGGCGCAGCCAGGACAGGTGGACGTCGACGGTCTTGTCCGAGCCGCCGTACGGGAGCTGCCACACCTCCGCCAGCAGCTCCCGCTTCGGGACCACCGCGCCGGGCCGCGCGGCCAGGTACGCCAGCAGGTCGAACTCCCTGGGCGCGAGCTCGACCGGCCGGCCGGCGTAGCTCACCCGGCGGCCGCGCGGGTCCACGGTCAGTGCTCCCACGGTGAGTTCGGCCGCGCCGCTGCCCGCGGGGCTGCTCCGGCGCAGCACCGCGCGGATGCGTGCGTCGAGCTGCTCCGCGCTGAACGGCTTGCGCACGTAGTCGTCGGCGCCGGCGTCCAGGACCCGCACGATGCTCCCGTCGTCGTCCCGGGCCGTCGCGACGATGACCGGTACGGACGAGACCGCGCGGAGCATGCGCAGCAGCTCGCCGCCGTCGAGATCGGGGAGCCCGAGGTCGAGCACGACGAGGTCCGGCCGCCCGTCGACGGCTTGTCGCAACCCCTCGAGCGCGGTGGCCGCCGAGCTGACCGCGTGCCCCCGGTCGCGCAGCGCGCGGATGAGCGCGGAGCGGATGCGCTCGTCGTCCTCGACGACCAGGAGCTGGGCCACGCCGCGGACGCTAGCGGTCCCTCGGTCCTGGGGATGGGAACCGGCGCGCTTCCTTGATGTCCTCTTGGGGTGCTCTTAACCCGCTCCGCCGGAGGGTCTGCGCCATGACACGAACCAGCATGAGACGACCGGTCCTCCTCGGAGCCGCCTGGACCGCGTCGGCGGCCGCAGCCGTCGGCCTGGGCTTCCTCGCGGTGTCGTTCGTGGACGCCTCGGCGTCGCCGGGCACGGCGCCGGTGGCGGCCAGCAGCTCCGCGTCGGCGCCGCCGGCGCCGACGGCGTCCGTGCCGCACGGGTCGGCCCCCGGCCCGTCGGCGCCCGCCGCGTCGGCCACCGGTGAGTACGCCACCGCCGGCGGCACCGTGTTCGCCGACTGCAGCAGCGGCTCACCCGTCCTGGCCGGGGTCCCCGCGGCCGGCTGGTGGGTCGACCCCTCCGACGACCTCGGCAAGATGGAGTTCGAGAACGACGACGACGACATCGACGTGCACGTCGCGTGCATCGACGGCGCACCGCGGTTCGCCCTGGACGACTCGGCGTTCCGGTCCTCGTCCTCGTCCCCGTCGGCGTCCTCGTCCTCGGGCGCGGCGAGCCCCACCTCCGGCCACGACGACTCCGACGGACGGGTCGGCGGCGGCCACGGTCGCGACGACTGATCTCCTCCGCGAGCCCGGCGGGGGAGGTCCCCCGCCGGGCCTGGGAGACTGCTGCCGTGCTGCTGCGGATGTCGACCCTGTTCCTCCGGACCCTTCGGGACGACCCGGCCGACGCCGAGGTCGCCAGCCACCGCCTGCTCGCGCGGGCCGGCTACATCCGGCGGGCGGCCCCCGGCGGGTTCACCTGGCTGCCGCTGGGCTTCCGCGTCTTCCGCAACGTCGAGCGGATCATCCGCGAGGAGATGGACGCGATGGGCGCGCAGGAGGTGCACTTCCCGTCGCTGCTGCCCAAGGAGCCCTACGAGGCCACCGGGCGCTGGACCGAGTACGGCGACAACCTCTTCCGGCTCAAGGACCGTCGCGGCGTCGACCACCTGCTCGGCCCCACGCACGAGGAGATGTTCACGCTCCTGGTGAAGGACCTGTACTCGTCCTACAAGGACCTGCCGCTCTCGCTCTACCAGATCCAGACCAAGTTCCGGGACGAGGCGCGTCCCCGGGCCGGGCTGCTGCGCGGCCGCGAGTTCACCATGAAGGACAGCTACTCCTTCGACGTCGACGACGCCGGGCTGGACACGTCCTACGCCGCGCACCGCGACGCCTACATCAAGATCTTCGACCGGCTCGGCCTGGAGTACGCCATCGTCTCGGCGATGTCGGGCGCCATGGGCGGCTCCAAGAGCGAGGAGTTCCTGCACCCGACCGAGATCGGCGAGGACACCTTCGTCCGCTCGGCCGGTGGCTACGCGGCCAACGTCGAGGCGGTCACCACCGTCGTCCCCGACGGGATCCCGCTGGAGGGCCTGCCCGAGGCGCACGTCGAGGACACCCCCGACACCCCGACCATCGAGACGCTGGTCGCCGTCGCGCAGGAGATGTTCCCCGAGGCCGGCTACACCGCGGCCTCGACGCTGAAGAACGTCGTCGTCACCCTCGTGCACCCCGACGGCACCCGCGAGCCGCTGGTCGTCGGCATCCCCGGCGACCGGGACGTCGACGCCAAGCGCCTCGAGGCGCAGGTGGCCCCGGCGGAGGTCGAGCCGTTCACCGAGTTCGACCGGCACCCGGCGCTGGTCAAGGGCTACATCGGGCCGCAGGTGCTCGGCAGCGGGAGCGAGTCGGGCATCCGTTACCTCGTCGACCCGCGGGTGGTCACCGGCAGCCGCTGGATCACCGGCGCGAACGCACCCGGCAAGCACGTGTTCGACCTGGTCGCCGGCCGCGACTTCACCTGGGACGGCGTCATCGAGGCCGCCGAGGTGCTGGCCGGCGACCCCGCGCCCGACGGCTCCGGCCCGCTGGAGCTCGCCCGCGGTGTGGAGCTGGGCCACATCTTCCAGCTCGGCCGCAAGTACGCCGAGGCGCTGGACCTCAAGGTGCTCGACGAGAACGGCAAGCTGGTCACCGTCACGATGGGCTCCTACGGCATCGGCGTCTCCCGTGCCGTCGCCGCGATCGCCGAGTCGACGCACGACGAGCTCGGGCTGGTCTGGCCACGGGAGGTCGCCCCGGCCGACGTGCACATCGTGGCCACCGGCAAGGACGCCGCCGTCTTCGAGGCCGCCGAGTCGCTGGCGGCCCAGCTCGTCGCCGGCGGCCTCACCGTGCTCTACGACGACCGGCCGAAGGTCTCGCCCGGCGTGAAGTTCAAGGACGCCGAGCTGCTCGGCATGCCGACGATCGTCACCGTCGGCCGCGGCCTGGCCGAGGGCGTCCTGGAGCTGCGGGACCGGGCCACGGGGGAGCGCGAGGAGATCCCCGTCGACGACGCCACCGCCCGCGTGCTGGCCGCCGTCCGCAGCTGACCCCCAGCCACGATCAGGGAACCTGATCATGGCGCGTCCTCCCTCACGGTGTGCGGTGGGGGAGGACGCGCTGCGGCGAGGGTGGACGGCGTCCGGCGGCCGTGGTCGGTGCGCCCGCGCGGCCCGACCCGGCTGCGTGACCGCCCCGTCCGGGCGTCTGGCATCATGGTCGGTCGAACACGGCGTCGGCGGCCCTCTCACCGGTGACGTGCGTGTCCCTGGCTCCGCCCCGGCGTACCCCCACACGTCGCCCGGCGAGCACCCGAAACGCGTTCGAGGAGAACACCACACACCGTGGCCACCAAGATCAAGCTCATGCGCCTGGGCAAGATGCGCGCGCCGTACTACCGCATCGTCGTCGCCGACGCCCGCACCAAGCGTGACGGCCGCTCGATCGAGACGATCGGCAAGTACCACCCGAAGGAGGACCCCTCCTTCATCGAGGTCGACTCCGAGCGGGCGCAGTACTGGCTGGGCGTCGGCGCGCAGCCGACGGAGGCCGTCGCCGCCATCTTCCGGGTGACCGGTGACTGGCAGAAGTTCAAGGGCGAGCCGGCCCCGGCCCCCATGAAGGTCGCTGCCCCGAAGCCGGACAAGAAGGCCCTGTACGAGGAGGCCGTCCGCGCGGGTATGGAGGAGCCGGCCGCCGGCGCCACCACCCCCAAGAAGAAGGCCGCCCCCAAGGCCGAGGCTCCGAAGGCGGACGCCCCTGCGGCCGACGCCCCCGCAGCCGACGCCGCTCCGGCCGACGCCGCTCCGGCCGAGACGCCGGCCGAGTAAGACGTGCTCGAAGAAGCGCTCGAGCACCTGGTCAGGGGCATCGTCGACAACCCCGACGACGTCACCGTCGACCTGCTCACCAACCGCCGCGGCAAGACCCTCGAGATCCGCGTCCACCCGGACGACCTCGGCAAGGTCATCGGCCGCGGCGGGCGCACCGCCAAGGCGCTGCGCCAGGTGATGACCGGGGTCGGCGGACGAGGCCTGCGGGTCGACGTCGTCGACACCGACGGGCGCTGAGCACCGGCTCCTTTGAGCACCCAGAACGAACCCACCGACACCGTGGTGGTCGGCCGCATCGGCCGGCCCCACGGTGTCCGTGGTCTGGCCACCGTCGAGGTGCGCACCGACGACCCGGAGGGGCGCTTCGCCCCCGGGGCGGTGCTGCTGACCGATCCGGCGGAGCGCGGCCCGCTGACCGTCGTCGACCGGCGGTGGCACAGCGGCACGCTGCTGCTCCAGCTCGCCTCACCGGACGGCGCCGTCTTCGACGTCCGCGAGGCCGTCGACGAGCTGCGCAACACCCTGCTGCTGGTCCGGGTCGCCGACCTGCCCGAGCTCGACGACCCCGACTCCTACTACGACCACCAGCTCGTCGGCCTGGCCGCCCGGCTCCCGGACGGCACGGTGATCGGTGAGGTGACCGCGGTCCGCCACGAGGCGCAGGACCTGCTGGTCGTCCGCCGCGTCGAGGGCGGGGACGCGCTGATCCCGTTCGTCACCGCGATCGTGCCGACCGTCGACGTCGCCGGCGGGTTCGTGGTGGTCGACCCGCCCGAGGGGCTGCTCGACCTGTGAGTCACGCCTTCCGGATCGACGTCGTCACGATCTTCCCGGAGTACCTGGCGCCGCTGCGCCAGTCGCTGCTGGGCAAGGCCGTCGAGCGGGGCCTGGTCGAGGTCGGCGTGCACGACCTCCGGCAGTGGACCGACGACGTCCACCGCACCGTCGACGACGCCCCGTACGGCGGTGGCCCCGGCATGGTGATGAAGCCCGAGCCGTGGGGCCGCGCTCTGGAGGCCGTCCGCCCACCCGGCACCCGGCTCGTGGTGCCGACCCCCGCCGGTCGGCCGTTCACCCACGCGATGGCGGTGGAGTGGTCGGCCGAGCCCGGGCTGGTCTTCGCCTGCGGGCGCTACGAGGGCATCGACCAGCGGGTCGCCGACTGGGCGGCCGAGGCCGGGCCGGTCTCCGAGGTCTCGATCGGCGACTACGTGCTCGCCGGCGGTGAGGCCGCCGTCCTGGTGATGACCGAGGCGGTCACCCGGCTCATCCCCGGGGTGCTGGGCAACCGCGAGTCCGCGGAGTACGACTCGCACGCCGACGGTCTGCTCGAGGGCCCCTCCTACACCCGGCCGGCGAACTGGCGGGGCCACGAGGTGCCCCCCGTCCTGCTGTCGGGGGACCACGCCGCCATCGACCGCTGGCGGCGCGCCGAGTCCCTGCGCCGCACGGCGGCCCGCCGCCCCGACCTGCTGGCCGCCCTGCCGGACGACGCGCTCACCGACGCCGAGCGGGCGTCGCTGGCCGGTGGCTGACCGGCCGGTCCAGCGGACGACGGCGCGCGTCGTCGTCCTGGACCCGGAGGGGCGGGTGCTGCTGCTCGGCGCCCGGCTGCCCGATCCCTCCGTGCCGCCCGGCGAGGTGCTGTTCTGGTACACGCCCGGTGGGGGAGTGGAGGACGGCGAGACGCTCCGCGCGGCCGCCGTCCGGGAGCTCGCCGAGGAGATCGGGCTGCACGTCGAGGGGTCCGCGCTCGAGGGGCCGGTGTGGCTGCGGCGGCACGTCGGGCCGTTCGGCGAGCAGGTGTTCGACACCCGCGAGACGTTCTTCGTGCTGCGCGACGTCGTCCACGAGGTCGTCCCCGGTGCGCTCACCGAGCTGGAGCTGCTGGCCGACGAACCGCACCGGTGGTGGACGACCGGCGAGCTGGCGGCGGGGGGAGCCTTCGTCCCGGCCGAGCTCGCCGCCCTGGTGGCGGAGCTGCGGGCGGGGCCGTGGACGGGGCCGCCGCGCATCGTCGCGTGACGATGTGGCACAGTAGAGAGTCGCTGCTGACCGACGGCACCGCTGTCGGGAGCTCCGCACCGGAGCCGCAGCCCCCCGGAACGGACAGCCGGGGCGTTCCGCTGTCCGAACCGAGAACGAGCCACCTGAGACTGAGGACTGCCGAGATGAACACCCTGGACGCACTCGACGCCGACTCGTTGCGCGACGACATCCCCTCGTTCCGCCCGGGTGACACCGTCAAGGTGCACGTCCGCGTCATCGAGGGCAACCGCTCGCGCATCCAGGTCTTCCAGGGTGTCGTCATCCGCCGTCAGGGCGGCGGCATCCGCGAGACCTTCACCGTGCGCAAGGTCAGCTTCGGTGTCGGGGTCGAGCGCACCTTCCCGGTGCACACCCCCGTCGTGGAGAAGATCGAGGTGCTGACCCGCGGTGACGTGCGTCGCGCGAAGCTCTACTACCTCCGCGAGCTGCGCGGCAAGGCCGCCAAGATCAAGGAGAAGCGCGAGACCGTCGCGCGCTGACCTCCCCGCGAGGACACGCCTGCAGCCGGGCCGACCGGCTGGAACTCGGCGGGTCCCCCGGGCCGTACGCTGGCTCCTGATGAGCAGCGACCGGCCCGGGGGGCCCGCCGACGTCGTCCCGGGCGAACCCGACGAGCCCGATCGGACCCCCGCCGCCTCACCCGGCTCCGAGAGGCCCGGGCGCCGGCACCGGAGGGCGAAGGACCCGAAGAAGGGTTCGCTCCTGCGGGAGCTGCCGGTCCTCCTGCTGATCGCCTTCGTGCTCGCGCTGGTGGTCAAGACCTTCTTCGTGCAGGCCTTCTTCATCCCCTCCGGATCGATGGAGCAGACGCTGCACGGCTGCACCGGCTGCACCGGCGACCGGGTGCTGGTCAACAAGGTGCCGTACTGGTTCGGGGAGCCCGAGCCCGGTGACATCGTCGTCTTCCGCGGCCCGGACACCTGGACGCCGGAGATCTCGGTCGAGGAGCCCGGCAACTGGTTCACCGGCGCGCTGCTGTGGCTGGGCCGCACGATCGGCGTCGCGCCGCCCAGCGAGGACGACTTCGTCAAGCGCGTCATCGCCACCGAGGGGCAGACCGTCCAGTGCTGCGACGTCGAGGGCCGGGTCACCGTCGACGGCGAACCGCTCGATGAGCCCTACATCTTCGAGGACATGCCCATCGAGAGCCGGCCGTTCGGCCCGGTGACCGTTTCCGAGGGCCGGCTGTGGGTCATGGGGGACCACCGCTCCGCGTCGGCGGACTCGCGTTCGCACGTGGGTGACGAGTACGCCGGCACCATCGCCGTCGACGACGTCATCGGCAAGGCCGCGGTCATCGTCTGGCCGCTGGACCGGTTCGGGTTGCTCGACTCCCCGGACATCCAGGGCGTCGAGGCGTCGGGAGCGGCGCCCCCGGTCCCCGATGACGGGGTGAGCCCGGTGGGCGCGGTGGCGGTGCTGCCCTACGCCGTCGGACTGGCCGGTGCCGTGCCCCTCACCGCGTGGCGCCGGCGGGCGCGCGCCGTCCCACCGTCCTCCTGATGGTCGTGGCGTTGCAGGAGTGATTCGGGCGCCTTTCACCATCGGCGCGGGCAATCGCACAAGAATTGCCGGGAAAGCATTCAAGCAACCGTTTTCCCCTTCCGATGGAGTGATTGCACGTTCCCGGAAGTGAAACGGAGTCAGTTGTGTCTGCACCCATGGCGAGCACCGCGCGCGGCATCACCCGCGTGCTCCTCCTCGCCGACGCGCCCGTCCTGCGTCGCGGGCTGGTGAGCATGATCAACGAGACCGCCGGCATGCAGGCCGTCGGCACTCCCGGCGAGCTGCGGCGGGCCCTCACCCTGGTCGAGACCGCCCGCCCGGACGCCGTCGTGGTGGAGCTGGGCTCCGGCCGGGCGGCCACGCTGAACGCCTGCCGTGATCTGCGCCGCCGCTTCCCCCGGGTCGCGATCGTCGCGCTGGCCACCTCCGAGGACCCGGCCGTGGTCAACGAGGCCCTGGCAGCCGGCATCCGTGGCTACCTGATGATCAACACGTCCCCGACGCTGCTCGGCTGGGCGATCCTCGCCGCCCGCGCCGGGCGCACCGTGGTCGATCCGCAGATCCGCCGCGTGGAGCCCTCCGCCGTGCCGGCCGCCAAGCCGTTCGCCCCCGAGGTGCCGCTGACCCGCCGCGAGCAGGACGTCCTGGACGAGCTGCTGCAGGGCCAGTCGAACCGGCAGATCGGCCGCAACCTCTTCATCAGCGAGGACACGGTCAAGTCCCACGTCAAGGCCATCCTGCGCAAGCTGGGCGCCCGCGACCGGGCGCACGCCGTCTCGCTGGTCCTCTCCAACCGCGGTCCGGGCTGCGGCTGCGGCGCGCACCCGGCGGCCGCATCCCCCGAGGAGACGGCCGACGTCTGACCGGCTCCTCTCCGGCCCCGCAGGCCGGCTCCCGTTCCCGGGAGTCGGCCTGCGGCGCGTCCGGGGGGCGGCGGCGGTGTCGGCCCGCCGTCGTAGTGTCGTGCGGCGATGGCCGCACCTCCCACCCACACCCGATCCGCGCCGGTGGTCCGCGTCCGGCGCACCCTCGCCGACGACCGGCCCGACGCGCTCTGGGACATGGAGCGCGCGCTGCGCCGGCGGGGGTTCGAGGCGGTCGCCGGGGCCGACGAGGCCGGGCGGGGTGCCTGCGCCGGCCCGCTGGTCGCCGCGGCATGCATCCTGCCCGCGGGACGACGGGGCCGGGTGCCGGGGCTGGCCGACTCCAAGCTGCTCACGGCGGCCGCCCGGGAGCGCGCCTACGACGAGATCCTCGACCGGGCGGTCGCGTGGTCGGTCGTCGTCCTGCCGGTCGAGGACCTCGACGCCCGGGGTATGCACGTGACCAACATCGAGGCGCTGCGCCGAGCGGTGTGCACGCTGGACCCCGGCCCGGACTACGTGCTGACCGACGGCTTCCCCGTGCCGGGCCTCGCCCGCCCGGGGCTGGCCGTCTGGAAGGGCGACCGGGTGGCCGCCTGCGTGGCCGCGGCCTCGGTGCTGGCCAAGGTGACCCGCGACCGGATCATGCTCGAGCTGCACGAGCGCTGGCCGGAGTACGACTTCGCCGGCCACAAGGGCTACATCACCGACGTGCACACCGCCGCGCTGGACCGCCACGGGCCCTGCCCCGAGCACCGGATGCGCTTCGTCAACGTGCGCAGCGCTCGCGACGCGCACGCCGAGCGGACCACCCACCTGACCGGTTCCGGTGTCATGGTCGATGATGGGCCCATGCGCCCTGTGTCCTTAGCCCTGACGAGCACCGAGGACCGATGAGCACCGAAGACCTCGAGAAGTACGAGACCGAGATGGAGCTGCAGCTCTATCGCGAGTACCGGGACATCGTCCGGCAGTTCACCTACGTGGTGGAGACCGAGCGCCGGTTCTACCTGGCCAACTCCGTGGACCTGCAGGTCCGGGAGGCCGCCGGAGAGGTCTACTTCGAGCTGAAGCTCTCCGACGCCTGGGTGTGGGACATGTACCGGCCCGCCCGGTTCGTGCGCAACGTGCGCGTGCTGACGTTCAAGGACGTCAACGTCGAGGAGCTCGACAAGCCCGATCTCGAGCTCCCGGACGGTCCGCGGCTGCCGTAGCCGTCCACACCCGGCGGTCCCGTCCACAGATCGCCCCAGGGGCTCGGCCCGGCGCCCCCGCGGCGGCACGGTCGGGGGGTGCCTCCCACCACCGAACTCGGCGCCCGCGGTGAACGCATCGCCGTCGCCTACCTGACCGACGCCGGCCTGCGCGTCCTCGACCGCAACTGGCGCTGCCGCGAGGGCGAGATCGATCTCGTCGCGCGGGAAGGTGACGCCCTCGTCTTCTGCGAGGTGAAGACGCGGCGGGGCACGGGCTACGGCCATCCCGTCGAGGCGGTCACCCTCGCCAAGCGGCGCCGGATCCGGACGTTGGCGCAGCGCTGGCTGGCCGTGCACGACCACCACGCCCCCGAGGTGCGCTTCGACGTGGTGGGCGTGCTGGTGCGCCCGGAGCGCCCGGCGGTCGTCACGCACCTGCGCGGGGCGTTCTCGTGACGCTGGCCCGCACGTGGTCGGTCGGGCTCGCCGGCGTCCGCGGCGCGATGGTGGAGGTCGAGGTGGACATCGCCGCCGGGCTGCCCGGTGTGGTGCTCGTCGGGCTGCCCGACGCGGTGGTCCGCCAGTCGGTCGACCGGGTGCGCGCCGCGATCGCGAACGCCGGCGGCGAGTTCCCCGTCCGCCGGGTGACCATCGGTCTCTCGCCCGCGTCGATGCCCAAGCAGGGCAGCGGGTTCGACCTCGCCGTGGCCGCCGGGGTGCTGGCCGCCGCGGGCGCGGTGCCCGCCGGCGCCGTCGACCGGCTGGTGCTCCTCGGCGAGCTGGGCCTGGACGGCTCCGTGCGCTCCATCCGCGGCGTCCTGCCGGCGGTCCTCGCGGCGGCGCGAGCCGGGCACTCGCAGGTCGTCGTCCCGGTGGAGAACGCCGCCGAGGCGGCCCTGGTGGACCGGGTCGAGGTGCTCGCCGTCGCGACCCTCACCCAGCTCGTCGCGCACCTGTTGGGCGCGGCGCTACTGACCCCGCACGTCCGCGGGGCGGCGCCCGCGCAGCCGCCGGTGCCGGAGCTCGGGGACGTCGTCGGCCAGGCCGCCGGCCGCCGGGCCGTGGAGGTCGCCGCCGCCGGCGGGCACCACCTCTACCTCGCCGGGCCGCCCGGTGCCGGCAAGACGATGCTCGCCGAGCGGCTGCCCGGGCTCCTGCCCCCGCTGGACGAGGAGGCGGCGCTCGAGGTCACCGCCATCCACTCCATCGCCGGCACGCTGCCGCCGGAGGCGCCGCTGATCACCCGGCCGACCTTCGAGGCGCCGCACCACTCGGCGACGATGGCGGCGCTGATCGGGGGTGGCTCGGGCCAGATCCGGCCGGGCGCGCTGTGCCGGGCGCACCGCGGGGTCCTGTTCCTCGACGAGGCGCCCGAGTTCCCCCGGGCGGTGCTCGACACGCTGCGCCAACCCCTGGAGCGGGGGCAGGTCACCATCCAGCGGGCCGCGGGCGCGGCCACGTTCCCGTGCCGGGCGCAGCTCGTGCTGGCGGCGAACCCCTGCCCGTGCGCCACCGCCGCGGGGGACACCGCTTGCACCTGCAGCCCGCTGGAGCGGCGGCGGTACCAGGCACGCCTCTCCGGTCCGCTGCTCGACCGCGTCGACCTGCGGGTGGAGCTGCCCCCGGTCACCCGGGCGGCCTGGCTCGACGGGCTCCCCGCGCCGGAGTCCACCGCCGTGGTCGCCGCGCGGGTGGCCCGGGCGCGGACCGCGGCGCGGGCGCGGCTCGCCGGCACCGGGCTCGCGCTCAACAGCGAGGTGCCGGGTCGCCTGCTGCGCGACCGGTTCGCGATCCCGCGGGCGTCGCTCCGGCTGGCCGAGCGGGCGCTCGAGCGCGGCTCCATCTCGGTGCGTGGCTTCGACCGGGTGGTGCGCGTCGCGTGGACGGTCGCCGACCTGGCCGGGCGGGGCGTGCCGTGCACCGACGACGTCGCCGAGGCCCTCGGCATGCGGCTGCAGCGGGCCGTGGCGTGACCACCCTCGAGGAGGACCTGGAGGACGCGGCCGGCGCGCCGCCTGTGGCAGGCGAGGTGCACCCGGGGGTCCGCCGGGCGCGGGCGTGGCTCAGCCGGGCGGTCGAGCCGGGGGTCGTCGACCTCTGGCGCTGGGTCGAGGACGTCGGCCCCGTGGAAGCCACCCGCCGCATCCGCGCGGGAACGGCTCCCGACCGGGTCCGGGCCATCGTGGGCGCCCGGGCGGGGCAGGACGCGACGGCGGCAGATCTGCAGCGCGCGGAGCGGTGCGGCGCCCGGCTGGTGGTGCCGGAGGACGACGAGTGGCCGGCCTTCGCGCTGCACGCGCTGACCATGGCTGCGCTGCAGCAGCCGCACGACCGCACGCGGCAGGCGAAGCGCACGCAGGCGCTCGTGCCGCCACTCGCCCTCTGGGTGCGGGGGACGGCCCGGTTGGCCGAGGTCACCGACCGTTCCGTGGCGGTCGTCGGCTCCCGGGCCTCGACCGCGTACGGCGAGCACGTGGCCGCCGAGCTGGGGCACCAGCTCGCCGCTCGCGGCTGGACGGTGGTCTCCGGGGGCGCCTTCGGGATCGACGCGGCCGCCCACCGCGGTGCGCTCGCGGCGCAGGGGCCGACGATCGCCGTCCTCGCCTCCGGCGTGGACCGCCCGTACCCGGCGGGGAACGGGACGCTGCTCGACCGGGTCGCCGCGAGCGGCCTGCTGGTCAGCGAGTGGCCCCCGGGTGCCGCGCCCCACCAGCACCGGTTCCTGGTCCGCAACCGTCTCATCGCGGCGCTGAGCCGCGGCACGGTCGTGGTGGAGGCGGCGGCCCGGTCGGGCGCGCAGGCGACGGCGAACCGCGCTCGCGACCTCGGGCGACGGGTGCTGGTGGTCCCCGGTCCGGTCACCTCGGCGATGAGCGTGGGCTGCCACGAGCTCCTCCGGGACGAGGAGGGTGGCGCTCGGCTGGTGACCTGCGCTGCGCACGTCATCGAGGAGGTCGGCGGCATCGGTGTCGATCTGGCCGAGGCCGCTCCCCGGCCTGCCTCCCCGCGCGACGGGCTCTCCGACCTCGCCGTGCGGGTGCTCGACGCCTGCCCGGTGCGCAGCGGCGTCAGCCCGGAGCGGCTGGCCCGCACCGCCGGCTGCGACGTGCTCGAGGTGCTGCGCGTGCTGCCGGCACTGGAGGTGGCGGAGCTGGTCCAGCGGACGAGCACGGGCTGGCGGCTGGCCCCGCCGCCGAAGCCGCCCGGCGCGGCGGCTTGACCGGGGCCGGGCGCCGACGGACCGTGCCCCCGTGGCCACGCCGAGCACCGACGAGGTCCGCGCCGGGCTGCCGCCCGCGCTGGCCGAGGCGCTGGCCGGCTACGAGGAGCACCTGACCGGGCAGCGCGACCTCTCGGCGAACACCGTGCGCAGCTACGTCGGCGACGTCGCCCGGCTGCTGGACCACCTCGCCCGGCGCAGCGGCACCCAGCCGCACGACCTCGACCTCGCCACCCTGCGGAGCTGGCTCGCCCAGGGGCGCACCCGCGGGCACGGCCGCTCGACGACCGCTCGCCACGCGTCGGCCGCGCGGTCGTTCACCGCCTGGCTGCGCCGCGCCGCCCTCACCCCCGAGGACGTCGGCCAGCGCCTGGTGAGCCCGAAGGCGCACCGCACCCTCCCCGACGTCCTGGCGCCCGAGCAGGCGCGGGCCCTGGTCGAGACGGCGGCGGGCGCCGAGGAGCCGGTGCACCTCCGCGATGCGGTCGTCCTGGAGCTGCTGTACGCCAGCGGCATCCGGGTCAGCGAGCTCGTCGGCCTGGACGTCGACGACGTCGACCGCGGGCGACGGCTGCTGCGCGTGCTGGGCAAGGGCAGGAAGGAGCGCAGCGTGCCGTACGGCGTGCCCGCCGAGCGGGCGCTGGAGGCCTGGCTGACCCGCGGGCGCCCGGCCCTCGCCCGGCCGGACTCCGGGCCGGCGCTCCTGCTGGGCCTGCGCGGCGGCCGCCTCGACGCGCGGGAGGCCCGGCGGACGGTGCACGCCGCGACGGCCGGCGTCCCGGGGGCGCCGGACATCGGCCCGCACGGGCTGCGGCACTCCGCGGCCACGCACGTCCTCGAGGGCGGCGCGGACCTGCGTTCCGTACAGGAGCTGCTCGGCCACGCTAGCCTCGCGACGACACAGATCTACACGCACGTGACGGTCGAGCGGCTCCGTGCGGTCCACGCCCAGGCGCACCCCCGTGCCTGACGCGCGCGGCCGGGTGGCGGGATCTGCGGACGCAGTCAGGACCACGCGGGACCACGGACGGTGCCCGCGCAGCACGACCGAGGAGCGCCACCGTGTCTGAGGCAACCATCCGTCGCATCGACGAGTCCGGTGAGGACGCCGATGCCCTGCTGGCCGACCTGTGGGCGCGGTACGTCGAGGGCCGGGACGCCGGCCTGCGCGACCGGCTGATCCTCCACTACGCGCCGCTGGTGAAGTACGTCGCCGGCCGGGTGGGCAGCGGTCTGCCCGCGCACGTCGAGCAGGCCGACCTCATCTCCTACGGGACGTTCGGGCTCATCGACGCGATCACCCGCTACGAGCCCACCCGTGAGGTGAAGTTCGAGAGCTACGCGATGGCGCGCATCCGCGGCGCGATCATCGACGAGCTGCGCAACACCGACTGGATCCCGCGGTCCGTGCGCGTCAAGGCCCGGGCCTTCGAGCGCACCGTCGCCGAGCTCGAGAGCAGGCTGCACCGGACGCCGACCGACGAAGAGGTCGCCGACGCCATGGACATGGACGTCGAGGACATCCGGAAGTTCCTGGGCCAGCTCTCGCTGGTCAACGTGGTCGCCCTCGACGAGCTGCTGACCGACGACGAGGGCGGCTCCCCGCGCCTCGGCGACACCCTGCAGGACCCCAGCGCCCTGGACCCGCAGGCGATGGCGGAACACGGCGAGGCCCGGCAGCTGCTGGCCCGCGCGGTCGAGCAGCTGCCCGAGCGGGAGAAGGTCGTCGTCTCCCTCTACTACTTCGAGGGCCTCACGCTCGCGGACATCGGGCGGGTACTCGGCGTGACCGAGAGCCGGATCTGCCAGCTGCACACCAAGGCGGTCCTGCACCTGCGCACCAAGCTCGCCGACATCGCCTGACCGGCAGCGGCGCTCCGCGGGGGGACAGCGGTCAGTTGCCGGCCGGGTCGTCGTCCGGACGGGGGCCCAGCAGCGGCTGAGTGCCCGGCGGGTTGCGGTGCCCCTCCTGCCAGGGCAGCCGGCCGGTGGAGTCGGGCCAGATGAGCTGCAGCGCGTCCACGGTGCCGTGCAGCTGCTCGATCACGGTGAGCCGCGCGGTCTCCTCGACGCGGAGGAAGACCACGGGGGACTCCTCGTCGGTCAGCGCCGCCGTGGCGGTACCCGGCGCGAAGCGGGCACCGCCCCGGACCGCCTCGCCGACCAGGTTCAGGTACTTCTCCGCGGCGGGGAAGGGCAGCCCCACCACGACCACCTCGGGGTGCTCCCACGCCGCGAGGCCCACCGTGTAGGAGTAGCGCGGCTCGCCGGGCGTGCCGCCACCGTGCAGCACCGCCCACCCGAAGGTGTCGATCACCTGGCGCAGGCCCCCCAGCACCTCGTCGGCGTCCTGCTCTCTCTCGACCGGCCCGCTCTCGACCGGTGGGGCCGCGATCGCCGGGGCCTGGGCGTCGGCCGGCTGCACGTCGGTCGTCCCGGCACCGGCCTGCTCGACACCGGTGGGCTCGCCCGAGCCCGGGTTGGCGGCACGCTTGCGTCGGAATCGCACACCTGGACGGTAGCGCCGGGGTGCCGGGTCGCCCGGGATCCCTGCAGGGACGGTGCGTACGACCTGTCACCGCGCGCTGACTCGGTGTGGTGCACCGTGGGCACTGCCGGCAAGGGGGAGCAGTCGCACCCGCGGGGGCCGGAGCAGCGACATGGGGTCGAGGTAGACCTCGCCGCGGCGCGCCCCCCAGTGCAGGCAGGCGGCGACCGGGCACCCGTCGTGGCCGGCCAGCAGCACGCCCAGAGGAGCTCCACGGACGACGGACCGGCCGGCGCCCATCGACGGCGTCACCGGCTCGTACGTCGTCCGGAGCCCCCCGGCGTGGTCGACGCTGACCACGGGCCGCCCGGCGACCATCCCGGCGAACACGACGACCCCGTCGCCGGCCGCCAGCACCGGGGAGCCGGGAGCGGCTGCCAGGTCGACCCCGCGGTGCCCGGGCCCGTACCGGTGCGGAGGTGGCTCGAACGGGCGGGTGACCACCGGCTCCCCGGGCAGGGGAGCGCTCCAGAGCGGCTCCGGTCGGGACGGCCCGGCGGTGGTCGGCGACGCCGTGGCGGGGACGACGCCGGCCAGGACGAGCAGACCGATGAACAGGGCGGCCAGCGGACGGGCGCGTAGGGGCATCCCCCGATGCTGGTCGCGGGCGGCGTGCTGGGGGACGGGCGGCCGGGTCGTGTGGAGGCCCGTACCGGCTGTGGACGGGCCTCCGACCGGCGCGACGAGGGTGCCGGTGGACGACGCGTATGCTGTCCGGTGCGGCCCGTGCGAGCGGGTCGACTTCGCGCGTCCTCTTCCCGCCGATCGGCGGGGCAGTCGCCACCTCGGTCCCGGCCCAGCCGGGTGAGTGGCGCCGCAGGACGTCAGGGCGTGCACCACCCGGTGCCCGCGACAACCGGAATCCGCGCGGCCTCGGTCGCGCGCGAGAGCAGAGAGGCTGCGATATGGCAGTCGTCAGCATGAAGCAGCTGCTCGACAGCGGCGTCCACTTCGGGCACCAGACCCGTCGCTGGAACCCGAAGATGAAGCGCTTCATCTTCACCGAGCGCAACGGCATCTACATCATCGACCTGCAGCAGACGCTCGGGTACATCGACTCGGCGTACGAGTTCGTCAAGCAGACGGTCGCCCACGGCGGCTCGATCCTGTTCGTCGGCACCAAGCGCCAGGCGCAGGAGGTCGTCGCCGAGCAGGCGACGCGGGTCGGCATGCCCTACGTCAACCAGCGCTGGCTGGGCGGCATGCTCACCAACTTCCAGACGGTCCACAAGCGCCTCCAGCGCCTCAAGGAGCTCGAGGACATGGAGCAGACCGGCGTGCTGGTCAGCCTCTCCAAGAAGGAGCAGCTGGTCCTCAGCCGGGAGAAGGCCAAGCTCGAGCGCTCGCTCGGCGGTATCCGCGACATGCAGAAGGTGCCCAGCGCCATCTGGATCGTGGACACCAAGAAGGAACACATCGCCGTCGGCGAGGCCCGCAAGCTCAACATCCCGGTCGTCGCGATCCTCGACACCAACTGCGACCCCGACGAGGTCGACTACAAGATCCCGGGCAACGACGACGCGATCCGCAGCATCACCGTGCTGACCCGGGTCATCGCCGACGCCGTCGCCGAGGGCCTCATGGCCCGCTCCGCCGCGCAGGCGAACGCCGGGCGCGAGGACGGCGAGCCCGCCGTCGGCGCCGGCGAGCCGCTCGCCGACTGGGAGCGCGAGCTGCTCACCGGTGGCACCGCCGACGAGCAGGCCGCCGCCACGCCGCTGCCCGAGACCCCCGCGCAGCCGGCCGACGTCACCGTCGGCGAGGTCGCCCCGGTCGAGGGCGTCCCCGCCACCACCGGTGGCAAGGAGACCCCCGAGGTCTGATCGACCGCCGCCGTCCCCACCGCAACGGCGGTGGGGGCGGCGCTGCCGCGGTTCCCCACATCTTCGACACACCCAGAGGAAGTGACATGGCTGAGTTCACCGCGGCCGACGTCAAGCGTCTCCGCGACGCCACCGGCGCCGGCATGATGGACTGCAAGAAGGCCCTCACCGAGGCCGACGGCGACTACGACAAGGCCGTCGAGCTGCTGCGGGTCAAGGGCGCCAAGGACGTCGGCAAGCGTCTCGAGCGCTCCACCACGAACGGCATCGTCGTCAGCAAGGACGGCGCGCTGCTCGAGCTGGACTGCGAGACCGACTTCGTCGCCAAGAACGCCGACTTCATCGCGCTGGCCGAGCGTCTGCTCCAGATCGGCCTGACGAACAAGGCCTCCGACGCCGAGAGCCTGCTCACCAGCGAGGTCGACGGCCAGACCGTGGCCGCGCTCGTCGAGGGCGAGTCCGCCCGCATCGGCGAGAAGCTGGTCCTGAGCCGGTTCGCCGCGTTCGAGGGCACCACCGCCACCTACCTGCACAAGCGGGCCACCGACCTGCCCCCGGCCATCGGTGTCGCCGTGCAGTACTCCGGTGGCAGCGAGGACGCCGCCCGCAGCCTGGCGATGCACATCGCCGCTGCACGGCCGCGCTACCTCACCCGTGAGGAGGTCCCGGCCGAGGCGGTCGAGACCGAGCGCCGCGTGGCCGAGCAGACCGCGAAGGAGGAGGGCAAGCCCGAGCAGGCGATCTCCAAGATCGTCGAGGGGCGGGTCAACGCCTACTACAAGGACTTCGTCCTCCTCGAGCAGCCGTCGATCACCGAGCCCAAGCGCACGGTCAAGCAGATCGTCGACGAGGCCGGCCTGACCGTGGAGCGCTTCGCGCGCTTCGAGGTCGGCCAGGCGTAACGAGCCGTACAGCAGAGGACCCCGCGTCCCCATTCGGCCCCGGTGCAGGGGCCCGCGCCGAGCGTGGGGGGAGCGGGGTCCTTTGCTGTGCGGACGCCCTCGCTCGGCAGGAGCGGGGCACCCGGATGCGGCAGGATCACTCCACCGACAGCACCCATCGACTCCACCCAGGGATGAACCGTTGACCGACACCACCACCGCGCCGCTGTCCGCCCCCACCGCCTTCCAGCCGGCCGACGGGGACGGCTACAAGCGCGTGCTGCTCAAGCTCTCCGGTGAGTCCTTCGGCGGCGGCAAGGTCGGCGTCGACGCCGACATCGTCAAGGGGATCGCGGAGCAGCTCGCCGAGGTCGTCTCCCGGGGCACCCAGGTCGCCGTCGTCATGGGCGGCGGCAACTTCTTCCGCGGCGCGGAGCTCTCCCAGGCCGGCATGGACCGCACCAAGGCCGACTACATGGGCATGCTCGGCACGGTCATGAACTGCCTGGCGCTGCAGGACTTCTGCGAGAAGGCGGGGCTGGAGACCCGGGTGCAGTCGGCCATCACGATGGGCCAGGTCGCCGAGCCCTACATCCCGCGCAAGGCGATCCGGCACCTGGAGAAGGGCCGGCTGGTCATCTTCGGCGCCGGCGCCGGCATGCCGTACTTCTCCACCGACACCGTCGCCGCCCAGCGGGCGCTGGAGATCGAGTGCCAGGTGCTGCTCATGGGCAAGAACGGTGTCGACGGCGTCTACGACGACGACCCCCGCACCAACCCCGACGCCGTCATGTACGACGACCTCGACTACGCGACCGTGCTGGCCAAGCAGCTCAAGGTCGCCGACGCGACGGCGATCAGCCTCTGCATGGACAACGCGATGCCGATCGTCGTGTTCGACCTGCTGCGCGACGGCAACATCGCCCGCGCGACCGCAGGTGAGAAGATCGGCACGTTGATCAGCCAGCCGGCGTGACGCCGGCTGCACCGATCGGGCACAGACGAGGACGCCGGCGGAACGAGAACCGCCGCAGGAGGGACACCCCGTGATCGACGACACCCTGCTCGACGCCGAGGAGCGGATGGACAAGGCCCTCTCGGTGGCGCGCGAGGACCTGGGCTCGGTCCGCACCGGCCGCGCCACGCCCTCGATGTTCAGCAAGATCATGGTCGACTACTACGGCGCCTACACCCCGGTGCCCCAGATGGCCTCGATCACCGTGCCCGAGGCGCGGATGGCGGTCATCAAGCCCTACGACATGTCGCAGCTGACGGCCATCGAGAGGGCCATCCGCGACAGCGACCTGGGTGTCAACCCGACCAACGACGGCCAGATCCTGCGCGTGGTGTTCCCGCAGCTCACCGAGGAGCGCCGTCGCGACCTGGTGAAGCAGGCCCGCGCCAAGGGCGAGGACGCGAAGGTGGCGCTCCGCAACATCCGCCGCCGCGCGAAGGAGGAGCTCGACCGAATCGCCAAGGACGGCGAGGCCGGCGAGGACGACGTGCGCCGCGCGGAGAAGGAGCTCGACGACCTCACCGCCCAGCACGTCGCGCACGTCGACGAGGCGATGAAGAACAAGGAGACCGAGCTCCTCGAGGTCTGACCTCCACTTCGGCCGCCGCTCCGATGACACCTCCCCCCGCCGACCGCCCGGGCTCCCTGCGCCCGGGGGGTCAGTCCTACCCGCGGGTGGGTGACCGGGGGTCGGGCGGGCGCCGGCGCGACGGCGATACCGGGCCGGTGCCGGTCGCGGCGTCCCGCCCGCTCCCGCCGCTCCCGTCCCGCTCGCCGCTTCCGGTCCCCGACGAACCCGGGCCGAGCCCCGATGCCGCCGACGACGTCCCCACGGCCACGGCCATGCCGCTGCCCGAGGCGGTCGCCCAGCTGCCCACCACGGAGCAGCCGGTGAGCCGCGCCGGCCGGAACCTGCGCGCGGCCATCGGCGTCGGCGTCGGGCTGGTCGCGGTCATCGTCGTGTCACTGTTCGTCTGGCGCCCGGCGTTCCTCGGGGTGCTCGTCGCGGCGATCCTCGTCGCCGTCGTGGAGCTCACCCGCGCCCTGGGCAAGGGCGGGTACTCCGCGCCGCTCGTGCCGCTGCTCGTCGGCGCCTTCGCCATGGAGGCGCTCGCCTGGACGCGCGGCCCCACCGGCCTGCTCACCGGCTTCCTCCTGACCGCCCTGGCGGTGCTCCTGTGGCGACTGGCCGCCGGCCCGGTCGGCTACCGGCGGGACGCGGCCGCCGGCGTCCTGGTCGCGCTCTACGTCCCGCTGCTGGCCGGCTTCGCCGTCCTCCTGCTGGTGCCCGAGGACGGCGCCGTGCGGGTGCTGGCCTTCATCGCCACGGTCATCGCCAGCGACGTCGGGGGTTACGCCGCCGGGGTGCTGTTCGGCAAGCACCCGATGGCGCCCTCGATTAGCCCCAAGAAGTCGTGGGAGGGCATGGCCGGGTCCGTGCTCGCCTGCATGCTGATGGCCACGCCGATCCTGGTGCTCGGCCTCGGCGCACCCTGGTGGGGCGGGCTGGTCTTCGGGGCCGCGATCGCCGTCTCGGCGACCGTGGGGGATCTCGCCGAGTCGCTCATCAAGCGCGACCTCGGCATCAAGGACATGGGGAACCTGCTGCCCGGTCACGGCGGCATCATGGACCGGCTGGACTCGCTGCTTCCGTCCGCGGCGGCGGCCTACCTGCTCCTGGCGGTCCTCGCGCCCGTCTAGGGCTCCCGGTCGACGGACCAGGTCGTCCCCAGCTCCGCGAACCCGCGCCGGGCGTACCAGTGCCGCGGCCAGTCGTCGCCCGCGGCCTCCAGCACGACCAGGTCGCAGCCGGCCTCGGTGGCGAGCTCGAGCACCCGGGCGAGCACCGCGTCGCCGTACCCGCGCCCGCGGGCGTCCGGATCGGTCATCACCGACTCCACGGCCGCGGTGGCGCCGTCCACCCGCAGCTCCGCGGCGGCCACCACCCGGCCGTCCTCCTGCACCACCACGTCGGTCACCGCGACCACCCGGTCGTTGAGCTGCTCCCGGCCGATGAGCTGCCGCACCACCGGGTCCAGCCGGTCGCCGAGGGCGGCGAGGTCGCGGCGCCAGCCCCGGTCCCACAGGCCGTGGACCTCCCGCTGGTCGACCACCTCGGCCCGCACGACCGCGGCCGGCACGGCGAGCGCCGTGGGGCGGCCCATGAGCACGAGCTCCTCGGCGGTCCAGCCGCGGGCGGCGAGCTCGGCGGCGACCGACGCGGCGCCGGGCCAGGTCAGGAGTGCTGCCAGGTGCGGCCACCCGGCGTTGCCACCGACCTCCTCGGCGGAGGCCTCGACGGTCGCCGCGTCGACCGGCCCGGTGAGGACCAGCCGGTTGTTGTCCCGGGAGTGCGGGACGTCCGGGTCCAGCACCGCCACGCCACCCGGTACGTCCCCCACGCCGACGGCCCGCCGGACCGGCACCGAGGCGTAGAGCGCCACCGCGCGGGCGAGGGCGTCGCCCGGTGCGGGCAGCGCGAGCGGCGCCGGCGGCCGGTAGGGGACGACCGCCACGACCGATGACGCCGGCAGCGGGCCGTGGAGGTGCGGGAACAGCGTCCCCGCCGGGTCGTCAGGATGCCCGGGGTCCCACCGCACCGGGTGGGGGAGCCGTGCGGGGTCGACGACGAGCAGCGCCAGGTCACGGCGGCCGGGGAACAGCCGCTGCGCGGGCAGGTGCACCTGCTCCGGCGTCGAGAGGTGCACGAAGCCCTCCGCCGCCGGGGCGATCGCGCCCCTGCCCAGGGCGGCGCGCCACGCGGCCGGCTCGACCAGGTGCACGAGGACGTCGTCGGTCACCCTGCGATCCTCCCTGGGTGCACGAGGACGAGCAGCCCGGCCCCACCGACTGGGGCGCGACGGTCGGCGTGGGCCCGTGGGCGGGGCCGTGGCCGGACGACCCCCGCTACGACCCGCAGCTGCTCGCCGAGGGCGACCGGCGCAACGTCGTCGACCGGTACCGCTACTGGACGGTCGAGGCGATCGTCGCCGACCTCGACCGGCGCCGGCACCCCTTCCACGTCGCCATCGAGAACTTCGGCCACGACCTGAACATCGGCACGGTGGTGCGCACCGCCAACGCCTTCCTCGCCGCCGAGGTGCACGTGGTGGGCCGGCGACGGTGGAACCGTCGCGGCGCCATGGTCACCGACCGGTACCAGCACCTGCGCCACCACGACGACGTCGGCGGGCTGCTGGCGTTCGCGGCGGAGCGGGCGCTCGCCGTCGTCGCCGTCGACAACGGGCCCGGCGCCGTCCCCCTGGAGACCGCCGAGCTGCCGGAGCGCTGCGTGCTGCTGTTCGGCCAGGAGGGGCCGGGGCTCACGGAGGAGGCGCGGGCCGGGGCGGCCCTGACGGTCTCGATCGCCCAGTTCGGCTCGACGCGCTCGATCAACGCCGGCGTCGCCGCGGGCATCGCCATGCACACCTGGGTACGCCGGCACGCCGACCTGGGGGCCGCGCGCTAGTCCTGATCCCCGGTCAGCGGCGGGTCGGGGTCGATGCCGCGGGCGTGCAGCGCCGCCTCGACCGCCTCGCAGACCGTCCGGACGACGGCGACCCGGGCCCACCGCTTGTCGTCGGCGGGGATCACGTGCCACGGCGCCTCGGGGGTGTCGGTGCGCTCGAGCATCTCCTCGACCGCCGCCTCGTACTCGCCGCGCTTCTCCCGGTTGCGCCAGTCCTCGTCGGTGAGCTTCCAGGCCTTGTACGGGTTCGCGCGGCGCGACTCGAAGCGGTGCAGCTGCTCCTCGGGGGAGACGTGCATCCAGAACTTCACCAGCACCGTGCCCTCGGCGGCCAGCGAGGTCTCCAGGTCCACGATCTCCTGGTAGGCCCGGCGCCACGCCTCCTCCTCGGCGAAGCCCTCCACCCGCTCGACCAGCACCCGGCCGTACCAGGAGCGGTCGAGCACGGCCATACCGCCCCAGCCCGGCAGCACCGGCCAGAACCGCCACAGGAAGTGGTGCCGTTTCTCGTCGGGGGTGGGGGCGGCGAACTGCGCCACGCGCACGTGCCGCGGGTCGAGCTCGCCGACCAGCCGCTGGATCGCCCCGCCCTTGCCCGAGGCGTCCCAGCCCTCGAAGAGCACCAGCAGCGGCGGGCCGAGCTCGCCGGGCCCGATCTGGCCGCCGAGCAGCAGGCGCAGGTGCACCAGCCGCTCCTGGGCGGCGGCGAGCTGCTTCTTGGCCCCCTTCTTGTCCAGGTGGAGGCTCAGGTCGACGTCGTCCAGCCTGCTCATGCACCCGGAGACTGCCAGGGATCCGGCCCGTCCGCGTGAGTTGCCTCTCCGGACCGGGTCCCCGGCCCGGGGGAGTGGGACGATGGGGAGCGCCATGACTGCCCTCCCCCTGGTCTTCGACGCCCCCCGCCGCGGCAAGCCCCCGCGCCACCTCGCCGACCTCACCCGCGAGGAGGCCCGCGCGGCGGTGGTCGAGCTCGGCCAGCCGGCCTTCCGCGCCGACCAGCTCGCCCGGCACTTCTACCGCGGGGTCACCGACCCGGCCGAGATGACCGACATCCCGGCCGCCGTCCGCGAGACGCTGCGCGAGGCGCTGCTGCCCGGCCTGCTCACCGTGGTCCGCCACCAGACGGCGGACAACGGCCGCACCCGCAAGACCCTCTGGCGGCTGCACGACGGCGCCCTGGTGGAGAGCGTGCTCATGCGCTACCCCGACCGCGCCACCGTCTGCATCTCCAGCCAGGCCGGCTGCGGCATGGCCTGCCCGTTCTGCGCCACCGGCCAGGCCGGCCTGACCCGCAACCTGTCCGCCGCCGAGATCATCGGGCAGGCGGTGGCGGCGTCGGCGGCGATGGCGAACGGCGAGATCGCCGGCGGGCCCGGGCGGCTCTCCAACGTGGTCTTCATGGGCATGGGGGAGCCGCTGGCCAACTACGCCCGCGTGCGGGCCACCCTCGACGCGCTGCTCGGCGCCGCCCCCTACGGGCTGGGCCTCTCGCAGCGGTCGGTGACGGTCTCCACCGTCGGCCTGGTGCCGGCCATCCGGCGGCTCACCGAAGAGGGGCGCAACGTCACCCTCGCGGTGAGCCTGCACGCCCCCGACGACGAGCTGCGCGACACCCTGGTGCCGATCAACACGCGCTGGAAGGTCGGCGAGGTCGTCGACGCCGCCGACGCCTACGCGCAGCGCACCGGGCGCCGCTACTCGGTGGAGTACGCGCTCATCCGCGACGTCAACGACCAGCCGTTCCGCGCCGACCTGCTCGGCAAGCTGCTGGCCGGGAAGCTCGCGCACGTGAACCTCATCCCGCTCAACCCCACGCCGGGCAGCCCCTGGGACGCCAGCCCGCTCCCCGCCCAGCGGGAGTTCGTCGCCCGGCTGCGGGCGGCCGGCGTCGCCACCACGGTGCGCGACACCCGCGGGCAGGACATCGACGGCGCCTGCGGGCAGCTCGCCGCCGCCGACCGGGTCGAGGGCGTGCCCGCGGTGGCGCTGCCCACGCCGTCCGCCGAGGCGCCTGTCCCGCTCGGCGCGGAGGCCGACCAGGCGTGAGCACGGCGCCGCGCGAGGCCGAGGCGCACGAGCACACCCACGCCGACGTCTCCGGTGGCTGGCTGCGGGCCGCCGTCTTCGGGGCCATGGACGGCCTGGTCACCAACACTGCGCTCGTCGCCGGCGTCGCGGGCGGGGGTGCCGCCCCCCGTGCCATCGTGCTGGCCGGTGTCGCCAGCCTCGTCGCCGGCGCGGTGTCGATGGCGCTCGGCGAGTACACCTCGGTGAAGACGCAGAACGAGCAGCTCGACCTCGAGGTCGAGAAGGAGCGGCGCGAGCTGACCCGCAACCCCGCCGGCGAGCTCGCGGAGCTGACCGCGATGCTGCAGGACCGCGGGGTGGACGCCCGGCTGGCCCGGCAGGTCGCCGTCCAGCTCTCGGCGGACCCGGAGGTCGCGCTGCGGTTGCACGTGCTGGCCGAGCTCGGCGTGAGCACCGACGACCGGCCCTCGCCACGGGTCGCCGCGGTCTCGTCGTTCCTGACCTTCGGCACCGGTGCCGTGCTGCCGTTGCTGCCGTACTTCCTCGGCGTGCCGGTCCTCTGGGTCGCCCTGCTCAGCGGCGGGCTGGGGCTGCTGCTGGCCGGTGCCCTCTCCTCGCGCTTCACCCCGCGGCCGTGGTGGTACGCCGGTCTGCGCCAGCTCCTGTTCGGGGCGGCCGCGGCCGGGGTGACCTACCTGATCGGCGCGGCGATCGGGGTCGCGGTCACCTGAGCGGCCGCCGGGCGTCGCCCGGGGCCGCGTGCAGGGGTGCGGAGCCGGTCTAGCGGCTGCGCCAGGAGTTCTTCCGGCGGCGCCAGTCCATGAACAGCACCAGCGCGCCCAGGGCGGTGAGGGCGAGGACCCAGACGTGCCCGGTGCTGATCAACGGCTCGTTGCCGGCCAGCATGAGCAGGAGGAAGCCCAAGGCGACGACGGCGCCGATCCGGCCCCAGGCGCCGGTCTCGCCGTGCCAGCCCCAGTCCTGGGGCTCCTCGTGCTCGACGGGGTGCTCGCCGGCGCGGACGACGGCCTCTTCACGGCCGGGCTGGTTGACCCGCTGGGTCGACGGGGAGTGCAGTGCCTCGGTCACCCGACCATTCTGGCAGGAGCCGGCGCGCTCCACGCTCCGAGGTGGTGGCCCGGCGGGTCGTCAGCCGTCGCAGGAGAGCCCGGCGCCCGCGACGGCGGCGGTGGTCGCGGCCGTCGGGAGGCGGGTCAGCCCGTCCCCCACCGGGTCGCCCACGGGCAGCACGGAGACCTCGCCGACGTCGGAGAGGGCCAGGTCGAGCAGGTCGGCCACCGAGGTGCCGGGATCGACGGCGACGGCGCCCGAGGCGGTCCAGATGACCGACTGCAGCAGCCAGGGGCGTGCGGCCGACGCCCGCACCTGGGTGGCCAGCGCGGCGAGGACGTCGCCGGCCGCGTCCGCCCGCGCATCCGGGTCGACGGCAGCGGGGGCCCAGGCGCCGTCCACCAGGTGCTGCGGGTGGCGGGAGCGGACCATGGCCAGCGCGGTCGTCCCGTCGACGTGGGTACGCCCAGCGGTCTCCAGCAGCAACCCCGCAGCGGGGTCGCGGACCGGCCGGGGGACGTCCACGCGCAGCCCGCCGACCGCGTCGACGACCGCGGCGAAACCGGCGAGGTCGACGCTCACCAGGTGGTCGGTGGGGATGCCGAGGGCGCAGAGCGCGTCCACCGTGGCCTGGGGGCCGTCGAGCCAGGTCAGGGCGAGCCGGTCGACGCTGCGGCCGTGCAGGACGAGGACGTCGCGGGGGACGGAGAACACCGTGGTCCCGGCGTCCGTTCGGTGCACGACCAGGACGACGTCCGCACGGCTGCCCGGCACCGCCTCGATCGTGCCGAAGTCACGCGCGTCGGTTCCCTGGGGCAGCCGCTCGCGTGAGTCCACGCCGACGAGGACCCAGGTCCGGCCGTCGGCGGCCCCGGAGCCGTTCGCCAGGTCGGCATCCAGGCGCTCGACCCGCGCCGCGACCGCGACGACGTCGACGGCGACGACCCCGAGGAGCGCGAGCAGCGCCACCAGCACCGCCGGCAGCCGCCGTCGGGCCCCGGAACGCGCCGGAAGCCGGCCAGGGGTTCCCTGGCCGGCTTCCGGGTCGTGCGGAGAGGTCATGCTCAGACCTGCGAGGCCCCCGCGCGGCGACGGGAGAGGGCCAGCGCGCCGCCACCCGCGACGAGCAGGCCGGCGCCGAGGGCCAGCGGCAGGCCAACGCTGGCACCGGTGTAGGCCAGGCTGCCGGTGCTGCTCGTGGCGGCCGCCACCTGCAGGGACTCCTGGAAGTAGGTGCCCTGGTCGCCCTCGAGCACCAGCGTGTGGGTGCCCGCGGTCGTGCCCGCGGGAAGCGTGAACTCGGCGGTGACGACGCCCTCGGCGGTCGCGGTGAAGGTGCCGATCGTGGTCGGGGTCGAGTGCATGGTCAGCGTGACCTTCTCGAAGGGCTGGAAGCCCTTGTAGACCTTGACGACCTTCTGGCCGAGGACGGCGTCCTTCGTGGTGGCACCCGTGGTCTGGGCGGCGACCCCGGGGGTGTTCGCCGAGGTGCCGCGGATGGCGCCGGGAACCGGGGCGTCGGTCTTCGGCGCGGCCGGCGGCGGGGTGGGAGTGGTCGTGGCGGGCGCGGTGACGTCGACCCGGACCAGCGGGTAGAACTGCTCCTCCTCCGCGCCGAGGTACACGTTCAGGCAGGAGATGTCGAGGAAGTGCTCGCCGGTGTCGCCGACCGGGAAGAAGACCTCGGCGCTCCAGGTGCCATCGTTGTCGGGCTCGGCGGCGAAGACGACCTCCTCGGGCTTCTGCGAGCCGCTGTCGGTGATGATGCCGATGGTCGCCCCGAAGTCCTCGTCGCGGGTGAAGCAGCCGATGCCGCTGACCGTGAACTTCTCCCCGGCGACGACGGTGCCGGGTGCGTTCACGGCGGGGAGCTCTGCGGCGAGGGCGGCGGGCGCGAAGGCCATGCCGAGGGAGACCGTGGCGACGGCGAAGCCGGTGGCGGCGGCGACGCGCTTGGTGGTGCGGTGCGACATGGCGAGCTCCGATGGTCGGGGGCCCGGATCTCCGAGCCGTCGCGGTGAGTATCGGCACGCAGCGGGGCCAGATGTAGCGGATAGACGACGACACGCCGCTCGACCTGCAGATCCTCGTCGATCCACACCTGTCCGAGGCGCTCGAGCGCGGCGCCTAGATCCGAAACTGCCCAACTCCGATGCGGCTGATGGCGTAACTTGCCGTTCCGCCAGGCGGGGGCCGAGGCGGCCTGTGGGGCGGCCGGTGGCGGGGGGCTTGGCAGGATGCCCGCATGAGCGAGCCGCGCGAGGTCACCGTCCTGGGCTCCACCGGCTCCATCGGCCGCCAGGCGCTGGCGGTCGCCGCGCAGAACCCCGACCGGCTGCGGATCACCGGCCTGGCCGCCGGGGGAGGAGACGTCGCGCTGCTGGCGGAGCAGGCGCTGGCGCTGGGGGTGCGGACGGTCGCCGTCGCGCGAGCGACCGCCGCCCAGGACCTGCAGTTGGCCTTCTACACCGCGGCGCAGCAGCGCGGCTGGGCGAAGGGGGAGTTCGCGCTGCCGGAGATCCTGGCCGGCCCGCGCGCCGCCGAGGAGCTCGCTGCCCGCCCGGCCGACGTCGTCCTCAACGGGATCACCGGCTCGATCGGCCTGGGGCCCACGCTGTCGGCGCTGCGGGCCGGGCGCACCGTCGCCCTGGCCAACAAGGAGTCGCTCGTGGCCGGTGGTGACCTGGTGCTGGCCGCCGCCGCCCCCGGTCAGCTGGTGCCGGTCGACTCCGAGCACTCCGCGCTCGCACAGTGCCTGCGCGGCGGCTCGCGGGCCGAGGTCGCCCGGCTGGTGCTCACCGCGAGCGGAGGGCCCTTCCGCGGCCGGACGGCCGCCGAGCTCGCGGAGGTCACCGTCGAGCAGGCGCTCGCCCACCCGACCTGGGCGATGGGGCCCGTCGTCACCATCAACTCGGCGACGCTCGTGAACAAGGGGCTGGAGCTGATCGAGGCCCACCTGCTCTTCGGCGTCCCCTACGCCGACATCGACGTCGTCGTGCACCCGCAGTCGATCGTGCACTCCATGGTCACCTTCTCCGACGGCGCGACGATCGCGCAGGCCAGCCCGCCGGACATGCGGCTGCCCATCGCCCTGGGGCTGGCGTGGCCCGACCGGCTGCCGGTCGTGCAGCCGGCGCTGGACTGGTCGGCAGCGAGCACCTGGGAGTTCCTGCCGCTCGACGAGGAGGCCTTCCCCGCTGTGCGGCTGGCCCGCGCGGCGGGGGAGGCCGGCGGCGTGGTCCCGGCCATGTACAACGCCGCGAACGAGGAGGCGGTCGCCGCGTTCACGGCGGGTCGGCTCTCGTTCCCAGGGATCGTCCAGCTCGTCGCGCGTACCCTCGACGCCGCGCCGGACCTCGGCGCCCCCACCTGCGTCGAGGACGTCCTGGCGGCGGAGAAGTGGGCCCGGGAGCACGCCCGGGGTGTGATCGGCGGAGGCTGAGCTGAGCGGATTCCTGCTGACGATCCTGGGGATCGTCCTGTTCGCCCTCGGCCTGATGTTCTCCATCGCCTTCCACGAGGCCGGGCACTTCTACTGGGCCCGGAAGTTCGGCATGCGGGTGCCGCAGTTCATGGTCGGCTTCGGGCCCACCGTCTTCTCCCGGCGCCGCGGCGAGACCGAGTACGGCATCAAGGCCGTCCCGCTCGGGGGCTACATCCGCATCGTCGGCATGATCCCGCCGGCCGAGGAGAACGAGAGCAAGCGCGCCACGCGCATGCGCAGCTTCATCGCCGAGGTGCGCGGGCAGGCGCTCAACGACGTCCGGCCCAGCGACGGCGACCGCGTCTTCTACAAGAAGCCCTGGTGGCAGCGGGTCGTCGTGATGTTCGCGGGGCCGTTCCACAACCTGGTGCTCGCCGTCATCTTCTTCGCGGTCGTGCTGATGGGCTTCGGCATCCCGGAGATCACCACGACGATCCGCCAGGTGCCCGACTGCGTCCTCCCCGCCGGCGCCGCGAGCGCCGGTGCCGAGGACCCCTGCTCGATCCCCATCACGTCCGAGGGGGAGCTGTGCGAGGCCGGCGCCGCGGGCTGCGCCCTGCCGGCACGCAGCCCCGCCGCGCGGGCCGGCCTGCAGCCGGGCGACACCGTGCTCGCGCTCGACGGCGAGCCCGTCTCGCAGGAGACCGACGTGGGCTGGCAGCAGGTGCAGGACGCGATCCGCACCAGCGCCGACGAGCCGGTGGTCTTCACCGTCGAGCGCGACGGGGAGCGGCGCGACCTCACCGTCACCCCGATCGAGAACGTCGTCTACGCCGACGAGGAGGGCGAGGCGACGCAGGTCGTCGGCTTCGTCGGCATCAGCCCGCTGCAGCGCGAGGTGCGCCAGCCGCTGAGCGAGGTGCCGGGTCACTTCGGCGACATCCTGGTGCGGTCGGTGGATCGGCTGGTGGAGATCCCGGAGCGGGTGCCGCAGCTGTTCCGCGCGGCGTTCCTCGGCGAGGAGCGCGACCCGCTCGGCCCGATCGGCGTGGTCGGCGTCAGCCGCATCTCCGGTGAGGTCTTCGCCCTGGACCAGCTCTCGCCGGTGCAGAAGATCGGCTACTTCATCCAGCTGCTGGCCGGGCTGAACCTGGTGCTGTTCCTGTTCAACCTGCTGCCGATCTACCCGCTCGACGGGGGCCACGTGGCCGGCGCGCTGTACGAGAAGGCGCGCTCGACGGTCGCGCGGCTCCGGGGGCGGCCCGATCCCGGGCCGTTCGACATCGCCCGGCTGATGCCGGTGGCCTACGCCGTCGCAGGCCTCTTCCTGGGGCTCTCGCTGCTGCTGCTGATCGCGGACGTGGTCAACCCGGTCAGGCTGGCTGGGTGATCGGCGCGGCCGGCGTCGCGGCACCGCGGGCCGGCCGGGAGGCGACGAGCACGCCGCCCACCACCAGGACGCCGGCGACCAGCTCCACCGGGTCCAGCACCTCGCCGAACGCCAGCCACGACGCGAGCACGCCGACCACCGGCACGAGCATGGAGAACGGCGCCACCACGTTCGACGGGTGCCGGGAGAGCAGCGTGTTCCAGATGCCGTAGCCGACCAGCGTGGCGACGACGACGACGTAGAGCAGCCCCAGCACCGCCGGCAGCGCCTCGGCCGTCGCAGCGGTCGCCAGCGAGCGCACGATCCGGTCGGGCCCCTCGACGGCCAGCGCGAGCACCAGCATCGGCACGGGCGGGATCGCCGCCGTCCAGAGCGTCAGGTGGAACGCGTTCGGCGCCTGGGCCCGGCGGCTGCAGACGTTGCCGATCGCCCAGCCGAGCGCCCCGCAGAGGGTGAGGACGACGGGCAGCCACGCGGCCGTCTGCGCCCGGTGCACCGCGATCGCGGCGAGACCGAGGACGGCGAGCACCACCCCGCCGAGCTGCCGGGCGGACAGCCGCTCGTGCAGCCAGACCCCGGCGATCAGGACGGTGAACGGCGCCGACGCCTGCAGCACCAGGGAGGCCAGGCCGCTGGGCATGCCGGCGGCCATCCCGGCGTAGAGGAAGGCGAACTGCAGGATCCCGATGCCCACCCCGACGCCGATCAGCCAGCGCAGGGGGACGGCCGGCCGGGGGATCAGCAGGAGCGCGGGCAGCCCCACGAGCGCGAAGCGCAGCGCGACCATGAACAGCGGCGGGAACTGCTCGAGGGCGAGGGCCGTGGCCGGGAAGTTGAGCCCCCAGCACACCGCGACGAAGCAGGCGAGGAGGCGGTCGCGGAGCGGCACACCGCGAGCCTGCGGTCGACGCTCGTGAAGGACAAGCGCACGGTCGTGGACGGTGGTTGCAGGGGCCCTTCGTGGTCGGCGACCCCGGCGGGCTGTGGCAGCGGGTGGACCCCGCGTACCCAGCCCGAGGCGCCGGCGCACGCCCTGCGCCCTGCGGACGTGCACGTCACAGCGGCCCGGCCGTCCGGCGGGGGATACTGGGGACATGGCGATCCCCGTCGGCCTCGGCATGCCCGCTGCCCCTCCGCCCGTGCTGGCCCCGCGTCGGAAGACCCGGCAGCTGGACGTCGGCGGTGTCGGTGTCGGCAGCGACTTCCCGGTCAGCGTGCAGTCGATGTGCACGACGAAGACCGCGGACATCAACGCGACGCTCCAGCAGATCGCCGAGCTGACGGCGTCGG
This sequence comes from Blastococcus sp. SYSU DS0510, assembly GCF_054050835.1. Taxonomy (NCBI): domain Bacteria; kingdom Bacillati; phylum Actinomycetota; class Actinomycetes; order Geodermatophilales; family Geodermatophilaceae; genus Blastococcus; species Blastococcus sp. SYSU DS0510. The sequence goes on along the minus strand of NZ_JBJHAC010000001.1, from coordinate 25,189 downwards.
GCTGCCAGATCGTGCGGGTCGCGGTGCCCGACACCGACGACGCCGAGGCGCTGCCGATCATCGCGAAGAAGTCGCAGATCCCGGTCATCGCCGACATCCACTTCCAGCCGCGGTACGTGTTCGCCGCGATCGACGCCGGCTGCGCCGCCGTCCGCGTGAACCCCGGCAACATCAAGAAGTTCGACGACAAGGTCGGCGAGATCGCCCGGGCGGCCAAGGGCGCCGGCATCCCGATCCGGATCGGCGTCAACGCCGGCTCGCTGGACAAGCGGCTGCTCGCCAAGTACGGCAAGGCGACTCCGGAGGCGCTGGTCGAGTCCGCGCTGTGGGAGTGCTCGCTGTTCGAGGAGCACGACTTCCGGGACATCAAGATCTCGGTCAAGCACAACGACCCGGTGGTCATGGTGCGCGCCTACGAGCTGCTGGCCGCGCAGTGCGACTACCCGCTGCACCTCGGCGTCACCGAGGCCGGGCCCGCCTTCCAGGGCACGATCAAGTCCGCCGTCGCGTTCGGCGCCCTGCTGAGCAAGGGCATCGGCGACACCATCCGGGTGTCCCTCTCGGCCCCGCCGGCGGAGGAGGTGAAGGTCGGCAACCAGATCCTGGAGTCGCTGAACCTCAAGCAGCGCGGCCTGGAGATCGTCAGCTGCCCCTCCTGCGGGCGCGCCCAGGTCGACGTCTACAAGCTCGCCGACGAGGTCACCGCCGGCCTCGAGGGCATGGAGGTGCCGCTGCGGGTGGCCGTCATGGGGTGCGTCGTCAACGGCCCCGGTGAGGCCCGCGAGGCCGACCTCGGGGTGGCGTCCGGCAACGGCAAGGGGCAGATCTTCGTCAAGGGCGAGGTCGTGAAGACCGTGCCCGAGTCGCAGATCGTCGAGACCCTCATCGAGGAGGCCATGCGGATCGCCGGCGAGCACGTCGACGCCGGTGAGCCCTCCGGGCCGCCGGTCGTCTCCGTCAGCTGACCCGTGCTCCGTACGCCTGCCGCCCGCGTCCTCGACGAGGCCGACGAGCCGGCCGTGCACCGGCTGCTCGCGACCGACCCCGTCGCGGCCTGCGTGATCGCCGGCCGGGTCGAGGCCTCGGGTACGGCGGCGGTCTCGCTGGGCGCCCCGCTCTGGGGCATCGGCAGCGGCCGGGAGCTGGACGCGGTCTGCCTGGCCGGCGCGAACCTCATCCCCTTCGCGCTGCCCGGGAGCGAGCGCGCCGCCGCCGTCGCCTTCGCCGAGCGGGCCCGCCGGGCCGGGCGCCGCTGCTCCACCATCGTGGGCCCCTCCGCCGCCGTGGCGCCGCTGTGGGACCTGCTGGCGCCCTCGTGGGGGCCGCCCCGCGACCACCGGCCCCGGCAGCCGCTCATGGCGATCGACGGTCCGCCTGCCGTCGCCCCCGAGCCGCGGGTGCGGCCGGTGCGCCCCGGGGAGCTCGACGTGCTGCTCCCGGCCGCGGTCGCGATGTTCACCGAGGAGGTCGGCGTGAGCCCGCTGCGGGTCGACGGCGGCGCCGGCTACCGCGCACGGGTCGACGAGCTGGTGCGGGCCGGCCAGTCGCTGGCCTGGATCGAGGACGGGCGGGTCCTGTTCAAGGCCGAGATCGGCGCGGCCTGCCGGGCCGCGTGCCAGGTGCAGGGCGTCTGGGTCGCGCCGGCGCTGCGCGGCCAGGGCATCGGCACGGCCTGCACCGCCGCGGTCGTCGAGTACGCCCGCGCGGTCATCGCCCCGGTGGTCAGCCTCTACGTCAACGACTACAACGCGCGGGCCCGCGCCTCCTACCGCCGGGTGGGTTTCCGCGAGGTCGGCGAGTACGCCAGCGTCCTGTTCTGAACCGTCGCTCCCGTCTGGGAACCTGTGTGGGTGCGCACCCGCCAGGCCCCCGCTCTGCTGATCCCGATCCTGCTGGCCGTCCCGGTGCTGGCCGGCTGCTCGGGCAGCGAGGACGACGTTCGCGCGGCGGCGGAGGCCTTCCTCGAGGACTGGACGGCGGGTGACCTCAGCGCCGCGGCCGGTGCCACGACCGACCCCGCCGCCGCCACCGCGCTGCTCGAGCAGACCGCCGCCGACCTCCCCGGCGCGGCCCTGACCGCCGAGATCGGCGAGGTGGCCGTCGGCGACGGCGCCGCCACCGTCGGCTGGACCGCCACCTGGGACCTGGAGGCGGCGCCGGAGTGGAGCTACGAGGGCACCCTGCGGCTGCGCGAGGGTGACGACGCGTGGCAGGTGGTCGCCGAACCGGCGGTCGTCCACCCCGAGCTGGGCGAGGGGCAGCACCTGGAACTGGACCGGCAGCTGCCCGAGCGGGCGGCGATCACCGATGCCTCCGGTGCCCCGCTGTTCACGCCGACCGAGGTGGTCCGGGTGGGCGTCGACCCGGCCCAGGTGACCGACCTGCCGGCGCTGGCGGCGGCGCTCTCGGCGGCGACCGGCGTCGCCGCCGAGGAGATCGTCGCCGACGTGCAGGCCGCGCCGGAGGGGCAGTTCGTGCCGGTCATCGACCTGCGCCGGCCGCAGTTCGAGCAGATCCGCGGCCAGGTGTTCGACCTGCCCGGCGCCGTCTTCCCGACCGAGACCCGGTCGCTGGCGCCCTCGTCGAGGTTCGCCGTCGCGCTGCTGGGCCGGGTCGGCGCGGCGACGGCGGAGCTCCTGGAGGAGACGGCGGTCGACGGGGAGCCCCGCTACGCCGCCGGAGACCAGCTGGGGCTGTCCGGGCTGCAGCGGGCCTACCAGGAGCAGTTGACCGGGACCGCCGGCTTCACCGTCGAGGTGGCCGGTACGGAGGAGGGGTCCGGCCGGGAGATCGCCTCCGTGCCGCCCGTCGCGGGGGAGCCGGTGCGGACGCCGCTCGTCCCGGCCATCCAGACCGCCGCCGAGGCCGCCGTCGCCGCCCAGCCCCTGCCCGCCCACCTCGTCGTCGTCCGCCCCGGGACCGGCGAGATCCTCGCGGTGGCCTCGAACGAGGCGGCCAACCCCGCCAACGCGCTCACCGGGCAGTTCCCGCCGGGGTCCAGCATGAAGGCGGTGACGGCGACCGCGCTGCTGGACCAGGGCGGACTCACCCCGCAGACACCGGTGCCCTGCCCGGCGACAACGGTCGTCGAAGGGCGCGAGTTCGAGAACCAGGACCAGTTCGACCTCGGCACGGTGCCCTTCACCGAGGCCTTCGCGCAGTCCTGCAACACCACGTTCATCCAGCAGGGCCTGCAGCTGCCGGACGCCGCGCTGGCCGAGGCGGCGGCCGCCTACGGCGTCGGCACCGACTGGGACCTGCCGGTCGACGTCTTCAGCGGCAGCGTCCCGGGCGACAGCACCGGGACGACGAAGGCGGCGAACGCGATCGGGCAGGGGCAGGTACTCATGAGCCCCGCCCAGCTGGCCCTGGTCGCCGCGGGCATCGCCGGGGGCACCCCGGTGGCTCCGGTCGAGGTCGTGGGCGCCGAGGCGGCGGGGCCGGTGCCCAGCGGCCCGGCCGCCGGGGTGCTCGACGGCCTGCGGCCCATGATGCGCCAGGTCGTGCTGTCGGGGACCGCGCAGGCGCTGGCCGACCGCGGCGAGGTCTACGGGAAGACGGGCACGGCCGAGTTCGGCACGGCCAGCCCGCCGGAGTCGCACGGCTGGTTCATGGGCTACCAGCTGGCCGGCCCGCAGGGGGACATCGCCTTCGCGACCCTCGTCGAGGCCGGGCAGTCCAGCAGCGCCGCGGTCGCCGTCACCGACGCCTTCCTCGGCAACCTGGGCTGACCTCGGCCCCGGCCTACCCCGCGGAGAGCCCCGGGAGGGCGCTCGTCACGGGGCTCAGGCCCGCGGCCTGGCGCCACGCGACGGCCCGCACCTCGGCGGCGGTGAGCGCCTCCATGGCCAGCGCGCGCGTGGTCCGCTCCACCGCCCGGTCCAGGACCCGCACCCAGGCGGCGGCGACGCCCTCCTCCAGGACGGCGGCGAGCGCTGCGGCGTCCACCGGCGACAGCACCGGGAAGGGCAGCGCGTACCCGGGCTCGGGCAGCGCCGGATCGGCTCCGCGCTCGCCGAGGAGGGTGGTCACCCGGTCCCGCACCTGGCGGTGACCCGTCTCGGCGGTCGCGGCCGCGCCACGCTGCTCCGGCGGCAGCGCGGCCCCGACCACGCCGTAGCCCCACACCGCGGCGTGCTCGGCGGCGAGCGCGGCATCCAGCGCGGCGTCCTCGGCGGAGGTGGCGGTGGTGTCCTCGTCAGCCATGGCCGTCCTCCGTCATGCCAGTCGTGCCTCGTGCCCGCGCAGCCCCGCGGCGATGGAGCCCATGAGGGCGGCCCGCGCACCGGCCTGGCCCAGCGCCGCGGCGGCGTGGGAGGTGGCCGCGACGGCGACCTGCGCCCGCAGCCAGGCCTGCCCCTCCCCGGGCGGGGGCGCGTCCGCCGGCGGGGCGGCCGAGGGGCTGCTGCCGGGCGCCGCCGCGCGCAGCCGGTCCAGCTGCTCGGCCGCCTGGTCGGCGAGGACGCCGACCGCCGCGGCGAGCGCGGGATCGGCGGCGAAGGCCAGCTCGTAGGCCCGGACCAGGGTCTCCTGGACGCCGACCTGCGCGGCCAGCTCGTCGGCCTGCGCGCTGGTCACGGTGTCGCGCTCCTCCACCGCGGGAGAGGAGGTGCACCCGGTGGCCACGGCGGCGACGCCGGCGGCGGAGGCCACCAGCAGGGTCCGGCGCGTGAGCGTCCGCGGGCCGGGACGGGGGGTGGAAGACATCACCCCCATCCTCGCAGCCGCCGGCCCCCGCAGCCGGTCCTCCGGTCGGACGGGCGTGCCGCGTGGACGTGAGGTGCACCGCACCCGCCGTGCCCGCCGGTGGGCGCACCACCCGGCCGGTCCCGTCCGGCCGCCCCGCGCCGGGCCGGGGTGCCGGTGCGGGCGGTAGCCTGAGCACTTCCCCTCGACACCGGGCCCGGCCAGCGACGCAGGTCCGCGGCGCCGGGCCGCAGAACTGCGCGCACGGCACCGTGCCGCCGACCGAGCCTGAGGAGGCCAGCGTGTCCGCCTCTCGCGGAACCCAGCGGAGCGATCCCGCCACCGACCGGCTGACCGGCTGGATCCACCCGGTCGTCACCGAGGCGGGGTACGACCTCGAGGAGCTCGTCGTCACCCCCGCCGGCCGGCGCAGCGTCGTCCGCGTCGTCGTCGACCGCGATGCGGGGATCACCCTCGACGACATCGCCGAGGTCAGCCGGGCGGTCTCCGACGTGCTGGACCGCAACGACGACGGCATGGGCCGCACCCCCTACGTGCTGGAGGTGACCAGCCCCGGGGTCGACCGCCCGCTCACCGAGCCGCGCCACTGGCGTCGGAACTCCGGACGGCTCGTGGTGGTCGCGGTCGGTGCCGCCGGGGCGGCCGAGCAGCTCACCGGGCGGATCACCGAGGTCGACGGCGACGGCGTCACGCTGGCCGTCGAGGCCAAGGGCAAGCCGGGGGCGAAGAAGCGTCCGCCGCAGCCGCGCCGCGTGCCCTGGGCCGAGCTGGGCGCGGGGCGGGTGCAGGTCGAGTTCGGCCGGGCCGACTCCCACGCCGACGACAGCACCGACGAGATCGCGGGCGACACCGCGGAGCACGACGCCGACGAGCGCGACGACCTGGACCAGGCCGCGCTCGCGGACGACGACGGAGGAGAGAAGTGAACATCGACGTCACCGCGCTCAAGGCGGTGGAGCGGGAGAAGGGCATCCCGGTCGACACGGTCATCGAGGCGCTCGAGACCGCCCTGGTGACCGCCTACCGGCACGCCGACGGGGCGGCCAAGCACGTGCGCGTGCACGTGGACCGCAAGAGCGGCGAGGTCGCCGTCCTGGCGCAGGAGATCGGCCCCGACGGCGAGGTCGTCCGCGAGTGGGACGACACCCCCTCGGACTTCGGCCGGATCGCCGCGAGCACCGCCAAGCAGGTGATCGTCCAGCGGCTGCGCGACGCCGAGCACGAGCAGACCTTCGGCGAGTACGCCGGCAAGGAAGGCGACATCGTCAGCGGCATCGTCCAGGCCGACCAGCGGCGCAACGCCAGCGGCATCGTGATGATCGACATCGGCAAGGTCGAGGCCGTGCTGCCCTCCGCCGAGCAGGTGCCGGGGGAGTCCTACCCGCACGGCAGCCGGATCAAGGCCTACGTCGTCGCGGTCTCCCGCACCTACCGGGGCCCGCAGGTCACCGTGTCGCGGACCCACCCGAACCTGGTCCGCAAGCTGTTCGCGCTCGAGGTCCCGGAGATCGCCGACGGCAGCGTCGAGATCGTCGCGGTCGCCCGCGAGGCGGGGCACCGCACGAAGATCGCGGTGCGCACCTCCGTCCCCGGGTTGAACGCCAAGGGCTCCTGCATCGGGCCGATGGGCCAGCGGGTGCGCAACGTCATGAGCGAGCTGCACGGCGAGAAGATCGACATCGTCGACTGGTCGGAGGACCCGGCGTCCTTCGTGGCCTCCGCGCTCAGCCCGGCCCGGGTGTCCAGCGCCCAGCTCGTCGACCCGCAGGCCAAGGCGGTCCGCGTCGTCGTCCCCGACTACCAGCTGTCGCTGGCCATCGGCAAGGAGGGGCAGAACGCCCGCCTGGCCGCGCGGCTGACCGGCTGCCGGATCGACATCCGCAGCGACGCCCAGGACGAGGACGCCGGCGCAACCCCCTCGCCGGGGGTGGGCCGCCCGCCGCTGCGCTCCGGCCTGCCGCCTCACCCGGGCGGGGGGCGCGGCGGGGCTCCGGGGTCCCGCGCGCAGGCTCCCGCGGGCGGTCCGCGCTCGGCTCCACGCCGCGCGGAACACCGCGGGCCGGCCACGCGCTAGAGTGACGGGTGGCCGAAAAGTCGGATCCGGTCCGCACCTGCGTGGGGTGCCGGAAGCGAACCTCGGTCGATGACCTGCTGCGCGTGGTCGTCGTGGACGGGAACCTGGTTCCCGATCCGCGGCGGCGGCTCCCCGGTCGCGGTGCCTCGCTGCACCCGACGGCGGAGTGCCTGCGCGCAGCGGAGCGACGCCGGGCCTTCCCGCGGGCGCTGCGCACCAGCGCCCCCGTGGAGGTCGGTCCGCTCCGGGCCCACGTCCTGGGCGCCTCCGCGGAGGTCGCCGGGGCCGGGCCGGGAGAGGGCGACAGCACTGCACAGTCGGGTCGGCACCAGGCCGGTCCGCACGTCGACAGGACACCGTCGGATGACTCAGCCGTGAAGTTCTCACGATGACCATGCGCCACTAACGACGAGGTCGAGCGGGCAAGCCGCCGGCCTCACCAAGAGGAGACCCGTGCCAGGCAAAGCCCGCGTACACGAACTCGCCAAGGAGTTCGGTGTCGACAGCAAGACCGTGCTCGCCAAGCTCAAGGAGCAGGGCGAGTTCGTGAAGTCCGCGTCCTCCACCGTCGAGGCCCCCGTGGCCCGGCGGCTGCGCGAGGCGCTCGGCGCCGCCACCGGCGGCGGCAACGACGGGGCCGCTGCCCCGCGCCCGAGCGCGCCCGCTCCCCGTCCCGCCGCTCCGGCGCCGCAGGCCGCCCCGCAGGCCCCTGCTGCTCCGCAGGCCCCGGCGGCGTCGGCCCCGTCCCGCCCGGCCGCTCCCGGACCCCGTCCGGGTCCGCGCCCCGCGGCGCCCGCCCCGCAGGCCCCGGCCGCCCAGGCCCCGGCTCCGCAGGCCCCGGCTCCGCAGGCCCCGGCTCCGCAGGCCCCGGCTCCGCAGGCCCCGGCCGCACAGGCCCCGGCCGCGCAGGCTCCTGGGGCCCCGGTGCAGCAGCCGTCCGCTCCCCGTCCCGCGGCATCCCGGCCGGCTCCCGCCGGTGGCGCTGCCCCGGGTGGTCCGCGTCCCGGCCCGCGGCCGGCTCCGCGCCCGGGCAACAACCCCTTCAGCAGCACGCCGCGTCCCGGCCCCGCGGCCGGTGGCGCGCGTCCGGGCCCCGCTGGTGGTCCCCGTCCCGCGCCCGGCGCGGGCGGCCCCCGTCCGGCGCCCGGTGCGGGTGGTCCGCGCCCCGGTCCGGGCGGTCCCCGTCCCGGCGCCGGTGCCGGTGGTCCCCGTCCGGCGGCCGGTCCCGGCGGTCCGCGCCCGAACCCGGGCATGATGCCGCAGCGCCCCTCGCCCGGCATGATGCCGCCCCGACCCGCCGGTGGCGGCCGACCGGGCGGTGGGCCTGGCGGTGCCGGTCGCGGTCGTCCGGGTGGTCCCGGCGGTGGCGGTGGCGGTGGCGGTGGCTTCCGTCCCGGCGGTGGCGGTGGCGCTCCCGGCGCCGGCGCGCCCGCCGGCGGTGGCTTCCGCGGCGGTGGCGGCGGTCGTGGCCGTGGTCGCGGTGGCTCGGGTGCCGGTACGGCCGGTGCCTTCGGGCGTCCCGGCGGCCGGGGTCCGGTCCGCGGGCGCAAGAGCAAGAAGCAGCGGCGTCAGGAGTTCGACTCCATGGCGGCGCCCAGCATGGGCGGCGTCAGCCTGCCGCGCGGCAACGGGCAGACCGTCCGGCTGCCCCGTGGCGCCTCGCTGACCGACCTGGCCGAGCGCATCAACGCGCAGCCGGCCGCGCTGGTCACCGCCCTGTTCCACCTGGGCGAGATGGTGACCGCCACGCAGTCGGTCAACGACGAGACGCTGCAGCTGCTCGGCGCCGAGATCGGCTGGGTCATCCAGGTCGTCAGCCCCGAGGACGAGGACCGCGAGCTGCTCGAGACCTTCGACCTCACCTTCGGTGACGAGGAGGGCGACGAGGAGGACTGGTCCGCCCGTCCGCCGGTCGTGACCGTCATGGGTCACGTCGACCACGGGAAGACCAAGCTGCTGGACGCGATCCGCGACGCGAACGTCGTGGCCCGCGAGGCCGGCGGCATCACCCAGCACATCGGCGCTTACCAGGTCGTCACCGAGCTGGACGGCAACGAGCGTCCCGTCACCTTCATCGACACCCCGGGCCACGAGTCGTTCACGGCGATGCGTGCCCGCGGCGCGAAGGTCACCGACATCGTGATCCTGGTCGTCGCGGCCGACGACGGCGTCATGCCGCAGACGGTCGAGGCGCTCAACCACGCCCAGGCCGCCGAGGTCCCGATCGTGGTCGCGGTGAACAAGGTGGACAAGGAGGGGGCCAACCCCGCCAAGATCCGCCAGCAGCTCACCGAGTACGGCCTGGTCGCCGAGGAGTACGGCGGCGACACGATGTTCGTCGACGTCTCGGCGATCACCCGGCAGGGCCTCGACGACCTGCTCGCGGCGGTGCTCCTCACCGCCGACGCCTCGCTGGACCTGCGCGCGAACACCGAGCAGGACCCGCAGGGCGTGGTCATCGAGGGCAAGCTGGACAAGGGTCGTGGCCCCGTCGCCACGGTGCTCGTCCAGCGCGGCACGCTGCGCCAGGGCGACTCGATCGTGGCCGGCGACGCCTACGGCCGCGTCCGGTCGCTGCTCGACGAGCACGGCAACAAGCTGAAGGAGGCCCTGCCGGCCCGCCCCGTGCAGGTCGTGGGTCTCACCTCGGTGCCCCGCGCCGGCGACACCTTCCTCGTCGTCGACGAGGACCGCGTCGCCCGGCAGATCGCCGACCGCCGCCAGGCCCGCATCCGCAACGCGCAGAACGCCTCGATGCGCAAGCGGATCAGCCTGGAGGACCTCGACGCGGCGCTCAAGGAGAACCGTCAGCTCAACCTGATCATCAAGGGCGACAACTCGGGCACCGTCGAGGCGCTCGAAGAGGCGCTGATGAAGATCGAGGTCGACGACGAGATCTCGCTGCGGGTCATCCACCGCGGCGTCGGCGGCATCACCAAGAGCGACATCGACCTGGCGCTGGCCGACGACGTCATCGTCCTCGGCTTCAACGTCCGGGCCGAGGGCCAGGCCACCGAGCTCGCCAACCGCGAGGGGGTGGACGTCCGGTACTACACGGTCATCTACCAGGCGATCGACGAGATCGAGGCCGCGCTCAAGGGCATGCTCAAGCCGATCTACGAGGAGGTCCAGCTGGGCACGGCGGAGGTCCGCGAGGTCTTCCGGGTGCCCAAGGTCGGCAACGTCGCCGGCTCGCTGGTCCGCAGCGGCACGATCGTGCGCAACTCCAAGGCGCGCCTGATCCGTGACGGTGCCGTGGTCGCTGACAACCTGTCGGTGGAGTCCCTCCGCCGGTTCAAGGAGGACGCGACCGAGGTCCGCGAGGGCTACGAGTGCGGTATCGGCCTGGGGTCGTACAACGACATCAAGGTCGACGACGTGATCGAGACCTTCGAGCTGCGCGAGAAGCCGCGCGACTGAACCAGATGATCCCTTGCCCCCCACTGCGAGCGGGTGACGTGCTGGAACGGCCCTCCTGCAGGGTTCCGGCGCGAGCTCGCGAGCGGTGGGGGGCAGGAGGGTCCTTCTAGTGTTCACCGGCGCGCTCACCGCCGACCTGCTGCTGGGCGACGTGCACTCGCTCAAGGGCAAGCGGTCGGTCGTCCGGCCGATCGTGGCCGAGCTGCGGAGGCGGTACGCCGTCGCAGCTGCGGAGGTCGGTGACCAGGACCTGCACCGCCGCGTGCAGATCGGGGTCGCCACCGTCGCGGGGGACGCCGCCCAGGTCTCCGACGTCCTCGACGCCTGCGAGCGGTTGCTGGCCGAGCGGCCGGAGGTGACCCTGCTGTCGACGCACCGGCAGCTCGTCAGCGACACCGATTGAGGACCTCGTCGCCCTCCACCCCCTCGCAAGCTCGGGGGCGGGCCCTGCGACGAGGCCGCCCGACCCACCCAGGTAGCGACCTGGCAGTCCCAAGGAGGTCCCTGATGGCCGATCCGGCCCGCGCCCGCAAGCTGGCGGTGCGCATCCGACAGATCGTCTCCGCGGCGATCGAGTCCCAGATCAAGGACCCCCGGCTGGGCATGGTGACCGTCACCGACGCCCGGGTGACCAGCGATCTCCGCGAGGCCACGGTCTTCTACACCGTCTACGGCGACGAGACGCAGGTCGCCGACTCGGCCAAGGCGCTCACCAGCGCCACCGGGGTGCTCCGCTCCACGGTCGGCCGGCAGACCGGGATCAAGTTCGTCCCGTCGCTGACCTTCGTCGCCGACATCGTCCCCGACACCGCGCGCGAGCTCGAGGAGGCGCTGGAGCGCGCCCGGCACGCCGACGCGGAGCTGGCCCGCGCCCGCGAGGGCGCCAGCTACGCCGGCGAGCCAGATCCCTACCGCCGCCCAGCGGAGGACGAGGACGACGACGGCCCCGCCGGCGACGGGGCTGCCGATGACAGCGGCGAGGACCTGACGCCCCGGACGAGGAGTGCGCTGTGAGCGAGAACGACCCCGACCCGAACCTGCCCGACGAGGGTCACGGCCGCTCGGAGTTCGGCGGCCGCCCGGCCCCCGACGCCGGCGACCCCACCCAGGGCGGCAAGCGCGGCGAGATCGGGGAGGCGCCGAGCATCGCGGAGGACGAGCCGGACGACGGCGGCCCGGGCTATCCCGTGGGCGGCGGCGACATCACCGAGCACCAGGGCGGCCGGGTCGCCGACCCCGACCCCGCGGGGTGACCCCCGCCAACCCCGGCGGCGGTGCGGTCCCGGACCTCACCACCGCCACGAGGTCGGCCGCCGCCGTGCTCGCCGAGGCGGCGCATGCGCGGGCGACCGTGGTCCTCTCGGGGCACGTCCAACCCGACGCCGACGCCCTCGGTAGCACCCTGGCGCTCGCCGAGGGGCTGCGCCGGCGCGGTGCCCGGGTGCTCGCCACCTTCCCGGGCCCGTTCACCCTCCCGGCGTCGCTCGGATGGATCCCCGGCGCGGAGGGGCTGGTGCCCTCGGGCGCCGTCCCCTCGTCCCCGGACGTCTTCGTCAGCCTCGACGCGGCCTCCCCGGGGCGCCTCGGCGAGCTGGCTCCGCTGCTCGACCGCGCCGGCACCTCCGTGGTCGTCGACCACCACGCCAGCAACCCCGGCTTCGGCCACCTGCGGCTCGTGGACCCGGCCGCCCCCGCCACGGTCACCCTCGTCGCCGACCTCCTCGACGGCCTCGGCGTGGCGCTCGACGCCCAGCTGGCCACCTGCCTGTACGCCGGGCTCGCCGCCGACACCGGTTCCTTCCGGTTCGGCAGCACGCGGCCGGAGACCCACGAGCTCGCCGCGCGACTGCTCGCCACGGGCATCGACCACGCCGCGATCAGCCGCCGGCTGTTCGACACGGCCCCCTTCGGCTGGCTCGGCCTGCTCTCGGTCGTCGCCGGGCGCGCGGTGCTCGAGCCGGAGGTGGGCGCCGGGCTGGTGTGGACGTGGTCCAGCACCGCCGAGGCGGCCGAGCACGGCCTGCCCGGGGAACAGCTCGAGGCGCTGGTCGACGTCGTCCGCTCGACCCAGGAGGCGGACGTCGCCTGCGTGCTCAAGGGCCAGGACGACGGGTCCTGGTCGGTCTCCCTGCGGTCCCGCGGGGGGAGCGACGTCGCGCGGGTCGCGACGGCGCTCGGCGGCGGCGGGCACCGGGCGGCCGCTGGGTACACCTCGCACCTCGACCGCGAGGGCACCGTCGCGGCGCTGCGCCGGGAGCTCTGCGATCTGTCGGCCGCGGGCCGGCCACCGCGACCAGGTGCGTAGGAGGATCTCGGTGCCCCCCACGCCTCGCCGGCTAGGCGTGGGCCCCCGCACCGGGGCCGATCAGGCCGCTGAGCCGGATCCGGGAACCGGATCGGTAGGCGTCCGGCCCCCGCGATCCGGTTCCCCGTCCGTCCTCGCCCTCGCCGCCCCGGCGCTCGTCGTCCTCGCGGCCGAGCCGCTGTACCTCCTCGTGGACACCGCCGTCGTCGGCAACCTGGGCACGGTCGCGCTCGGTGGGCTCGCCGTCGGTGGCGGCCTGCTGGCGTGGGCAGCCGCGCTGCTGAACTTCCTGGCGTACGGCACGACCGCGCGCGCCGCCCGCCGCGCCGGCGCCGGTGACCGGGCCGGCGCGGTCGAGGAGGGCGTGCAGGCGACCTGGCTCGCGCTCGCCCTGGGGGTGCTCGTGCTCGCCCTCTTCCAACTGCTGGCCGGGCCGCTGACCCGGGTCCTCGCCGGGGGCGCGGGGCCGGTCGCGGAGGCGGGGGAGGGCTGGCTGCGGGTGGCCTCGCTCGGGGCCCCGCTGCTGCTGGTGTCGCTGGCCGGGAACGGCTGGCTGCGCGGTGTCCAGGAGCTGCGCCGCCCGGTGCGCTACGTCGTCGCGGGCAGCCTGCTCAGCCTCGTCCTCTGCCCGCTGCTCGTGCACCCGGTGGGGCTGGGCCTGGTCGGCTCGGCGGTGGCGAACGTCGCCGGGCAGGCGCTCACCGCCGCCCTCTTCGTGCGGGCGCTGCTGCGCGAGGGCGCCGACTGGGGCGCGCACCCGCGGGCGATCGTGCGGCAGCTGGTCATCGGCCGCGACCTGCTGCTGCGGGCGGCGGTGCTGCAGCTGTCCTTCCTGGTCGCCGCCGGGGTTGCCGCGCGGGCCGGGACGGCGGCCCTGGGTGCCCACCAGATCGCGTTGCAGCTCTTCTTCTTCCTCGCCCTGGTGCTCGACGCCTACGCCATCGCGGCGCAGACCCTGGTCGGCCACGCCCTCGGCGCCGGGCGGCCCGACGAGGCCCGCGCGACGGCGCGCCGCGTCGTGGGTTGGGGCCTGGCCACCGGTTGCCTCGTGGCCGCCGTCCTCATCGCGCTGCGGGACGTCCTGCCGCCGCTGTTCACCGACGACCCGGCGGTGCTGGCGCAGGCCGCCCTCGTCTGGTGGTTCCTCGCCTGCTTCCAGCCGCTGGCGGGGGTGGTGTTCGCCCTGGACGGCGTGCTGATGGGGGCCGGCGACGTCGGCTACCTGCGGACCGTCACCATCGCGGCCGCGCTCGTCGGATTCCTGCCGCTGTCGCTGCTCGCCGGGCCGCTGGACCTCGGCCTCGCCGGGATCTGGACCGGGCTCACGCTCTTCATCGTGCTGCGGCTGGTCGCGGTGCTGGTGCGGGTGGCGGGTGACCGGTGGGTGGGCGCGCCTGAGACGGTTGCCCCGTGAGCACCGCGAGAACGACGCCCGAGCGAGCATCGCAGGGAGCGCCAGCGACCGAGGAGCGGAACGAGGGCGGAGTCGAGCAATGAGCCGACGCCCGGATGCCGACGTCCCGCCCGGACTGCTGCTGGTGGAGAAGCCGGGCGGCATGACCTCCCACGACGTCGTCGCCCGGGCCCGCCGCGCGCTGTCGGTGCGCAAGGTCGGGCACGCCGGGACGCTCGACCCCATGGCCACCGGGCTGCTGGTCCTGGGCGTCGGCACCGCGACCCGGCTGCTCGGGTACGTCGGCGGGCACGGCAAGACCTACGAGGCCAGGATCCGGCTGGGGCAGGCGACGGTCACCGACGACCGCGAGGGCGAGGTGCTCACGACCACCTCCGCGGCGCACCTCGACGACGACACCGTCCGCGCGGCCCTCGCCGCGCAGACCGGACCGCTGCAGCAGGTGCCCTCGGCGGTGAGCGCGGTCAAGGTCGACGGCCGTCGGTCCTACGACCGCGTGCGGGCGGGGGAGGCCGTCGAGCTCGCCCCCCGCTCGGTCACCGTGCACCGGCTGGAGGTGCACCGCCTCAGCCGGCCGGAGCCGGACCTGCTGGACGTCGACGTCACGGTCGAGTGCACCGCCGGGACCTACATCCGCGCCATCGCCCGCGACGCGGGCGCGGCGCTGGGCGTCGGCGGCCACCTGACGGCGCTGCGCCGCACCGCCTCGGGGCCGTTCGCGGTCGCGCAGTCCGGCACGGTCGAGGACGCAGCCGCCTCGCTGGTCGCCGGCGGCGGGCCCGGGTTCCTCGGGCTCACGGAGGCGGCGCGCCTGGTCTTCCCCGAGCGGCCGCTCACCCCGGAGGAGGCGCGGGCGCTCGGCTACGGCCAGCGCATCCCCGCGACCGGGGGGGCCGGGCTGCACGCCGCCGTGGACCCCGACGGCCGGCTGGCGGCCCTCGTCGAGGACGCCGGTCGCACGGCGCGCGTCGTCGTCGGCTTCCCGCCGGCCTGAGGCGGTGGCAGCCTGGCCACCGTGACCCTCGACGCCCGCCTGGCCGACCTCGACGCGCTCCTGCGCCCGCTGCCCGGGGTGCTCGTCGCGTTCTCCGGCGGGGTCGACTCCGGCGTCCTGCTCGCCGCCGCGGTACGCGCGCTCGGCGCCGGCCGGGTGGTCGCCGCCACCGCCGTCTCGCCGAGCCTGCCGGCCGCCGAGCTCGCCGGCGCGGGGGAGTTCGCCGCGTCGCTGGGGGTGCGGCACGAGCGGCCGCGCACCGACGAGCTCTCCCGCGAGGGCTACCGGGCCAACGGCGGGGACCGGTGCGCCTTCTGCAAGACCGAGCTGGTCGAGGTGCTGCGCCCGCTGGCCGACCGGCTCGGCATCGCCGACGTGGTCACCGGCACCAACGCCGACGACGTCGTCGCGGGGTTCCGGCCGGGCATCCGCGCGGCGGCCGAGCGCGGCGCCTGGACGCCGCTGGCGCGGGCCGGGCTCACCAAGGACGACGTCCGCGCCGCCGCCCGCCGCTGGGGGCTACCGCTGGCCGACAAGCCCGCGGCCGCCTGCCTGGCCAGCCGGATCGCCTACGGGGTGCCGGTGTCTGCCGCGGGGCTGGCCCGCGTGGAGCACGCGGAGGCCGCGTTGCGCACCGCACTCCTCGCGGCCGGGCTGCCGGTGCGCGACCTGCGGGTGCGCGACCTCGGCGACGACGTCGCCCGGGTGGAGGTCGACGCCGCGCTGGTGGCCGACCTCGCGGCGCGGGTGGACCTGCACGCCGCCGTCCCCGGCTTCGCCCGGGTCGAGCTCGACCCGCGCGGCTTCCGGTCGGGGGCGATGAACGAGCTGCTGCCCGACCCCGTGCGCTACCGCTGAGCCGAGCGGACGATCCGCGCGGCGGCCACCCCGGCCCCGAACCCGTTGTCGATGTTGACGACGAGCACCCCCGGGGCGCAGGCGGTGAGCATGGTCAGCAGGGCGGCCAGCCCCTCGAAGGCGGCGCCGTAGCCCACCGACGTGGGGACGGCGACGACGAGCCGGTCGGTGAGCCCGGCGACCACGCTGGGCAGCGCACCGTCCATGCCGGCGACGACGACCACGGCGTCGGCCGCCCCGAGGTCCGGGGCGACGCCGAGGACGCGGTGGATCCCCGCCACGCCGACGTCGTCCACCCGGCGGCAGCCCACGCCGGACGCGCGCAGCGTGGCCGCCACCTCCGCGGCCACCGGGCCGTCCGAGGTGCCCGCGGTCAGCAGGAGCACCTCGCCGACCGGGTCCGGCAGGGTGCCCACGAAGGCGCACCGCGCCTCCGCGTCGACGACGGCGTCAGGCCACCGCTCGAGGACCGCCGCCGCGGTGGTGTCGTCGACCCGGCTGGCCCAGGCGAACGGCGCCGGTGACCCCTCCAGCAGGGCGGCCAGGCAGGCCACGGTCTGGGCGGGGGTCTTGCCGGCCGCGAACACGACCTCGGGCGTACCCGTCCGGGTCTCGCGGTCGAGGTCCAGGCGGGCGAAGCCCAGGTCTGCGGTGCGGGGTGCGCTCACCTGCACCAGCCTGCCGCACGCGGGGGGTGGTCGTGCGGTTGGCGGCCACCCCGCCCGGGAAGGGCACGACCATGAGCGTCGTCAAGATCAACGCGATCACCGTGCCGAAGGACAAGCAGGAGCGCTTCGAGGAGCGGTTCCGCGGGCGCGCCGGAGCCGTGGAGACCACCCCCGGCTTCGAGTGGTTCGAGCTGCTGCGGCCGGTGGAGGGCACCGACCAGTACCTGGTGTACACGCGGTGGAGCAGCGTCGAGGCCTACGAGGCCTGGCAGTCCGGCCAGGACTTCGACCGGGCCCACTCCGGTGGCGGTGACACCCTCGCCTCGGCCGCGCCGCACTCGGCGCACGTCTGGACCTACGAGGTGCTGGAGACCGCCGGCCCGAAGGGCGAGCACGAGGACGGGGCCTGAGCCGGGTTAGTGTGACGGCACCGGCCCCGCACGCCCGCGGGCTGGTGCCGTTCCCTCGCACGCCCGGGTAGGAGCCATGACCGACACCCTCGCCGACAGCCGAACCACGTCCCGGACGTTCGTCGAGGGCGTGCCGGTGGTCGTGGAGGACGTGCAGCGCCGCTCCACCAGCGAGCGCGAGGAGCTGCTGGCCGACCCCGGCTTCGGCCGCTACTTCACCGACCACATGTTCGTGGCCCGGTACCAGGTCGGCCGCGGCTGGTACGACGCCCGGCTGACGCAGTACGGCCCGCTGCCGATGGACCCCGGCACCGCCGCCCTGCACTACGCCCAGTCGATCTTCGAGGGGCTCAAGGCCTACGCCCAGCCCGACGGCAGCGTGGCCACCTTCCGGCCGCAGGCCAACGCGGCGCGCTTCATCCGCAGCGCCGAGCGCCTGGCGATGCCGCCGGTGCCCGAGGAGGCGTTCCTCGCCGCCGTCGACGCCCTCGTCGACGCCGACCGCGCGTGGGTGCCCACGGGGCCGGACCAGACGTTGTACCTGCGCCCCTACCAGCTGGCCAGCGAGTCCTTCCTCGGCGTCCGCCCGGCGCACGAGTACCTCTTCCTGGTGATCGCGAGCCCCGCCGGCGCCTACTTCCCGCGCGGCGTGCACCCGGTCTCCGTCTTCGTCTCCGAGGACTACGTGCGGGCCGCGCCCGGGGGCACCGGCGACGTGAAGTGCGCCGGCAACTACGCGGCGAGCCTCCGGCCCCAGCAGCAGGCGAGCGAGCTCGGCTGCGACCAGGTCGTCTACCTCGACGCCGTGGAGCGGCGCTACATCGAGGAGCTGGGCGGGATGAACCTGTTCTTCGTCCTGGGCTCCGGCGAGGACGCCGAGCTGGTCACCCCCGAGCTCTCCGGCACCCTGCTGCCGGGCATCACCCGCGACTCGCTGATCACCGTCGCCCGGGAGCTCGGACACCGGGTGACCGAGCGCAAGGTGACCCTCGACGAGTGGCGCAGCGGCGCGCTCGACGGCTCGATCACCGAGACCTTCGCCTGCGGGACGGCCGCCGTCATCACCCCGGTCGGTCAGATCCGCGCCCGCACCGGCGACTTCACCGTGGGCGACGGCGAGCCCGGCCCGATCACCATGCGGCTGCGCGAGACGCTGCTCGACATCCAGCACGGGCGGGTGGCCGACACCCACGGCTGGCTGCACCAGGTCTCCTGACCGCGGCGGGGGTTGTCGCGTGCTGCGCTGGCGGGGGCTCGAGGCCACCCCCGGTGATCTCGGGCGCACGGTGGTCACCGTCGGGATGTACGACGGCGTCCACCGCGGGCACCAGAAGCTCATCGGGGCCGCCGTCGCGCGGGCCCGGGCCATGCGACGCCCTTGCCTGCTGCTGACCTTCGACCCCCACCCGGCGGAGGTCGTGCGGCCCGGGTCGCACCCGGCGATCCTCACCTCGCTGGACCGCAAGGCCGAGCTCGTCGCCGACCTCGGCGTGGACGCCATGTGCGTGCTGCCGTTCACCGCGGAGTTCATGAAGCTCCCGCCGGAGACCTTCACCCACACCGTGCTGGTCGAGCGGCTGCACGCCGCGCAGGTGGTGGTGGGGGAGAACTTCACCTACGGCCACCGCGCCGCCGGCACGGTCTCCTCGCTCACCGCGGAGGGGCGCCGCTTCGGCTTCGCCGTCGAGGGGGTGTCGCTGGCGCAGGACGCCTCGGAGGACGGCGAGGTCACCATCTCCTCGACCTACGTCCGCGCCTGCGTCGCCGCGGGGGACATGGTCCCGGCGGCCCGCGCGCTCGGCCGGCCGCACCGGGTCGACGGCGTCGTCGTGCGCGGTGACCGCCGCGGCCGCGACCTGGGGTACCCGACCGCCAACGTGGAGACCCCGCCGTACACCGCCATCCCCGCCGACGGCGTCTACGCCGGGCACCTGGTCACCCGCGACCCGCGCAGCGGGGCCAGCCGGGAACGGTTCCCCGCGGCGATCTCCGTGGGGACCAACCCCACCTTCCAGGGCAGCCGCCGCACGGTCGAGGCCTACGTCCTCGACTACGACGGCGACCTCTACGGCGAGCACGTCGGCGTCGAGTTCGCCCACCGGCTCCGGCCGATGGCCGCCTTCGCCGACGTCGACGGGCTCCTGGCCGCCATGGCCAAGGACGTGGCCGACACCCGGGCGCTGCTGGGCCTGTGACGGCGTCGTCCTCCGGACGGCACCCCGGCCGGCGGCCACTCGGTCCGACCGGCTGATCACCGCTGGTAGTCTCGTGCCAGCCGTGCACGCACGGCTGTGTGAACGCTGCCCTCGTGAGTCAGACCGGGGGCCACACGTGACCCGCCCAGGAGGCGAACCATGGCGCTCGACAGCGCGACGAAGCAGCAGATCATGACCGAGTACGCGACGGTCGACAAGGACACCGGTTCGCCCGAGGTGCAGGTCGCGATGCTGACCCGCCGGATCAGTGATCTGACGGAGCACCTCAAGGCGCACAAGCACGACCACCACAGCCGGCGGGGCCTGCTCCTGCTGGTGGGCCGGCGTCGCCGGCTGCTGAACTACCTGGCGAAGACCGACATCAACCGCTACCGGTCGCTGATCGAGCGGCTCGGCCTGCGCCGCTAGCACGTCGAGGGGACCGCTCCCGGATCGATCCGGGACGGTCCCCTCTCTCGTACGGCACCCGCCGTCCGAGTTCGAGGCCCTCCGGCCGACCGCCCCGCCAAGGGCCGGTCCTCGGTAGTGGCCCCCGGGACGCATCGGTTCCCCACCTCCGGGGAACAGCACCGCCCGAGGGCTTCGATCGAAGACCGGTCGCCCCGGAAGCAGGTCGGCGCGAGGCGCCGCAAGAGGAACGTCGCGGTATGCGACGAAGAGAGAAGGACACGTGTCCGCACCCACCACCCAGGGCAGCATCGCTGCCGAGTTCGACCCCGAGGACGGGGTCACCACCGCCACCGCGGTCATCGACAACGGCAGCTTCGGCAGCCGCAGCATCACCTTCGAGACCGGCCGGCTGGCCAAGCAGGCCGCCGGCTCGGTCGTCGTGACGATGGGCGACAGCATGCTGCTGTCGGCCACCACGGCGGGCCGCCAGCCCAAGGAGCACTTCGACTTCTTCCCGCTGACCGTCGACGTCGAGGAGCGGATGTACGCCGCGGGCCGCATCCCCGGCTCGTTCTTCCGCCGCGAGGGCCGGCCGTCCGAGGACGCGATCCTCACCTGCCGGCTGATCGACCGCCCGCTGCGGCCGACCTTCGCCAAGGGGCTGCGCAACGAGGTCCAGGTCGTCATCACCGTCATGGCCCTGGACCCCGAGCACCTCTACGACGTCATGGCCATCAACGGCGCGTCGGCCTCGACCCAGCTGTCGGGCCTGCCGTTCTCCGGCCCGATCGGCGGCACCCGGGTCGCGCTCATCCGCGGCCAGTGGGTCGCCTTCCCGACGCACTCAGAGCTCCAGGAGGCCGTCTTCGACATGGTCGTCGCCGGTCGCCTGCTCCCGGACGGCGACGTCGCGATCATGATGGTCGAGGCCGAGGCCACCGAGAAGACGATCGAGCTCGTCGCCGGGGGCGCCAGCGCCCCGACCGAGGAGGTCGTGGCCCAGGGCCTCGAGGCCGCCAAGCCCTTCATCAAGGCGCTGTGCGAGGCGCAGAGCGCGATGGCCGCCAAGGCCGCCAAGCCGGTCGCGGAGTTCCCGCGCTTCCTGGACTACCAGGACGACGTCTACGCCGCCGTCGAGTCCGCCGCCCTGACCCGCCTCGGCGAGGTGCAGGCCATCGCGGGCAAGCAGGAGCGCGAGGACGCCACCGAGGCGCTCAAGGACGAGGTCAAGGCGTCGCTCGCCGACCAGTTCGAGGGTCGCGAGAAGGAGGTCTTGGCCGCCTTCCGCGCCGTCACCAAGAAGGTCGTCCGGCAGCGCATCCTGCGCGACAAGGTCCGCATCGACGGCCGCGGCGTCACCGACATCCGGCCGCTGTCGGCCGAGGTCGAGGTCGTCCCGCGCGTGCACGGCTCGGCGTTGTTCGAGCGCGGCGAGACCCAGATCCTGGGGATCACCACGCTGAACATGCTCCGCATGGAGCAGCAGCTCGACACGCTGTCGCCGGACAACCGCAAGCGCTACATGCACAACTACAACTTCCCGCCGTACTCCACCGGCGAGACCGGTCGCGTGGGCTCGCCCAAGCGGCGCGAGATCGGCCACGGCGCGCTCGCCGAGCGCGCGCTCCTGCCGGTGCTGCCCGACCGCGAGGAGTTCCCCTACGCGATCCGGCAGGTCTCCGAGGCGCTCGGCTCCAACGGCTCGACCTCCATGGGGTCGGTCTGCGCCTCGACGCTGGCGCTGCTCAACGCCGGCGTGCCGCTCAAGGCCCCGGTCGCCGGCATCGCCATGGGCCTGGTTTCCGACCAGGTCGACGGCAGGACCGAGTACGTGGCGCTGACCGACATCCTCGGTGCCGAGGACGCGTTCGGTGACATGGACTTCAAGGTCGCCGGCACGCGGGAGTTCGTCACCGCGCTGCAGCTGGACACCAAGCTCGACGGCATCCCGTCCGACGTGCTCGCCCAGGCGCTGACCCAGGCCCGCGCCGCCCGGCTGCACATCCTCGACGTGATGAACGAGGCCATCGACGCCCCCGACGAGATGAGCCCGTACGCCCCGCGGGTGACCACGGTGCGCATCCCGGTCGACAAGATCGGCGCGGTGATCGGCCCCAAGGGTCAGATGATCAACGCGATCCAGGACGAGACCGGCGCGGACATCACGATCGAGGACGACGGCACGATCTACGTGGGCGCGTCCGACGGCCCCTCGGCCCAGGCCGCGGTGGACCGGATCAACGCCATCGCCAACCCGCAGATGCCCAAGGTCGGCGAGCGCTTCCTCGGCACGGTCGTCAAGACGACGCCGTTCGGCGCCTTCGTCTCCCTGCTCCCGGGCAAGGACGGGCTGGTCCACATCAGCAAGCTCGGTGCGGGCAAGCGCATCGGCAAGGTCGAGGACGTCGCCAACGTCGGCGACAAGATGCAGGTGGAGATCACCGACATCGACGCCCGCGGCAAGATCAGCCTCGCGCCGGTCGCCGCCGACGGTGCCGACGGCGCCGAGGCCCCCGCCGAGGCCCCGGCCGAGTCCGCCCCTGCGGGTGAGTGACCACGACTGATCTGATCCGGGCCGGGGTGGGCGCCGCTTCTCCGGGAGCGGCCCCCACCCCGGTTCCCGTCGGGACGACCGCGCTGCTGGACCTCGACGAGGTCGGCGGCCGGGTGGAGCGCACCGAGCTCCCCGGGGGCCTGCGGGTGCTCACCGAGACGATGCCGGGGGTGCTGTCGGCGACCCTGGGCATCTGGGTGGGCGTGGGCTCGCGCGACGAGACGCCGGCCGTCGCGGGGGCCTCGCACTTCCTCGAGCACCTGCTGTTCAAGGGGACGACGTCGCGCGGGGCGCTGGAGATCGCGACCGCCATGGACGCCGTCGGCGGTGAGATGAACGCGTTCACCGCCAAGGAGCACACCTGCTACTACGCCAACGTGCTCGCCAGCGACCTCCCGCTCGCGGTGACGCTGCTGGCCGACCTGGTCACCGAGGCGACCAACACGGCGGCGGACCTGGAGTCCGAGCGCACGGTGGTGCTCGAGGAGATCGCCATGCGCGACGACGAGCCCTCGGACGCCGTCCACGACCTCTTCGCCGAGACGTTGTACGGCGACACCTCGCTCGGGCGCTCGGTCCTGGGCACCGTCGAGTCGATCGAGGGGCTCACCCGGGAGGACGTCGACGGCTGGTACCGCTCCCGCTACGCCGTGCCCTCGATCGTGGTGACCGCGGCCGGGCGGGTGGACCACCAGCAGGTGCTCGACCTGGTGACGGCGGCATTCGGCGACCGGCTCTCCGGTGCGGCCCGTCCCGCGCCGCTGCGCACCGGCGACGTGGCGCTCGAGCGGCCCGCGCGGCCGGCCGGGCTCATCTCGCGCCGGACGGAGCAGACCCACCTGCTGCTCGGCACGCCCGCCATGGGGCGCCTGGACGAGCGCCGGTACGTCGCCGCCGTGCTGGACGCCGCCGTCGGAGGTGGCATGAGTTCGAGGCTGTTCCAGGAGATCCGGGAGAAGCGCGGGCTGGTGTACAGCGTCGGGTCGGCGCTCACCCACTACGCCGGCGCGGGCGCCTTCTCCGTCTACGCGGGCTGCTCCAAGAAGCGCGTGCCCGAGGTGCTCCGCCTGGTGCGGGAGGAGCTCGGGCGGGTCGCCGCCGAGGGGCTCACCACCGAGGAGGTGGCCCGGGCGCGCGGTCAGCTGAAGGGCGGGCTGGTGCTCGGGCTGGAGGACACCGGCTCGCGCATGAGCCGGCTGGGCAAGAGCGAGCTGTCCTACGGGGAGTACGTCCCGGTGCGGGACGTGCTCGCGCGCATCGAGTCCGTCGACGAGGCGCAGGTCCGGTCGGTGGCAGGGGAGCTGTTCGGCCGGGAGACCTGCCTGGCCGTGGTGGGGCCCTACCGCGAGTCGGACCTCGACCGGCTCTGACCTCGCGGATGCCGACGACCCGGACCTCCCTGCCGCAGGCCGCCTTCGCGCTCGCGGTGCTGGTCTCGGTCGTCGTGCTCTTCCTGCCGGCCTCGGGGGTGCCGACCGCGCCCCCGGGGACCGACAAGGCGGTCCACCTGCTCGTCTTCGGCGCCCTGGCGCTGACCGGCCGGTGGGCCGGGATGCAGGGGGTGCCGCTGGCGACGGGGCTGGTGGCCTACGCGGTGGCCAGCGAGCTGGTGCAGGGGCTCACGCCGCTCGGCCGCTCGATGTCCCTCGCCGACGTCGTCGCCGACGTCGCGGGGATCCTCGTGGGGCTGCTCGCGTGGGCCGCCCTCGCCCGGCGGACGCGCTGACCGGGGCCCTGTCTTGCATCGCGGGGCCGGGCCGGGAAACCTGACCGCGTGACCACGAGCGCGCCCGGCCAGCAGCCCGCCTCCGTCGAGGGGGAGTCCCCCCTCATCCCGGTGGGAGTGCTCGGCGCCCGCGGCCGGATGGGCACCGAGGTGGTCAGGGCGGTGAACGACGCCGACGACCTCGAGCTGGTGGCCATGGTGGACGACGGCGACTGGCTGTTCAACGTCGCCGACGCCGGCGCCCAGGTGGTCGTCGACTTCACCCGTCCCGACGTGGTGATGGACAACATCCGGTTCTGCATCGACAACAACATCCACTGCGTCGTGGGCACCACCGGGTTCGACGAGGCCCGACTGGCGACCGTCGCCGAGTGGCTCGAGCCGAAGCCGGAGCTCGGGGTCGTCATCGCCCCCAACTTCGGCATTGGGGCGATCCTGCTGATGCGCTTCGCCCAGGAGGCGGCTCGCTTCTTCCCGTCCGTGGAGGTCGTCGAGCTGCACCACCCGAACAAGGTGGACGCCCCCTCGGGGACGGCGGTGCGGACCGCGCGCCTGGTGGCCTCGGCGCGCCGCGCGGCCGGGCTCCCTCCGGCGCCCGACGCCACGACCGACGAGCTGCCGGGGGCGCGCGGCACCGACGTCGAGGGGGTGCGCGTGCACGCCGTGCGGCTGGCCGGTCTGGTTGCGCACCAGGAGGTGCTGCTCGGGGCGGCGGGGGAGTCGCTGACGCTGCGGCACGACTCGTTCGACCGTGCCTCGTTCATGCCCGGGGTGCTGCTCGCCGTCCGGGAGATCGGGCGGCGGCCCGGTCTCACCGTCGGCATCGAGGGCTTCCTGGGGCTCTAGAAGGACCCCGTCCTCCTCACGCCTCGCAGGCTCGGCGCGAGCCTCTGGACGGGGCCGACCCCAGGCGGCGGGGGGCGTGGCGCGCGTCACCTGCAGCTCGTTTGACACGGCCTGCGGGGGCACGTAACTTTCTCTCTGCGCCGCGCGGCCCGGGAGGGCCGCCGGACCAGCCCCCCGCTAGACGGGCTGCTGGAAACCGGCGTAGAGTGGGACATCCAGCCAGGGACGAAGCCCGGAAGGGTCGAGTTTCTGCGCGTCCGCTCCTTGAGAACTCAACAGCGTGCCGAAAGTCAGTGCCAAGTAATACCCCGTGCCGCGATTCTTGTGGTCGTGGCTGGGATTCCTTTGGTTGATTGATATCGCGAGTGTCAGCTCGCGGTTCTCAGCTGGTATCAAATCATCTACGGAGAGTTTGATCCTGGCTCAGGACGAACGCTGGCGGCGTGCTTAACACATGCAAGTCGAACGGTGAACCGCTTCGGTGGGGATCAGTGGCGAACGGGTGAGTAACACGTGGGCAACCTGCCCCTGGCTCTGGGATAACTCCAAGAAATTGGGGCTAATACCGGATATGACCGCTGACCGCATGGTCTGGTGGTGGAAAGAT